>JAIXPW010000152.1 GCA_027485995.1 Verrucomicrobiaceae bacterium
CAGTCCGGCGACGAAACCCAGAAGGTCGACTACGACTTCATCGAGACCCTCGAACACGGCATGCCCCCCGCCGGCGGCATCGGCATCGGCATCGACCGCCTCATCATGATGCTCACCGGCGCCCCGACCATCCGCGACGTCGTCCTCTTCCCGCTGCTGAAGAGGAAGGACTGAGATAGAGAAACGGGCATTAAACGGCCTTGCTCCGAACCGGACGGGAGGATCTCCATCTCCCGTTAGGGACGTGAAGACCTCGACGGCGGTCTTTGGGTTGCTTCGGCAGATTGACCGCCAAATCCGAGCACGGTCACAAAGTCTGTCCGAGATCCCAGAGAGAATCTCAAGGATGAACTCTGCCGGAAAATGGGGGCCTTACTCTGGACGCTGAAGTTTTCAAATCATCCATCAAGGTTTCACCGAGAAGACATATCTTCCTGATCCAACTACAAAGGCTCCCGAGGTGGCGGCCGGGAAAGGCTTGCCGCTTTCGGTCACCGTGCCTTTGACCGGCATGGTCACTTCGGCGGTGGTGTTGGGCGGAATGACGATCGTGGCCGTGAAGGTTCCGCCATCGAGTTTCCAATCGCAGGAGAGAGTGCCGTGTCGTGTGTCGGTGGAGCCGGAGGCCTGGGTGATGGTGCCGGTGGGACGGGGCGCAATGCGGATCTTGTCGAAGCCCGGAGCGGCATGGCCGATCCCGACGAGTTCGCCCATCATCCACTCGCCGACCGCGCCGAAGGCATAGTGCGAGAACGAGTTCATGCTCGGTTCGTGGACGCCCTCTCCCTTGATGTAGGAGTCCCAGCGTTCCCAGATCGTGGTCGCGCCGTTGTCCACCTCGTAGCCCCAGCTCGGATACTCGTGCTGCTGCATGAGAATGCCAGCGAGGTCGTGATGGCCGCTGGCCGACAGGGCGGGCAGCAGCGGGCGGGTGCCGAGGAAGCCGGTGGTCATCTTGTTGCCGTTCGCCTTGATGAGCTCCGCCAGACGGGCGGCGCTGGCATCACGCTGGGTGGCGGGGATGAGGTCAAAGTAGAGCGCGATGGCATAGGCGGACTGGTTGTCGACTGCGAGCTTTCCATCCGGTTTCAGATAAGTCTTCTGGAAGGCTGCGCGAACCTTGGCGGCCAGCGCCTTGTATTTCGCGGCGTCCTTCGGCTTGGCAATTGCCTCCGCCATTTCCGCCATCAGGGTGGCGTCCCAGGCGTGATAGGCGAGGTCGATGAAGGGGATCGGAGTCTTGACGTTTCCAACCGAAAGCCAGTCGCCGAAATTGCAGTCATCCAACCCGCCAACCAGCCCCGGATCACGGGTGGCGCGCCAGTCCATGAAGTCGGTCATGTTCCGCCAATGTTCGCGGATGACACGTGTGTCGCCATAGGCCTGCCAGATCGTCCATGGGCAGATCACGCCTGCATCCATCCAGCCGGCAGCATGATGCTCGTTCGGTCGGGCGAGTGGACGCGGAGCATAGGCCGGATACGCGCCGTAGTCCCATTGGTCGTCGTTCAGGTCGTAAAGCCACTTGGTGTAGAACGCGGAGATATCGGCATTGAAGGTGGCCGCATTCACATAGATCTGCGCATCGCCGGTCCAGCCCATGCGCTCATCACGCTGCGGACAATCGGTCGGCATTTCGAAGAAGTTTGCCCGCTGGGTCCATACCATGTTGCGGTGGAGTTGGTTCAGCATCGGATCGGAGCACTCGAACTTTCCATGCAGGGGCGTGTCGGAATGGATCACGATGCCCGTCACCGCCGAGACATCCGGCGTCCCGGGAAAGCCGGTCAGCTCGATGTATTGGAAGCCGTGATAGGTGAACTCTGGTGTCCAGGTTTCCCCGTTCGGATCGCCTTTCAAGATGTAGGTATCGGTCGCGCGGGCACAGCGGAGGTTCTCGGTGCTGAGTCGGCCGTCCTTGTGGAGCATCTCCGCATAACGGATCTTCACCTTGTCGCCGGCTTTGCCTTTGACCTTCAGGCGCACGACGCCGGAAATGTTCTGCCCGAGATCGAAAATGAACACGCCGGGTGATTGCTCCTTCACGGTCTTTGGAACCATTTCCTCGATCGCTCTAACAGGCACTCCCGGATGCGGGGTGATCTTCGAGTTGGTGCCGGTCTTGCAGACCGCGTTTTCCCACTTCGAGTCATCGTATCCGTCCTTCGTCCAACCCGGCAGCTCCTTGCGGGCATCGTAGGATTCCCCCATCAGGATGTCGGTCTCGGTGATCGGACCCGTGGAGGTTTTCCAAGTCGTGTCGGTGGCCACGGTCTTGCGGCTGCCATCGGAAAGCTCCAACTCCAACTGAAGGCGCACCGCCGGGGAAATGCCGTAGTAGCTGCGGCCGTTGACGCCCTCGATCAATCCGGGCTGTGCGGTCAGCAGACCATAGGCGACGTATCCGGAATACCAGCCATCGGCCAATGTCGCCCCGATCGCGTTCTTTCCGGAGCGGACGAGTTTCGTCACATCGTAGGTCTGCGAGTTCACGCGACGCTGATAGGCGGACCAACCGGGCGCGAGCCGTTCATCGGAGACGCGCTGGCCGTTGATCTCGACCGTGTAAACGCCGAGCGCCGTGGCATGCAGCGTGGCCCGCACCACGGCGGGGGTTTCGAACTCCTTGCGAAACAGCTTCGCCGGGGTGAGGTGCAGCGTCCCGCGCTGGGGATCGCCGACGAAGTTCTGCACGTTCTCGGTGGTGGTGAAAAAGTGGTCGTCCTTCGAGCTGATCCACAGCGCGCTCCAGTCGTCTGGCTGCAGCAGACCGATTCCGAACGTGGCGGGCGCACTCCAGTCCGAGGCCTCGCCCTTTCCATCCCAGACCCGCACCCGCCAGGCGAGACGATCGCGTGAAGTCAGACCCTTCGCCGCGCATTCGATCTGCGAGGTCGCCGCCGAGGTGACTTTTCCCGAAGTCCATAGGGGAGACTTTTCAAAGCCCTCGGACTCCCGCACCGCCTGGATTTCATAAGCGGTCTGCTTCAAGTCCCGCGCCTGTGGATCGGCGGCCTTCAGTTTCCAGGAAAACCGCGGCTGCGTGGTGCCGATCGCGAGCGGCCGCTCCAGATACTCGGTCCGGAGGTCGCCGGGAGAAAGCTGGGCACCCAGCAAGGGAGTGGTGAGGGAAAGCAGGGCCAGGAATCGGGTCATAAGAAGGGTTTCTTTCGGGACACTACGGAGGCCCTTCATGCTGCTTGTCGTCAAGTCTCCATCCCGTTTCGGCTTCCCGTGAACACGCGAGGCATGACCTGAAGCCAGCATCATCGGTCCGGAACCTTTTTCCCCCGTTCCAGTTTGCGGGCCTCGGCTGGAATGGCGAAATGACCGTCCGGGAAGGAATCCGGCACGGTGGCTTTCACCAGTTCGAGCGAGAATTTCCCCTGGGTGATCAACCTTATCTCGGGCAGGACACAGCGTTCGTTCTCCTTGTTGGTCCAAGTCATTCGCAGTGGCAGCACACGAGTGCGGGCCAGACAGGGCTCGATCGAATCGAAATCCTGATTCCAACTCATGTCCATTCGGACCGGAGAGGAGGAGGCCTTGATGGACGGGCCACGGGAATTCAGAAGGTGACTGATGGCGGTGAGCGCCACCGGGGGATTCACCGCCACGAAGTCCATTTCCAGATCCTGCATGCTGGGGCCATCGGGATTCCTCGGAAAGCGGCACGAACGCGCATCCAGTCCAGCCACCTTCGAGGCCCGACTGCGTGGCAGGGTGCTGGTCGAAAAGGTCTCCAGCAGCTTGGCAAAGTCCGGATCGCGCGGCGACTCGCCATGAAGCAAGTGCTCCGCCTCATAGCGCCCATAAGCGGTCGCCCGGGGACTCGACGAATTCAGATTGTCGTAAAGGGCAAAGGCTCCGTCCGCAAGATCGAAGACCATCGCGAATTTCTCCGAGGGAACTTCGAGGCGGCCGAAGGTGCCCTCACCGCTGATCCTGAACTCGATCGACTCCTTCTTCGCGGTCGTGAAGCGGTAGCCGAGATCCAGCCGGTTCACCGTCGCCGCCCCCGCGCAGCCTGCCTGAAACAAGAGAGCCGCCCGTTGATCCGGAGGCAATTGGTCGAGACGGATTTCAAGCGTCTTTCCCTGGGGGCTGCGGAGTTGATAGAGCTCGAGTTTTTTCCCGGAGTAGCTGCCAGAGAACCGGGTGCCATCAACAAGGGTCCAGTCGCGGCTGGGGCGATCCGAGGATTTCCACGCCACCTCCTGGGGGATTGGGTGTTGATCCCCGGCGATTTCCGGCGCGGGCTGGGGCGCTTGGGGATTCTGGGGATCTTTTGGGGCCTTCGGCATCTCCTCCGGCGGCAACGGTGAAGGCTTGCCTTTGGTGGCATACACAAAGGGCTGCATCACCAGCAGTCCGTTCCAGGCCCTGTCCGGCTTGTAGTGAAACCGCGCACCCTGCGTGGCATAGTGCGGTGGCAGCTCCTCGCGATTCAGGACCGAGAACTCCAACGAGCCATCCGCCGCCGTCAGCACCTTTCCGCGCAATCGTCTGCCAAAGACATGAAAGGCAAACTCGCCCTGCGGTGTCAGCTGCTCCAGCACCGTGCAGATGCTGAAATCCCGATTGTTTTCATAAGTCATCGTCAGCTTCATCACCACCGCGTCCGACCCCTTCAAGGTGGCCACCATGTCTGCCATCGAAAGATCGTGACTGAGGATCTTCGCCCGCGCCGTCGCGGTGTCTTTGTGGTGGTCCGCAAAAAACTCCTCCACCACCGCCTTCGCCTCCTCAAGCGAGGCCGCACTCCTGCCTCCCCGGGAAAGCTGCCGCGTCAGCTCCTTGTGGAGCCATTCCGCCTTGCTGTCCTCGTCCCCCGCCTTCGGCACCTCCAGCAACCCCACCTTGTCCCACCATAGCATCGCGATCCACAAGGCATCGGTCAGCGATTCAGCATCGCTGGCGCCAAACTCCTTCGGATGCAGGCTTGGGATTCTCCCCCGATTGGACTCAGGCAGTTCCTTGAAACCATCTCCTGCAGCGGGTGCCGGCGCGGCCTTGGGAGGATTCAGCAGCAGCTCACGATCCGCCGGAATCAGGTTCTGAAGCGCCACGGTCACCAGCTGGCCCTCGCGCGTCAGGAAGGTGGCCTTGGTCCGATCACTCGAAAACACGTGGAAACTCCCCGTGAAGGTCCGACCGTTGACCCCGGTCCAAACCCGCTCCTCCGCCGCAGAGGCAAACATCATCGTGCCAACCATGATCACCCCGATCATCCGTGAAACGCCATTCATCGCCCCTGAACTACCGTTCTCCGGCCCATCCGACAAGCTGGCGCATCAAGGAATTGGCAGGGCGATTCAAGTCGTCCTCAACCATCACCGATCTGACAAACTCACCAATCGCTCCAAGTATTCCGGCTGACATGGTCATTCTCTCACGCCTCGCCTGCTCCGCTCTCATTTCCCTGCTCGCCATCTGCCCGGCCCGGGCGGAGGAAACGGAGTTCACGATCGGGCCGGACTATGCCGATGCGCCGGAGACGAAGGTCCAACCGGGCGTGCCGCAGGGCAAGGTCGTCGAGTTCACGATGGAGTCGAAGGACAGCGAGATCTACAAAGGCATTGCCAAGAAGCAACCGGGCGTGGTGCCGTATCAGCGCAAGGTGGCGGTTTACATTCCCGCCCAATACAAGCCGGGCACGGAGGCGGCCTTCATCGTGGCCCAGGATGGTCTCGGCTATCGCGGGGTGTTGCCGGTGGTGCTCGACAACCTGATCGCCACGAAACGCGTGCCGGTGATGGTGGCCATCATGATCAATTCCGGCGGCGGCGATTCCAAGGGCAGCCAGCGCGGGCTGGAGTATGACACGGTGTCCGACACCTACACGCAGTTCATCGAGAAGGAAGTCCTGCCAAAAGTCGCGAAGGACTATCAGCTCAAATTCACTCGCGATCCGAAGAACCGCGCGACGATGGGCGGCAGCTCCGGCGGCGTGGCGGCGTTCACGATGGCGTGGTTCCATCCCGAGCTTTATGGCAAGGTCCTGACCTACTCCGGCACCTACGTCGACCAGCAGTTTCCGCAGGACCCGAAGACCCCGCACGGGGCCTGGGAATATCATGAAAACCTGATCGGCAAGACCCCGGCCAAGCCGATCCGCGTGTGGCTGGAGGTCAGTGAAAACGACAACGGTCACGATCGCGACGAAGCCTCGCTCCACAACTGGGTCATGGCGAACCAGCGCATGGCCGCCGAGTTGAAGAAGAAGGGCTACGCCTATCGCTACGTCTTCGCGAAAGGTGCGGGTCACACCGATGGTCGGGTCACTAAACAGACCTTGGCGGGCGCGCTGGAGTGGCTGTGGAAGGATGACCAGAAGAAGTAATTTCCCTCCATTTCGGTTGAATGCAGATCCCGTCTCAGGCGTCCAAGCCGGATCACCATGAAACCGAATCCACGCCTGAGCTTGATCGTTTCCGTCCTGTTTGTCTCTCTGCTGACCTCTGTAGCTGAGGAGATGTCAAAAGACCCCAAGCCCGCGCCCCCGCCAGAACCTGCGGCCAAGGAGGACACCCGTAATGATCCCGGCGGCGAGGTCGATCCATTTGCCGCGCCATCCTCCTCCGGCGACAGTTCTCTTTCCACCGTGCCCGCTTCCCGACTCAAGGAAGCCCGCGCCGCCTTGAGACTCCGGCTGGAGACGTGGGAAGTGCCGAGCCTGGAGATCGCACGATCCCTCGATCATCTGGGAGATGTCACCGCCCTGACCAAGCTGCGCGACGAGTGGCTGGAAGGAAAGGATGGCATCAAGCTCTTCTGGTGCCCGGCTCAGGGACTCGATGCCTCGACCCGGGTGAGCACCGAATCGATCACAGAGTCGATCTATCCAACCGAGTATGAGCCACCCACCTATTGCACCATCGTAGGCGAAGAGCCGAAAAAGGAAGCCGTGACCGTCGCCGAGAAAGCTGCTGAGGCCGCCGCGAAGTCTTGTTCACCCACCGCTTTTGAAACCCGCAACACGGGTCATACGCTTGAAGCCGTGGCGCATCCGGTATCGGCGGAGAAGTCGAGCTGGGATGTTTCGATCACGCTGGAGGACGTCGAAATGGCGGGCATGAGCACCTTCGGCCCTGAAGAGCTGATGGTGAAAATGCCCCAGTTCACCTCCTTCCGCACCGGGGGCCTGTTGCGCCTGAAGGAAGGCGAGTGGCGGCTGGTTTCCGTAATGGACCCACCGCGCGGGATTTCGCCGACGGCTTCAGGCAAGCAGTTTGTCACGCTGGTCAGGATTGATCGGACCAGCCCGTGATACCACTGCCCGCTTGCGCTTCGCCTCGCTCCGGCTTTTCCTGTCTCCGTGATTCCAAAGACTTTCCAAGACCGGGTGGTGGCTCCGTCGTTGCTGGCGGCGGACTTTTCGCGCGTGCGCGATGAGGTGACGCGGGCGATCAGTGCCGGGGCCGACTGGATGCATCTCGACGTGATGGACGGCCATTTCGTGGACAACATCTCCTTCGGTCCGGCGATGGTGCAGACAGTGCATGAAACGAATGACATCTTCCTCGATGTCCACCTGATGATCTCGCGTCCCGACCATTTCCTGCCGCGCTTCGTGGCGGCCGGGGCGGACCTGATCACAGTCCATGTCGAGGCCGAACACGACGTCGCGGAAACCCTGCGCCGCATCCGCGAGTCGGGCTGCCAGGCGGGGTTGGCGCTGAATCCGGCGACGCCCTTCGAGGCGGCGATTCCCTATCTTTCGCAGATCGACCTGCTGCTGTGCATGACGGTGGTGCCGGGCTTCGGCGGGCAGGCCTTCATGGCCGAGGTGCTGCCGAAAATTTCCGCCGCAGCAGCGTATCGGGCCGAGCATGGACTTTCGTATCACATCGAGGTCGATGGCGGGATCGTGACAGAGACGGCGGCCCGCTGTGCCGAGGCCGGCGCGAACGTCATGGTGGCCGGGTCCTCGACCTTCAAGGCGCCGGACATGGCGGCGGCGGTGCTGGAGATCCGCAAGGCCTGATTTCAGGCAACGAACCTTCCCACAGGCGGCGTTTTACCCACACGTGCAGATGAATTCGAAAACGCTGATTCCCGTGGCCACCGCGCTGGTCGGTTTCGCCCTCGGCTGGGGGGTGAAATCGGGCGGGCAGAAGCCGAGCGACTCCGCCTCGAACTCCGCAGAGGTCGGAAACGGCAAGACCTTCTCCCAAGGTGGTGGCTTCGATTCCGGACGCAATGGCCGCCCCCTCCGCCCGACGATTCCCAGGAATACGGTGACGCCGATTTCCCCGACCCAGGACGCGGTGGTCCTTCAGCAGCGCTTGGAAAAGGCTTTCCGCGAGGCGGGGTCGGTGCGCGACCGGGCGAAGCTCCTGCGCATGGCCGAGGCGCTGGGTCTGAGCACCGAGCAGATCGATCGCTTCGATGCCTTGCTCACCGAGCAGCGCCTTCAGCCATCCGAGAGCACCCAGGGGCTGTCTCCGAAGGCCCGATTGGAAATGATGGCGCAGTCGGCCAGGATGTTCGACTCGAAGTTCCGCGCCATCCTCGGACCCGAGCAGGCCGCGGCGCTGGACTCGCTGCGTGCCCGACAGATGGAGAACCGGGTGGAATCCAAGGCCCAACGGGAGCTGGCGGATTTCATGGGCAAGGTCGATCTTTCCCAGGAACAGCGGGAGGCGGTGGCCGATGTCCTCAGGGCTTCCGCCGCGAAGGAGGCCGCCAACCTGCCGGCAGGTGTGGATTTGTTGATGGAATCCAGCTACCTGC
Source organism: Verrucomicrobiaceae bacterium (assembly GCA_027485995.1). GTDB lineage: Bacteria > Verrucomicrobiota > Verrucomicrobiia > Verrucomicrobiales > Akkermansiaceae > Luteolibacter. The sequence continues at coordinate 8,737 of JAIXPW010000152.1, forward strand.
CCAGCGGCTTGGGCTCGATCAGTGATCGATCGGTCGAAGCCATGCTCGCCATCGGAGACGACGCCGCCACCGCGATGGATCCGAAGGCGGTCGGACTCAAGATGGCGGATCAGCAAAGGGAAAAGGTCCTGTCCCAGGCGAAGCTGTTAGAGGAAATCCTGACCCCGGCTCAACTGGCCCAGTATCGCGCGGTGGCAGAGGCACAGAGCGCCTTTCAAGAGGCCGGCGTGGCGGTCCCGAAGCCCTGAAAAGCGGTCGATTGGAGAAGGGTGAAATTTTCCGCGTAAGATTCCGCCGCTTTCCGGTAAACCTAGTGGAAGACCGATGAGCGAGCACCCGAGGACGCCGGAAGAACAGATGGTTGGCTGGATCGCCAGCCACCAGGGGGCGCTGCATCGACTGATCCTCTCGCTGCTGCCGGATGACCGCACGCTGGCGAACGACGTCCTTCAGGAAACCAATCTCGTCCTGTGGCGGAAGGCGAAGGAGTACGATCCGGCGCGCCCTTTCCTAGCCTGGGCCTTCGGCATTGCCCGACATCAGGTCATGGCCGCGAGGCGCGATGCCCAACGCGACCGACATGTGTTCAGCGACCGTCTCGTCGAACTGCTGGGTGAGGAGCATCCCGTCGATGACAACACGGCCGAGCTCGAAAACGCGCTTGAAGGCTGCCTCAACAAGCTGTCAGCCAAGCATCGGGAACTGATTCTCGCACGCTATCAACCGGGCGCTTCGGTTCAGGAGCTGGCGACCGCGCGCTCCAAGTCACCAGGCGCACTCTCCGTCCTTCTGTTGCGCATCCGCAAGCTTCTCGAGGACTGCATTGATCAGCAATTGAACCCCACGGCTTCATGAATCCGGACCCGTTCGATCGCCTGATCCAATCGCTCTTCGACGGAACTCTTGACCCCGCCGGGCGCGAGGCGCTGGACCGCTTGCTGCTGGAAAGTCCAACAGCCCGGGAGCAATACCGTCGTGCCACCGCGCTTCACTCCGCCCTGATCCGCCGGGCTGAGCATGAAACTCCGGCCAAGGTCCCCACGCGCGCTGCCCTGCGCTTTGCTAACAGAAAGCTGCTGGCGCTCGCCGCCTTGCTGCTGCTCTCGCTGACCGCCTCCTTTTTCCTGCTGAAACCCGGACCCAGCGCCAGAATCGTGCGGGTTTCCGGAACCAGCACCCTCACCAAAGGACAGCCGCTGCCGGTGAAGACCCCGATCGACTTCGAACGCGGGATCCTCGAACTTTCCTTTCCCAGCGGTGCGGAAGTCGTGCTCGAAGGCCCCTGCCAGTTTCGCCTCGATGAGGCCGAAACCCTGACCGTCTCCCATGGCCGACTCTCCGTCCACGCACCCCCGGGAGCCGAGGGATTCCGCGTCAACACGCCAGGCGGTCGCTTCGTGGACCTCGGCACTCGCTTCGGCCTCGCGGTGGGCAGCGACGGCACAAACCCGGTCGTGCTCACTGAAGTTTATGAGGGCGAGGTCGAGGTGCAGTCCTCCGGCAAAACCCGTCTCACGAAAGGAGAATCCAGGGCTTTGGTTCGAGAGAAGTCCGGCAGCCGGTTGTTGAAGGCCCTGGATGCGGAACCCATCCGTGTGCCGAACCTTGCCCTACAACCCGCCTCACAAGAGGAGCCGGGAAGAAACCTCGCCCTCGGAAAACCCGTCACCAGCCCCGGCTACTGCATCCGCCCTCACGGCTCGGTGTTTCCGCCGGAGAATCTAACAGACGGCAGGCTCGACGACACGGGTGTTCCCGGTGACTGGTCGTTCTGGCTGGCTCCGGATGGAGAGAATGGTGGGTTCACCGTCGATCTGCTCGCCACCACCCGCATTTCACGCGTCTCCCTGCAGAACACCTGCAATCGCCGCATTGACGATCGTGGAACCGAGTCTTTCCTGCTGATGGTTTCCAATGACGATGTCCACTACACCACCGTGCTTGAAGGAAGTCTTCCGCGGCTCGATCCCGGGGCGAAAGGCTCCTTCCCTTTCCATGACTTCAGCTTCCCATCCGTCGAGGCCCGCCATGTGAAGCTGGTCGTCACCAGCCACTACCGCAACCTGCTTCGTCCCGATGACCACCCCAACCAGGGCGGTGGTCTGAATGAGATCCGAATTTTCGCCGAATGAGCCCAACCCGACTCCTCCTGCTCCTGCTTGCCCTTCCGCCGATGATCGCGCGCGGCGAGATCGACTTCGCCCGTGACGTGCGGCCGATCCTCAATGCCAAATGCACCGCCTGCCACGGCGGGGTGAAAGAGGCGGGAGAGGTCTCCTTCATCTATCGCGACAAGGTTCTCGGCAAAGGCGAGTCCGGCCAGCCAGTCGTCGTGCCCGGAAATCCTGAGGCCTCCGAGATGATCAAGCGCATCCTCAGCCAGGATCCGGATGAAGTGATGCCAAAGCCGGAGCACGGTCCAAGACTCTCCGACAAGGAAATCGGGATCCTCACCCAATGGGTCAAGGAAGGCGCGAAGTGGGGCGAGCACTGGGCCTTCGTCAAACCCGAGCGTCACACCCTACCGAAGGTTTCCAATCCCGCCTGGTGCCGCAATCCCATCGACCAGTTCATCCTCGGAAGACTCGATTCGGAAAAGCTCAAGCCGTCGCCGGAAGCGGATCGCGCCGCATTGCTCCGCCGCGTTTCCCTCGATCTCGTCGGACTCCCTCCGACGCTGGAGGAGCTCGACGCCTACATCGCCGACACCTCCCCCGATGCCTATGAAAAGCAGATCGATCGCCTGCTCGCCTCACCCGCTTTCGGCGAACGCTGGGCTTCGGTCTGGATGGACCTTGCGCGCTATGCGGATTCAGAGGGCCTTGGCCTTGATCGCGCGCGTGACTCCTGGAAGTTCCGTGACTGGCTGATCGATTCCTTCAACCAGGACAAGCCCTTCGACCAGTTCACCATCGAGCAGCTCGCCGGTGACCTGCTGCCGAATCCCACGCTCGACCAACTGGTCGCCACCACCTTCCACCGCCTCACCCAGTCCAATGAGGAAGGCGGCACCGATGACGAGGAGTTCCGCGTCTCCGCCGTGCTGGATCGGGTCAACACCACCTGGGAAGTCTGGCAGGGCCAGACCTTCGGCTGCGTTCAATGTCACAGCCATCCCTACGATCCCATCCAGCATGATGAGTACTACAAGTTCGCCGCCTTCTTCAACCAGACCCGCGACGCCGACCTGAGCGAGGGGCTTCCCACGGTCAGCGTGCCTGTCGACCCCGCGAGACACAATGAGGCGGGGAATCTCCAGGCGACGATCACCAAGGCGGAGTCCGCATTGTACGAGATCCATGGTAGTTTGAACAAGTCGACCACCTGGAAGCCTGTCAACAATCTGGAGACCACCGGGAAAGGGACCGTTCTCAAGACCGTCGATCAGGATGGATACCGGGAGTTCCGCACCACCGGCAATGTTGCCAGCAGTTCCCAACATCTCCTGGCCTTCCAGCCGGCCGACTCCACACCCCTCACCGCGATCAGGATCGAACTCTTGCCCCTCGATGAAAGCGCCGCACGCCTCACTCCGGAGTGGGGCTCGTTCCTGAGGAAAATCGACGCCGTCATCCTTCCTGCGGATGGCTCCAAGCCCCGTCCGGTCATGCTCTCACGCCTCATCGGCGATGAGGAGCACCCGTTGTTCGATCCCGAAGCCTCGCTCAAGGGCGGACAAGGCTGGGGGCCCTACAGCAAGATCGATCGTCTCCGCTGGTGCGTGGTGATCCCGCAGGAACCGATCGTCCTCGAACCGGGTGCGAAGCTCCAGGTGACCCTCTCCAATGGGGGAACCATCATCTCCAGCTTTCCCATGGTCACCAAACGCGGACGCCTCGCCGTCACCAGCGACCCGACATGGACCGCCTTGCTGACCCAGCAGGATGCCGTCGCGCACCGCAACACGATCAACGACGCCCGCAATAAGCTGAAGGCCATCCCCTCGACCACCGTCCCCGTGATGCGCGAACTCGAACCTGCCGCCCGTCGCGAGACCCACGTCTTCGTCCGAGGCAACTGGCTCAACAAGGGCGACCGCATCGACACACCCGACGTTCCAGCCCTGTTCCCCAAGATCCCGGCTGGCGCGAAGCATGATCGGCTCGCCATGGCGAAATGGATCGCCTCGTCCGAAAATCCACTGACGGCCCGCGTCATCGTCAATCGCTTCTGGCTCGAACTCTTCGGCACCGGCATCGTCGAGACCGCCGAGGACTTCGGTTCTTCCGGCGTGAAGCCCTACCACCCCGAGCTGCTCGACGACCTTGCCGTCCGTTTCCAGAGCGAGTTCAAGTGGAGCCTGAAACGCCTCGCCCGCGAGCTGGTCACCTCCGCCACCTATCGCCAAAGCGCGGTCATCGCCCCTGGCATGGCGGAACGTGATCAATCCAACCGCCTCCTAGCCCGTGGCCCCAGGCAGCGGCTGACGGCGGAGATGTCGCGCGATCACGCCCTCACCGTCTCCGGCCTGATTTCCCTCAAAACCCATGGCATGCCGACCCGCCCGCCGATTCCGGCCGGGGTCTGGACTCCCTTCGTCGGCGATCCGTGGAAAACTCCGGCACCTGGAGATCCGGAGCGCTATCGCCGATCGGTCTACACCTACTGGAAACGTAGTATCCCCTACCCCACGTTTGCCACCTTCGACGCGCCGACCCGCGAGATGTGCAGCAAGCGCCGCCTCGTTTCCAATACCCCGCTCCAGGCCCTCACCGTCCTCAACGATCCCGCCTTCGACGAATGCTCGCGCACGCTCGGCTCCTTGATGGAAAAGCTCCCCGCCACGACGATCGAGGAAAAGCTTTCCTCCGGTTACCGCCGTGTCACCTCCCGCACCATCACTCCGGCGCGCTTGAAGGAACTGGTCGCCGTCTATCGCAAGCTCGAGGCCGATTTCACCCAGGCCCCCGACCCCAAGGCCGGAGAAACCCCGCAAGCCGCCGCGTTCGGAGTCGTGGCGTCGGTGCTGCTGAACCTCGATGAGGCGATGGTGAGATGAGAGGGGAATGTCGAATGACAAAATCCGAATGACGAAACCTGCGATCCTTTTCCGAAATGACCTTTCAAGAACATATTAAAGCCGAACGCCTGCGCCACCTCACCCGCCGCCACTTCCTCCGCGACTGCACCACCGGTCTCGGCGGGATCTGGCTCGCTTCGCAAGGTCTCGCGTCCGGCATGAGCAAGCCGGCGATCCTTCGTGATGCGAATGACCCCCTGATGGCGCTGCCACCGCAGGCGCTTGCGAAGGCGAAGCGTGTCATCTTCCTGCACATGGTGGGGGCTCCGAGTCAGCTCGACCTCTTCGACTACAAGCCCGAGCTCAAGCGCCTTGATGGCAAGGAGTGCCCGAAGGAATTCCTCGAAGGCAAGCGCTTCGCGTTCATTCAAGGGGTGCCCAAGATGTTGGGGCCGCAGTTCGAGTTCAAGCAGTACGGAAAGTCCGGTGCCTGGTTTTCCGACCGCTTGCCGAACCTCGCGAAGCACGCCGACAAGCTCTGCTTGATCAAGACGATGCAGACCGATCAGTTCAACCACGGCCCCGCCGAACTGCTCGTCCACACCGGCAACCAGAACCTCGGCTACCCCTCGCTCGGCTCCTGGGTCACCTGGGGACTCGGCAGCGACAACAACAACCTGCCCGGCTTCATGGTCCTCATTTCCGGTGGCCGCATCCCACGCGTCGGGGCCTCGCTGTGGGGCTCCGGCTTCCTGCCCTCCGTGTATCAAGGCGTGCAGTGCCGCTCCGCTGGCGACCCGGTGCTTAATGCTGCGAACCCTCCCGGCATCAGCCGCGACGTCCGCCGTGCGGCGCTGGATGCGCTCGATCGGCTCGACCGCCAGACGCATCAGGAAATCGGCGATCCCGAGACGCTGACCCGCATCTCGCAGTATGAAATGGCCTTCCGCATGCAGGTCTCGGTGCCCGAGGTCATGGACATCTCGAAGGAGCCTGCCCACATCCACGAGATGTATGGCACCAAGCCCGGCAAGGAATCCTTCGCCAACAACTGCCTGCTCGCACGCCGACTCGCCGAGGCCGGCACGCGTTACATCCAGCTCTTCGACTGGGGCTGGGACACCCATGGATCGAACGCCGTCGAGTCGATCAAGGACGGCTTCGTGAAGAAGTGCGAGGACATCGACAAGCCGATCTCCGCCCTTCTAACAGATTTGGAGCAGCGTGGCCTGCTGGAGGACACGCTCGTCGTCTGGAGCGGTGAGTTCGGTCGCACCCCGATGCAGGAAAACCGCGGCGGCACGACCAACAAGTTCGTCGGTCGGGATCACAATCCCGGAGCCTTCACCCTGTGGATGGCAGGCGCGGGAGTGAAACCCGGCTTCACTTACGGCGAAACCGACCCGGTAGGTTACAGTGCGGCCAAGGACCCGGTGCAGATCCGAGATTTTCATGCGACGATGCTTCACCTGTTAGGCTTCGATCACAAGAAGCTGACCTTCCCCTTCCAGGGCCTCGACCAGAAACTCACCGGCGTGAAACCGACCAAGGTTGTAACCGGCATTCTGGCCTAGTCCTCGTGGCGGCGGTTTCCAACCGCCCGGCCGCTCGGAGTTAGGTCGTTGCACATGGTATGAATTGGGGCTTACCGCCGCCACTATTCGCACATAAATTGCGGGCCTGTGCTACTTCACTTAAGCCTTCCGCCTTGCGGAATCAGACCTCGATTGCCTCATGGCCTGGCTTTTTGGGTGACCACATCGGCCGTGACGATGGCGAACACCTTGCGTGTGCGATCCGGAATTCCTTCCGCATTCTTCGGAGTCAGGACACAGAACAGCTCTGGCGCGCCATCCGCCAACGTGAGGGCGGTGCTAGTTCTGATGGAGTAGAAGAAGGGCATCTCGACAGCAAGCTCATTGCCCAGCTCGTCTTTATGGATGCTCCATTTCCGATTGCCTGCCTCGAAAAGAATTTCGGGAGCGATACGGAGGTCGATGATTGACCCGTCATCGCCGATTGTAGGTTCGATCTCCAGGGTGCTACCGGTGTTGCGGGTTTCAAAGGCAGAAGGACACACGGCCGTCATAGCTGCTTTCAGTGCTTTGTCATTCGGGGTTTCGTTCTCCTTCTTTGTAGGATCTTCGAACAAGCCACATGACGGCAGGTATTCCGTCGGATAGATCACCTCGCGAATCGACTCCGATGTTGCCTTGGTCCCGCTGTGTGAGGCCACCATCATGGTTTCAAGCACGCTGGCCTTTTGGGAATCCACCATGACCTGAAGCGCCGCCCGCAGCTTGGTTCCGTCCTTTCCAAGCTTGTCCTTGTAAAGCAGCTGGGTGGCGTCTGCCTGAGACACTTCGATCATTTCAAGGGTGACCTGGACATGACGCGGGGAAGGGTGCTGATGACTATCCGAAACTTTGTCTGCTGGAGCGGGATCTTTGGCCATCAGCGCTCCCACAAGGACCAAACAAGTCAAGATAGCGGATTTCATGGCCCTGTGAGACTGGAGAACTCTCGTCCTTATTCAAGGAAAGTCACAAAAACAGGTCACTGCTTCGCAAGTTTCAGGAACGCGGCAGCATAGCGCTCGCCAAGTTTGCGGGCGGAGGCGGCGTCGAAGTGGAGCTTGTCGCCCTTGTCGGTCAGGCCTTCCGAGGTCGCGAGGCCACAGAGCGGAACCTTTGCGACCACAGTCGGCAGGTTGTCGTTGAAGGCCTTGCTCGCCTCCCGGAAGCGGCCGAGTTCACCCACCATCACCGGCAGCTTGTCATCGCCCAGATCTCTCCGCAGTTGGGTGATCATGGTGGAAAAGCGATCCGCGTAGGTGGCCACCTTGTCCGGCGCGCTGTCGGACTCTCCCTGATGCCAGAGGATGCCGGCGAGCTTGCCCTGTTTCATCGCCTCCTTCGCCCGCAGCACCGCGGCGTTGTAGAGTGGGCCGCCCGCTTTCCACTGATCGAGGCTGGTGCCGCCGACCGCGCAGGGGATCAGGCCGATGGGAGACTTGGGGTCCTGCTTTAGGATCTCGCGCGCGAACTCCGAGCCGGGACCCACGCCGGCGACCGGCTTGTCAAAGTGCAGCGGATCCTTGGCGGGCTCCCACTTCAGGTCCTTCGATAGCATGAAGACCTTCGGATTCACCACCTGATCCTGTGGTTCCACCTTGCCTCGCCCAGCCATGTTCGACTGACCGATCAGCAGAAACAGCTTCATTTGCCCGGGCAATGGGTCGGCCATCAAACATGAAGCCGTGAGCAGAAAGGCGAAGAGCGAGTGATAAATGGGTTTACGCATGATAGCGAGCATTACGCCGGAGGATCGCCCTTCTTCCGCTTCGTGGAGAAAAGCAGTTCGATGTAGTTCGCCGCCGCTTGGCCGAGGTCCGACTTCGGGTCAATGTCGCGCATCTTCTCCAGGATCGGGCGGACCTCGTTCTTCTTCTCCGGCCAACGCTGATAGAGTGCGAATTTCGCGGCCTGGAGTTCCTGACGCTGGGTTGATGAAAGTCGCGGGTTCCGATCCCACTTGGCGAACTCGGTCTCAGCCTCGGCGTAGTTCTTCGTCTCCGCCGCCTTCAAGGCCAGTCCCACGAGGGCATCGTTGGAGAACGTATACTTGCCGACGTAGCCGGACTTGTCCTCCGGATCGGCCTTGCGGATCTCCTCGAGCACAGGCTTGTAAATGCCCTTCGGTCCGAGGCCGAGGTTCATGCGGTCAAGCCCCTGTCCCAACTTTCCTGCCTTGATCAGGGCGGCGGCCCCATCGGCGGCTTTCCAAAGATCATCGCGTTCTCGCCGGGTCACGAGCAGCTTCTTCGTGGCGGCGAGCAAGCCTCCCGCAGCGGCGAGTTCCTCGGTGCCTGAAACGGTTCCCACGAGGCGGCCTTCGGCATCATAGAGCGCGACGGCAGGCAGGCTTCTAACAGGTGGGTTGCCCGCCTCGTTCTTCTTGATCGCTTCCTTCTCGCCATCGGACTGGTTCTCCTTGCGATCGAGGTCAACGAGCAGCACGCCGGAGCCCACGGCGGAAAGGAAGCGCGCGTCGTTCCAGATCTTCGCCACCACTTCGCCGGGACGGTTCCAATCGGATCCATGAACAAAGACAACGATGTCCGACTTCGAGGTCTTTGCCTGCGCGGCAGCGGTCGTGAAATCGGCAACCCGTTGTCCGAATGCGGAGTCGGCCAGCAGCAGAAGTGCGATGAAAGCGTTTCGGTTCATGTTGGAGGGATCGCTGGAATTACTGGAGACGGCGGCCATAGACGCGGATGCCCGCGAGGTGAAAGACCTCATGGCGCTCATCATCGCGCTCCGCCTTCACGAACTGCACGCGGGTCGCCTTCCCTGCGAGGGGGATGCGCCATGGACCCTTCGGATCGGTGGTCCGGAAGACCTCGGTCCAGGTGGTGCCGTCTTCTGAAACGGAGACCTTCAAGGGCAGGGCGCGACCGCCATAATAGCCGTAGTCGGTTCCGAGCACCACGATGCCGCTGATGTCACCGAGCTTGCCGAGTCGCACCACGACATTCGGCTTCACCTCCGCGGCCGTATGAAAAAATCCGCCTTCTTCTTCGAGGACGCTCCAGTGGCTTTCCGGATGATCCCACTGCGAAGTGGTCGAGGGCTTCATCAAACCGCCGGACGAAAGAAGATCACCGGGGAAGGGCTCGACCACCACCGGGTTCGGCTTTCGCAAGGAACTGCCTGCCTTGCCGAGCGCCTGGAAGGCCTCGACATTGTTGGCCTCCTCTGCGGCGAGGATCGCAGGACCAAGCGCGGCACGCAGACCGGCTTCATTCGAATTGGGATCGACCGAGGAAAACACCCGGCCGAGCACCGCGAAGTAGGCATTGGATGACGCCGGATCGACGCTGAATTTTTTCTGGCCCCAGGCGATGGTCGGAGCAAACCACGACTTCGAAGCCGATTGGATCGCGAGCACCTTTTCGAAGAAGGCGAGCTGCCTGGCATTGTCTCCGCCGAGGGCCTTGGATTGGGCTTCGAGGGCCGCATCGAACTGCCACATCACCGGACCGTCCTCCTTCGCGATCGCCGTGTGGTAGCTCACCAGGAAATCCAGCTTCGCGTCATCCGCCAGGGCGGCGAGGGCTGGTGTGAGGATGCGCGAGAAGACATCCCAAGCGGACTCCGGATAAGCGGAAAGCTTTGTCGCGATCGATCGACCGATGACCGACCATGCCTCCGGTTTTGGCTTTCTCACATCACGCAGGAAATCGACCGACTCAATCCAGGCCGGCACGTTGATAGGCTGGGCATCGAGCGCCGCTGCATAGGCGGCCTCGGCGAGATCAGGATTCTTTTCCTTCAAGGCCCGGGCCTGCCAGAGATGAGCCTGACAGACATCGTAGGCGGCCTTGTTGTCGAACGCGGCCTCCTGGATCACCAACTGCGTCCATGTCCGCCCCCACAGGCTGGTGTGCAGCCCGCGCTGCCAGGAAAGCGTGTAGGCCGGCTGCCAGTTGCCTTTGGAAACACGCACCGCGTAGGCGCAATGGCCGGGCTCACCCATCGTGATCGCCGGGATGCCATTCGCGCGGGCGGCATTCGCTCCGTAGTGGGAGAGCGATCCACAGACGCCGCCAACATCGCGGACGCGCTTGGCATGGATGATGTTGCTAAAGGGAGCATAGTACTTCGGTCCCTGGATGGTATCGCCGAACGGGCTGTCGGACTTGTAGGGAGCCTGCCAGCAGGCCCCGATGTAATCGCTGACCGGCAGCTTCACGTTGTCGCGCAGCCAGACGAGCGAGTCATTTCCCCAGCCACCGACATCGGAGTAGCCACCATTTCCTCCCGCCGAAACCACGAAGCGCTTCTCCCAGGTCTCAAGGGCATCGAAGCTCGGATGCAGCTGATTCGCTTTCCTCGAATCCCGGAAATACGCATAGCGGTCAAAGGCCTTGTCCTCCGGCCAGTCCTTCATCGCAAACGTGAGTGCCACCGCCGCCGCCGTGGTCTGCTCGTGTCGGTCCGCAAGCCCCTGCGGGTCGGCCTTCCACAGCGACGCGAGAATTCTCAAGCCTTTCGATGGATCGTCGCAGGGACCCGACAGCATGAAGTCCGCGACGCGTTCCTTTGATTCGAGAAAGTCCTCCACAAAGCGGCGGTCCGTGCGGGAAAGCTTGTCGATGGCATCGTCCGCCACCCGCTTCAATTCCGCCACTGCGAGGGCATGACGACCTTCGGGTGTTGAGGCCGAGGATTGAATGGAAGCCTCATTGGTGACCTCGACTCCCCCGAGGGCTCCGGATACCGACACGGGCGTGCACAACAAGGCGATGGAACAAATCAGCGACGAATTCATGACAAACAAAAAGATTCGCCTGCTACGCTGCCCCAAAGCGTCGCCTTTCCAATCAAATTCCCTCCTCCCATGTCCTCAAGTCCCCGCATGCCTTGGCTGCCGCCCTTGCTTTTCGCCCTGCTGATCATCGGCCTTGGCGGGCTTGGAGGCGTGGCGTTTTCCGGTGGTGGCCAGGGCTGGTATCAAAGCCTCCAACGTCCGCCCGGCACGCCTCCTCCGTGGGTCTTCGGACCGGTGTGGACGCTGCTTTATGCGATGATGGGAATTTCACTGGGGCTTCTGGTCAGGGACAGAAGGCTTGCTGGGGCAAAACACGCCATCGCGGTGTTCATTCTTCAGCTCGTCCTCAACCTCGCCTGGACGCCCCTGTTCTTCGGAGCCCACCGCAGCGGGCTCGCCCTGATTGACATCGTGGCGATGTGGCTCTGCATCGCCTGGACGATCGTTCTCGCCAGAAAGGTGAACCGGATCGCTGCCTGGCTGTTGGTTCCCTATCTGATGTGGGTCAGCTATGCGACCTACCTGAACGCGGGCTTCTGGTGGCTGAACCGGTGAGGACCTGTCAGGGCTTGGCTTTCGGAGGCAGTGCGGTGGCTTCGACAGCATCGCCTTCGCGCAGCATCGCGTTCGGACTTACGATGACCGTCGTACCAGCGAGCGCGGGCGAGGTGACCTCGACCAGCTCGCCGAGATTCCTTCCCTGTGACACCTCGATGAACTTCGCCTTGCCCTGATCGGCGAGGACCACGATCGACTTTCCATTCCGGTTGAGAAGCGTGTTGCCCGGCAGGAGGAAGGTCCCCGCGACGGGATCGAGGGAGAAGGAAACCGTTCCTGTTAGACCTGCAGGAAGTGCCCGGTCGTCATTCTTGAGAAGCAGTTCCACGCGCATGGTGCCGGAAGCGCGTTCGATCGAACGGCTGCTGCGGGACACCTTGGCGGGGAAACTTTTTCCAGGCAGCTCGTTGAATCGAACCGTGGCCTCACGACCGGTGGATAGCCTCAAGGCCAGCTCCGGCGAGGCCTCGACCACGACGCGCAATTCATTGATGCGGACGAGGTGGAACAACCACGCATCGGCGTTCGATGAATCACCACGCACCTGGTCGCCGCGATCTACCTTCCGCGCCGCGATGGTGGCATCGAAGGGAGCGCGGACGGTGGCAAAGCCCTGCACTTCCGACAAGCGGCCCAGCTCGGCTTTCCTCAAGCGGAGGTCAGCGTCCATCTGCTCGGCGATCGAGGCGAGCTGCTCGGCATCTTCAAGGGAAACGGCGCGGCTTTTCAGGAGCGAGGCGGTGCGGTCTGAATTGCTGCGGGCCGTGCGGGCCTTGGCGGCAGCGGATTCCACGGCGGCCTGTGCGGCATCCACCTGCTTGTCGATCTCCGGCGCATCGATCACGGCCAGCACGTCACCGGCTTTCACCTGATCGCCGATGTCGACCTTCCGCTCGCGGACGGTTCCGGTGGCGCGGCAGAAGAGTTTCGCCTCCTCGGCGGGTTCGGTGTGGCCGGGAATCTCGAACACCCGGGAAGCCGTGGCGGGCTGGGGATTGACGGTCTTCACCGCCACGGGATCCGCGTGCAGTCCGGAGGAGAGCGCGATCAGGCAAGGAAGGAGAAGGCGGAAGTTCATGGCGTCGGGATCAGATGGTGGTGGCATCGGCCAGCTCGTCCTCGTGGATGGGTTCGTCTGGTTTCCGAATGCGGGCGAAGAGGGAGAACATCAGCGGCACGATGAAAAGAGAGGCGAAGGTTCCAAGGATCAGCCCCCCGATCACCGCGCGGCCGAGGGGTGCGTTCTGTTCGCCGCCTTCGCCATGACCAAGCGCCATTGGGATCACGCCGAGAATCATCGCCAGCGCGGTCATCACCACCGGGCGAAGACGAGTGGTCGCCGCTTCCAATGCGGCCTCGGAGGCAGTCGCGCCTTCCAACAAGCGATCGCGTGCGAAACTGCTGACCAGCACGCTGTTCGCGGTGGAAACGCCGACCACCATGATGATGCCCATCAAGGCCGGCACACTCAGTGGCGTCCCGGTCAGCCACAGCGCGGCCAGCGCGCCAGCCACCGCGAGGGGCAGTCCGCTGATCGCCACGAAGGGCAGCGACCAGGATTGGAAATTCACCACCATCACCAGGAACACCAGCACCGCCGCGAGGCCGAGTCCGCCGATGAGTTCCGTGTAGGACGATTCCATCAACGCGGCCTGGCCGTTGAGCTCGATCTTGTTTCCGGGTTTCTGTTTTTCGCGAAGTTCCTTGAGGATCACGTTGAGGTCTTTCGTGACACTGCCGAGATCGCGACCTTCCACGTTGGCGACGAGGGTCAGGGTCGGAAGCAAGGTAGTGCGCGACACGCTCGCCGGCGTGCGTTGTTCGATGAGTGAGGCAAAGGTCCGCAGCAACACCGGATCCCCGCCGGCCGATGGGCGGACTGGAAGATTGAGCAATTGTTCGGTGGATTTCAGGTCGGGAGGCGGCACGAGAATCTGCACGTCGTAGGACGATCCGACTGCCGGGTCCGCCCAGAAATTTGGTGTCACGGTTCCGCCGCTGCCCAAGGCCGCGAGCAGGGCGGTGGCCGCGTCCTGTTCGGTGATGCCGAGATAAGCGGCGCGTGCACGGTCGACGCGGATCACGTAACCGGGCTGATCGAGCACCTCGCGGAAGGTCACGTCGACCACGCCGCTGACTTTCGAAAAGCGTTCCTTCAGCTCCTTCAGCAGCGCGAGATTTCCAGGCACGTCACGGCCCATGAAACGAAGCTCAAAGGTCGTCGGAGCTCCCGATGACAGCGTCTGGCTCGTCGCATCGGCCGGTCGGAAGAACAACTGCACGGTTGGAAACTTCTCCTTCATCATCCTCCGCACCTGCGCCATGTAGTCATCCGTCGGCTGATGACCATCGGCGAGCTGCACGAGGATCTCCCCGTCCGAGGGCCCGATCGAGGTGCTCTCCACCCAGGCGAGGTTGACCGGATTCGGCGCGCCGATGTTTTCCACCATGAAGAGCAGGTCCTTCTTCGGAATCACGGCCCGGATCTCACGCTGGATGTCCGCCATGACCTTCGCGGTTTCATCGATGCGGGAACCGGATGGAACACGCACGAACAGGCGCATCAGCCCGGCATCCGTTCTTGGAAAGAACTCGCGCCCGGCGCGGCTGGCCGCCAGCACGCCGAGGCCGACTGCCAGCAACAGCGGCACTGCGATGAGGATCCGATGGCGGAGCAGCCAGGAAACGAGGCTACCTTGAGCAAGCGCAAGCTTGTCGATTCCCGATTCGATGCCGTGGTGGATTCGGAACAGCCCGCGCGGCGTTTCCTTCGCCCTCTTCGCCTCATGACGGGCCTCGGCGGGAAGGAGGAGGGAAGCAAGCGTCGGCACCAAAGTACGAGACAGCAAGTAGCTCGCCAGCATCGCGAAGACCACCGCCAGCGCGAGCGGTCGGAAGACATACGACGCCGTGCCGCTGAGCAGGAAGATCGGCAGGAACACGATGCAGATGCTGAGCGTGGAGACGAATTCCGGGAATGCCACCTGTCGCGCGCCGTCGAGGATTGCCTGCTGCACCGCCTTGCCGAGACCGATCTGGCGCTTGATGTTCTCGATCTCCACCAGCGCGTTGTCGACGAGGATGCCGATGGCGAGGGACAGGCCGCCAAGCGTCATCAGATTGAAGGTCGCGCCGATCAGGTAGAGCCCGATAATCGAGCAAAGGAGCGCCAGCGGGATCGAAACGAGGACGATCAGGGTCGATCTCCAGGATCCGAGGAACAACAGCACCACCAACGCCACGAGCCCACCGACGAGAAGAATTTCCCGCAGCACGCCATCGACGGCGGAGCGCACGAAGGTTGACTGGTCGAAGATCGGTTCGATCGTCATGCCAGGAGGCGCGGTGGCACGGATCTCCGGCATCTTTTTCAGGATGCCATCGACGACATCCACGGTGGACGCGGAGCCGAGTTTCAACACCGAGACCATCACCGCATTCTGACCATTGAGGCGGGCGATGTTGGTCGCAACCGCTTCGCCATCGCGCACGTTCGCCACGTCACGAAGGAGGATCATTTTCCCGCCCGAGGTGCGGACCGGCAGATCAAGAAAGGCCTGCACGGACTCAGGGCTGGCGTTCATCGTGATCGGAAGTTCACGTCCACCCTCGCGCAACACCCCGGACGGCAGCGTCAGGTTCTGCGTGCTGACCGCGCGACTCACATCGGCCGCGGATAGGCCGAAGGCATTGAGTGCGTCCGGGTCGAGATCGATCATCACCTGCCGCGCGGCTCCGCCGTAAGGCAGTGAGAGGCGCAAACCCGGGATGCTCTGGATCTGGGCGCGGAGGTTGATGCGGGCGAAATCGAACAACTGCCCTCCGGTCATCGAGTCGGAGGACATCACGAGCTGGACGATGGGCACGCTCGAAGGGCTGGTCGGGATGATCAGCGGCGGCGTGGTGCCCTGCGGCATGCGCCGGAGGATCGTTTGGGAAACCCCCGTCACCTGGGCGAGCGCCTTGTTGTTGTCGGCGTGGGGTTGGAACTTCAATTTCACCAGCGCCACTCCGTTGGAGGTTTCGGATCGCGCCTCCAACAGGTCATCGACATTGTTGAGCGTCGCGATCTCCGAAAACGAGGTGACCTTTGCCGCCATTTCGGCCGCATTGAGGCCGGGGTAGATCCAGACCACCGTGATCTCCGGGCTATCCACGCGAGGCAGGATGTCGGTGGACATCCGACGGGATGAAAGCACGCCGAACAACAGAATCAGGATCGCGAAGACCCCAATGGTGTACTTGTAGCGGAGGGCGAAGAGGACAATCCACATGGCGGAAGACTGGAAAGCGCCATGGCGCCGGGCTCAGTGCAACGAACACCCGAAAAAAGCCCTGTTTCCCGACTTGGCCAAGGAGGAACAGCCGGGGTTGCAAATTTCCCTTTCGATCTCCGCCTGCCCAGACTGCCAGATCCTCAAAAGAGGCCACTCCCAAAAACGGAAGTGAGGCAGACCCAAGAGCCTGCCCCACCTTGTCATCTAACACACGAACCCTTCGCGACAAATCACTTCTTCCCAGCCTCAAGCCGCTCGCGGACCTTGGTCTCGATGTCGGCGTAAAGTGCCTCATCGGCCTTGAGCGCGTCCTTGGCGGCATCGCGACCCTGGGCGAGCTGGGTGCCGTTGTAGGCGAACCACGAGCCGCGCTTCTGGATGATGTCCATTTCCAGGGCGAGATCGAGAAGGGAGCCGGTCGAGGAGATGCCCTCGTTGTACATGATGTCGAACTCGCACTCGGTGAAGGGCGGGGCGACCTTGTTCTTCACGATCTTGATCTTGGTGCGGTTGCCCGTAACGGTGCCATCGGTGGACTTGATCTGGCCGATGCGGCGGATGTCAACGCGGAGGGAGGAGAAGAACTTGAGGGCGCGACCGCCGGGGGTGGTTTCCGGGTTGCCGAACATCACGCCGATCTTCTCACGGATCTGGTTGGTGAAGATGCAGACGGTGCGGGCCTTGGAGATGAAGGCGGTCAGCTTGCGCATCGCGGCGCTCATCAGGCGGGCCTGGGCCCCGACGGTGGAGTCGCCGATTTCGCCGTCGAGCTCCTGCTTGGTGACGAGGGCGGCGACGGAGTCGAGCACGACCACATCGATGGCGTTCGAGCGGACGAGGGCCTCACAGATCTGGAGGGCTTCCTCACCGGAGGAAGGCTGGGAAACGAGAAGATCTTCCAGTTTCACGCCAAGCTTGCGGGCGTACTGGGGGTCGAGCGCGTGCTCGACGTCGATGAAGGCGGCAAGTCCACCGCGCTTCTGGGCCTGGGCGATGACGGTGAGCGTGAGGGTGGTTTTACCGGAGGATTCCGGGCCGAAGACCTCGATGATGCGGCCCCGTGGGAAGCCGCCGACGCCGAGGGCGCGGTCGATCAGCAGGTTGCCGGTGGGGATGACATCGACATCGACGCGGTTGGCGTCGCCCATGCGCATGATGGCGGCTTCTCCGAATTCCTTCTGGATGCTGGAGATGGCGAGGTCGAGGTTGCGCTTGCGGGCATCGGCGAGTTTTTCGGATGCGGAGTCTTCGTTGGCGGTTTTGGCAGG
>JAIXPW010000005.1 GCA_027485995.1 Verrucomicrobiaceae bacterium
ACCAGTTACTGGGTCAAGGTCACCAATGCCGCCAACACAACAGGAGCCAACTCCAACACTGCGGTGGTGACTGTCAACCAGCCCGCCACGATCGCGACCCACCCAGCCTCCACCACCATCAACAGCGGAGCCACCACCACCCTCAGTGTCACGGCAGGTGGCACCGGTCCCTTCACCTATCAATGGTATCAGGGCACCAGCGGCACCGCCACCACGCCCGTCGGAACCAACAGCTCCAGCTACACCACCACGGCGCTAAGCACCAATACCAGTTACTGGGTCAAGGTCACCAATGCCGCCAACCCAGCAGGAGCCAACTCCAACACTGCCGTGGTGACCGTCAACCAGCCCGCGACGATCGCCACCCACCCGGCCTCCACGTCCATCAACAGCGGAGCCACCACCACCCTCAGCGTCACGGCAGGCGGCACCGGTCCCTTCACCTATCAATGGTATCAGGGCACCAGCGGCACCACCACCACGCCCGTCGGAACCAACAGCTCAAGCTACACCACCACGGCGCTCAGCACCAATACCAGTTACTGGGTCAAGGTCACCAATGCCGCCAACACAACAGGAGCCAACTCCAACACCGCGGTGGTGACCGTATTGAATGAAACCATCGCCAACTGGCAAACCGCCCAGTTCACCGCTCCCCAGCTCTCCAATCCATTGATCTCAGGGCCCAATGCGGATCCCGATGGCGATGGCATCTCGAACGAAAAAGAGTATATCTTCGGCCTCCTGCCGCTTGCCACCAGTCCATCCCCTGCCCCTTCCCTGGTCCCCGGAGTCAGCCAGCTCACCCTGAGCTTCACCGCCAGGGCCGCCACGGGCAGCGGTTACGGCGGAAAGACCCGCCACTACGCCATCGAAGCCAGCAACTCGCTCACCTCGGGAAGCTGGACGGCCATCCCGGGCTATCAGGACATCGTGGCGACCGGTCAGACCGTCAACTGCATCGCTCCGGTGACAGTAAATCACAAGTTCTATCAACTCCGCGTCTGGCTGACGCCGTGATCCCAAAGCCATACAAGGCCCTCGGCCTCCCATGAGTGATGATCTTGGGATAGGGCTTCACGGCAACATGGATAGTCCCGTCATGCGGCCGGTCATGAAAACACGGCCGCCACAGGCTTGCCCTTGTTGCCGATCGTGAAGGGTCGGCCGCTGGGGCTGACGACAGGGGTATTGATCGGCATGCCGCAGGCGTGGGCCACGGTGGCATGCAGGTCACCCACGGTAACAGGATCGCGCTCGACACGTCCGCCGGCCGCATCGCTGGCGCCGTGGACGTAGCCGCGCTTCGCCCCGCCACCGGCCAGGACGCAGGAGAACACGAGTGGATGGTGACCGCGACCGCTGCCGTCGAACTCCGGCTTGCGACCGAACTCGGTGGCTACGACGACCATCGTACTTTCGAGCAGGCCCCGGGATTCGAGGTCGCTGATGAGGGCCGCGAAGGCCACATCGAACTCAGCGCCGCGGTCCTCCATGCCACCGTCGATGTCCTTGTGCATGTCCCAACCGCCGCTTTCGACTTCGATGTAACGGACTCCGCCTTCGACGAGGCGACGCGCGAGCAGGCAGCCCTGGCCGAAGCGGTTCTTCCCATAGCGTTCGCGCAGGGCCTCAGGTTCCTTGGAGAGGTCGAAGCACTGGAGGTCCTTGCCCTTCATCAGGCGGAGCGTGCTTTCATAGAATTCGTTGTAGGCGTTGACGCTGCCGGACTTCGCGGACTCGCTGAACTGGCGGTCCATCTCATTGAGAAGCGCGAGGCGTTTCTGAAGGATCGGGGTTTCCGCACGAGAAACGGCATTCGGCAAACCTTCCTCGGGATCGAGGATCGGCAGCGGGCTCATCGTGGCGGGGAAGAATCCGTTGCCATGTTGCGAGGGTCGATTGATGCAGACGCTGCTGGGGAGGGTCTCATGGCTGGCTCCCAGGTAGTGCTGGCCCCAGGCTCCGAGGATCGGGTGAACGATGGTGCCACGCTTCTCGAAGCCGGTGCGCATCAGGTAGCGGGCCTGTTCATGAACGCCGACCTTCGCCGTCATGCTGCGGATGACCGTGATCTTGTCGGCGATCTTGGCAATCTCGGGAAGATAGGAGGAGACCTGGAAATCGGCCTTGGTGCCGACCGCGCTGCCGGGTCCCTTGGAGGCTCCGGTTTTGGGATCGAAGCTGTCGATCTGGCTCAGTCCTCCGGAGAGCTGGAGCATGATGACCGCCTTGGCCTTGCCGAAACCCGGCGTGCCGGGACCGCTTCTAACAGGAGCGGCGGCTTCCTCGGCATGCAGGCTTTCACCCGGGACGAAGGGCAGCAGGGTGAGCCCGAAGGCCGTCCGCGCGACGCGTTCGACAAAGCTGCGACGGCTGAGTTCGTTGAGCCGGAAATGATCGGATTTCATGATCGTGGAGAAATGGAGTTGGAGTCAGGGAACGAAGAGGAATTCACGGGAGTTCAGGAGCACCCAGGCGAGGTCGGGGACCTTCAGTCCCTCATTCATCGCGGCGAGCGCCCGGGAGGATTCCTGGGAGGTGGGACGACGGCCGAGGAAGCTGGCGTAAAGCGAGGCCACCTGATCTGCCGGACTTTTCGCGCGGAGTGCAGCGGCCACGGCAGCAGAGCCACTGGTGATCGTTTCCTGCACCGGACCGTTCATCAGCTGGAGCATCTGCGGCACGCTGCCATCGGTGGTGTTGGTGTCGGAGACAAGCCGATCACTCTGGCCGAAGAGCCGCAGGAAATGGTTCTCAGGAGCTGGCTGCTGGAGCTCGCTGGCACGGGCGAGCAAGAGCCCGGAGCGGACCTGGGGGCGTCCCCCTTCGTAGAAAAGGGCCAGGGCACGGGCATTTCCTCCGCCCTTCTTTCCGCCGCCGCCTCGCAGCGGGGTTCCGTTCTCCTTCATTTCTTCCGCCATGTGTTTGACGGTCTGGATGTTGATCTGGTCTTCGGGGATGGCGGTGCGTTGCAGGTCATCGCCCCGGCGGAGCAGAAGTTGATCGGCTTCATTTCCGCAGATGAGGGTGACGATGGAGTCCCAGGCCTGTTCGGCGCTGAGGCGGCGCAAGACAGGCCCCTGGAGCTTCCAGGACTTCGGATCCTCGGGAGCCTCACTGGCCTGGCGCTGATAGGCGGCCGTGTTGAGCAGGATCCGCTGAAACTCGCGCAGATCGAACTTCGCCTGCTTCATGTAGGTGGTGATGAGGGCGAGCAATTCCGGATTGGAGGATTCGTCGGGATCGTCGAGGTCGGACACCGGTTCCTGGACTGCCAGGCCGAAGGCCTTTTTCCAAAGCCGGTTGGCGATCGAGGTGGCGAAGCGCGGATTCTCGGGGTGCACCATCCACTCGGCGAACTGGTTCCGCAGTTGCGAGGGTTTGGTGAGGGTGAGCTTGTAGGCGGGGTTCTCGGTTGCCGTATCGGTCCAGCGGATGAGTTCCGGAACCGTGGGATCGCCCGGCTTGGCGTCCTTGTATTTGTAGTCCGCCGGGAACTTCAGGCGGTTCGCCGGAAGATCGACGAGATTATAGGCATTCGCGGTGAGAAGCTGGGTGACCACGCCTTTTCCGACCTGGGTCAGTTCGGGGCTCTTCGCGAGCTTGCGGGTCTTGCGATAGACATCCTCATGAAATCCATCGGACGCCCCGAAAAAGGCCGCCATGCTGTAGAAGTCATGCTGGGTCCACTCCGCGAAGGGATGGTCGTGGCACTGGGCGCATGAGACATTCGCGCCGAGAAAGGTGGTCATGAGGTTCGAGACCCCATCGAGCGGCATCTGGGCATCACGCAGCAGGTAGCCCGAGGCCCCGTTGACGTTGAGCTTTCCATCGGCCGTGAGCATGTCCCGCACCATCACGTTCCATGGCACGTTCATGGCGATCTGCTCCTTGAGCCAGTCCTCGTAGAGAAAGGCCTTGGCGCCTTTTCCATAGTCATCCTTCACCCGCAGCATGTCGGCCAGCCAGTTGTACATGTGCATCGTGTAGCCGGGAGAGTTGAGCAGCGAGTTGATCAGATTGGCCCGCTTGCCCGCAGCCGGATCGTTGATGAAATCAAGCGCCTCGGCCTCCGTCGGAATCCGGCCAATGGTGTCGAGATACACCCGACGGACGAACTGCGCATCACCGAGTGCTGGATTCGGTTTCAATCCGGCCTTGGACAACGAGACCTGGATCGACTCATCAAGACGCGCCGCCGCCTTTGAAATGATCTCCTGCGACATCGGCGGCCTGGGCTGGGCGCTTTTGGAGGCTTCGGCGAACTGCCGATCCTCATCACTCAGCCGGATGAGGGGGAAACGTACCTTCTTTCCATCCGCTTGCTCGACCGTGACGATGCCGTTCTCCAGAGCGAGGAACTTCGCTTCCAGTTTCTCACCGCCGGACGCCGTCCAGAGATGGGAGGACTTCGAGGTCGCAGGGGCCGCCCGGTCTTCCGGAGCTGTTGGCTCGGGTGTGTTGCCACGGCGCTTCTCTTTCGAGGGAGCTGCCAGCAGGACCAGGGTGGTCGCGGCCAACGTGGCGACAATACGGAACGGGATGGGTTTCATGGGAAGCGGAATCAGGAGGTAAACCCCGGAGGGGAATCCGAGTTGCGGATCGATTTTACTCAATCTTAACAAATCACCCTGTCGAGCCTGGCCAGTTACCGCCGTCCTGAAAGCCTTCCTCCATGATCGAGATCCATCACGCCCGAGCCACGCCCGACGATGCGAAGGCGCTTTCTGAGGTGGCGGACATGGCCTGCAAGCCCATTGCTGAGTGCGGTCCCGGATCCTCGTGCGCCATCCAGGATGGAGACCCTTTTCCTGCCTGATCAAAACAACGACCGCCACCGCCAGGTGCGCTCCGTCACCGTGGATGAGCGTATCGCCGATCGCACACTTCCGGGGCCGCGGGGAAAAGCTGGTCCGGCTGGAAAGAGCGCGCCCCTGATCCTTCAGTCCTTGGCGGCGATCCACTCCATCGTCTTCCGGGCCAGCCGGTCGAAGGCCACCACGCATTGCTCAATGTGATCCTCCCGCGTGTCCTCGATCTTGTTGTGGCTGATGCCGTGAAGGCTTTGCACGAACATCATCACGGTCGGAATGCCCGCCCGCGAAACTTCCGCCGCATCGTGCAAAGGGCCGGAGGGGAGTCGGTGCGTGACCCCACAGGTTTCGAGGATCGCCTGATCGCAGAACTCGATCAGCCCGGCGTGAAATGGCACCGGCTCGATCTGCCAGATGCGCTCCCAGGCGACGGAGACATTCCCTTCCGTCGCATAGCGTTCGCTGGCCGACTTCGCCTCGGCAAGCATCCCCGCGAGGGCGGAGGCATCGAGGTGCCGTTGATCGAGCGTGATCCGGCATTCCTCGACCACACTCGTCACGATGCCGGGCTTGGTGGTGCAGGACCCGATCGTGCACACTCCGCCATGACGGTCGGTGATTTCATAGATCTCCGGAGCCATTTTCGCCGCTGCCAGAAAGGCATCCCTGCGGCGGTTCATCGGCGTGCTACCCGAATGCGCGGCCTGGCCGCGGAAGGTGATCGCATGCCGCTCCACCCCGCAGGTGCCGAGCACCACGCCGAGGGGGAGATCAAGATCGAGAAGCACCGGTCCCTGCTCGATGTGCAGCTCCAGATAAGCCGCAGCGTTCTCCGCCTCGACCCCCGCCTCCTTGACCTTCTCAAACTCGATCCCATGCGCGGCGATCGCATCCGGCAGTGCAATGCCATCGCGATCCTTCAGTCCACGTGCCTCATTGAGATCGAGATTTCCGGAAAAGGCCGACGAGCCGAACAAACTTTTCCCGAAGCGCGCTCCCTCCTCATCCGCCCAGTCCACCAGTCTAACCGTCACCGGAGGCCTGCCATCGAACTCCGCGTGGATCCGGCGCAGGATCTCCACGCCGGCCATCACGTTCAGGCATCCATCGAGCCAGCCACCATTCGGCACCGAGTCGATGTGCCCTCCGATCAACAGGGCCTTCCCCGACTCACCCCGCAGTGTGAACCAAAGATTGCCCGCTGCATCGGTGTGGGTTTCGACCGGCAGTCCGGACATTTTTTCGCGGAGAAAATCACGAGCCCGTTTCCACGTCGGCGTGAAGGCCACCCGCTGGGCACCATCGTCATTGCCGGTTAGCGCACGCAGTTCCTTCAGCTCGGCGATCGTCCGCTTCGGGTCGAGAAGTTCAAATGACTGGCTCATGGTGGAAGGGTTCACCGTTGCAGCTTTCATGCAAGTTCGCATGCATTCTGCCGACCCGCGCAATATCCCTGTCTTGCCGACCGTTCTCCGGTCATGCTCCTTCCCCGACTCGCCACCCTGCTCCTGATCCCCGCCCTCTGCTGGGCCACACCTGCCGAAGAGTTCACCTTTCAAACCACCTCTCCGGTAAGGGAACTCCTCAATCTGCCGAGGAAAGCCCCCGCCGATTGGCAACAGCGCAGCGGAGCGGTTTCGATCAATGCCGACTGGGAAAAGGATCACGCCAAACCGTGGTTCATCGAGCTCCAACGCGAGGGCATCCGCTGGGTGCAGTGTGGTCTCGCCAGCGACAACAAGGACTCGATCGCCTGGGGCCTGAAACAACTGCAATGGGGCCTCCAGCAGATGAAGCCCGATGGCTCCTTCAACTGCCCGGATGCCTTCCACAGCACAAGCTTCCTGATGGAAACCACCTCACACTCCATCCTCCTCATCGAGTCCTCTCCCCGCGCCGCGGAGTTCCATGATCAGCTTGAGGCAATGAAAGGCCCGCTGCTCACCTGCGCGAAGTGGATGATCTCCCCGGCCAACGACAAGCCTGCTGAAAAGCAGCGCATCTACACCCACCGTCGATTTCTGTTAGGCTGCGGCCTGATGGAGTGCGCGATGATCACTCATGATTCCTCGATCCGTGAAAAAGCGGTCTTCTACCTCGACGACGGCGTCCGGCTCCAGCGCGACGACGGAGCCTTTCCCGAAAAGGGCGGACACGACAGCAGCTATCACTCGGTGGGACTCATCTACCTGCAACGCCTGCTCCTTCTCGCACCGCCGGATCTCAAGAAACCCGCGTGGGAACAAGCCGCCGCACGTGGAATGGCCTGGCTGCGGAGTCGCATCGACGAGACCGGAACTGTCAGCGTAGAGGGCAACACCCGCACCGGCTCCGGTCAGGAAAAGGGACGCACCGGAGCCATGAAGAACGTCAATCTCCCGGAAGTCGCCACCGCGCTGCTCTATCGCCATCAAGCGACCCGCGATGAGGCATGGCTGACGCTGGCCCGGAAGGTGCTCACCCGCAAATAGGCGGCCCCGCCGGGATCAGATCGATGTCGAAACCGGACAGATAAGTGAACCGCAGATGGACGCAGATGGACATTGATTTCAAGAAGAACATCAATCATTTTTGATATAAACAATATAATCCCCCATGTCTTCTTGATTATCCAATATCTGCATCCATCTGCGGTTTTATCTTCTTATTATCTCCCGGCTCCCCCGGATCATCCTACCCGCCGACTTCGTCCCAGCTCATGGTTTCAGCCGCGCCTCGACCCGTGCGAAGCCTCGGTTGCCAATCGGGGTGTCGCGCCAAATGGCCTCGACGCGGTTGGCGCCGGTCGTCTGTGTGCCATGGAGGGTCATCACTCGGGCGTTGCTGAAGCTCAAACCCGGCGCGGACAAGACCCGGTATTCCACATTCGCCGCATCGGTGGCGGCCGGAACGATGATGCAGAAGTAGTTGGCAGGAACTCCGCCGACCGTCAGGTTGCGGATCTCGTGGCGGATCCCGCCCGTGTCTGGAGATTGTGGATTGCTGCCATTGAGAAACTCGACGAGGTTCGATCGACCGTCGCCATCGGAATCGAGGATGAAGTTCGCAGGCGGGAGGCTCCGTGAGGAGGCCCAGGTGGCGAAAGGCGTGCCGGAGTTTCCAATGGAGGAACCATTGAGCCGGAGATTGGTCGGCTGGGTTCTTGGCCCGCTGCCGGTGAAGCCGATCGCGCCGATCGCGCCGTTGGCGAGCGAGTAGCCTCCCCAGGTGGGATTGGACACGCTGTGGGTGACTCCGGATTTCCCACCATAGACGCCGTTCCAGAGGCTGCCGACGGTGAAGGGAGCATCGAAGGCGAGGCTCCAGTTGGTGAGCGTTGAGCCGGTGTTGTTGGTGAAACGAAGTTCCCCGCCGAAGCCGCTGCCCCAATCCTCGGTGACGGTGAGGGTGAGCGTTCCCAGAGGCGAAGTGGCGTGGGAGATCCATCCGGCCTCGGGGTCGAGCGGCGGGTCCGGCGGTGACTCCGGGTCCGTGGGTTCACCGGCGATCCACTCGGCAAAGGCAGTGGAAAGGTCGGGATGGCTGGCGTGCTCGTGACCGATTTCCCAGCACCCGACACCCCGGATGGCCGCTCCGCCTGTTAGAACGCTGAGAGCAGGATCGAGCAGCGCGTCCATCTTGCGTTTCATCGCTGTCGGCGGGGTGAACCATTCGCCGTTGATCTGGACTTCGAGCGAGTTGGCATCGATGGGATAGGCCGCCTGGTTGGCCTGCCAGGTGTTCCTGACGGCGGACCACGAGGTGTTGTTGGAGCCGTAGAAGGGAAGGCCGCAGATGATCTTGGAGGCGGGGAACCCCTTGGAGAGCACGTAGTCGATGCCGCCTTTGACAGAAGCCTCTGTTAGAGTGTCGCCGGCCTGGGTCCATTGGATGCTGCCGGGCTTGCGCAGCGGACCGTTGGCGGGGTTCTTCCAATCGTAGCCGAAGTAGAAGAAGAAATCGCAGTAGGGATGGAGGGCCGCGAAGTCGAAACTTCCGAGATACCATCCTGGACCTCCTCCGAAGAAGACGATGTATCTCGAATCGGCGGCTTTCACGGTGGCATGCAGGGTTTGCATCAGCAGCGTGAAGTTCGCGCGCGCCGTGGCATCGGCGGGAAACTCGTAGTCGATGTCCACGCCGTCGAGATGGTGATCCTCCAAAAACGCGACGACGTTGTTGGCAAAGGTCTGGCGCAGGGTCGGGCTGGCGGCGATGGTGGCGAACTGGTTGGCGAGGGCTGCCGGATAGGCTCCGCCGATGGAGACGACGACGGATTTTCCGAGAGCGTGGCCTTCATTCACCACGGCGGGGAGATAACTCGAAAACGCGCCGAGGCCGGTGCCGATGCTTCCATTCGCCAGGGGCTCGGCAAACGCGGTGATGACGACATCGAAGGCCTCAAGGTTGGCCGCCTGCAGGGCGGCGGGGAAATCGCTGATGACCTGGTCCTGGCCGTTGGCATTGCGCAGCGCATTCAGGTAGCCGAAGACCAGCGGGCGGGTGGGCAGGGTGGAGAGTCCGCGCGGCGGGCCGCCAGCGGCGGAGGGGCCTTCCTGCGCATCCTCGGGAATCGCATCTCCGGCGAGAACGGAATTGACGACATTGATCAGCGGAGCGTCGGTGGTGGGGCTGAAGGGAAGCTTGTCGGATGGATTGGTGATGGTCCCGGCACGGAGATCGCCATAGGCATGCCAGACGATCACGCCGCCAAGCGCCTGCTGGCGGACATAGGCGGCCTTGTGGCCGATGCTGCGGGAGTCGTCATAACTGAGGAACAATGATCCTTTTGTTAGATAAGGTGCTTTCGAGACATCATCCCACTGCCGGGTCCAGCCGCTGCCCATGAGCTGGGTGATGCGCTGATAGGTCGGAGTGGCGTCAAAAGGCTCCCAGGTGGCGAAGTCCGCAGCGGTGACGACTGGGCCGTCGGGCTGGATGGTCTTCGGGACCTTGACGGTGGGAGCCCCGAATGAGGCGGGGCCATCGCAGATCACGCCGCGTCCGTAAAAGGAAAGTCCCATGGCGATCTTGGAGCGAGGCACACCCTGGTTGATGAGATATTGAACGCTGGTGGCGCAGGAGAAGGTGGTGCTTTCCTGGCCGGGATGCGAGTGGAGCTGGGCGTTGTGTCCGGCGTTGTCGGACCATCCGCCCTCGAAGTCATAGGTCATCAGGTTGACCGAATCGAGAGCGGCGGAAACCGCCGGCCAATTGAAGCCCGCGATCTTGGTGGGGGAAGCGCTGGTGGCGGAGGTGATCTCCTTCTGGCTGCCGATGGCGGTGCGGAGTTCGGTGATGAGGGTCAGGAAGTTTGCATAGTCCGCCTGGCTGCCGGTGAAATTCATGCCGGCGGAGGGTCCGGGGTATTCCCAGTCGAGATCGATGCCATCGAAACCCAGCGCGATGAGCTTCTGGCAATCGGCGATGAAGCGCGCGCGCTTGACGGGGTCCGCCGCGGTTGCGGGAAAGTGTTTGCACATCGACCATCCGCCGATGGAGGCCATGACCTTCACGCCCTTGGAGTGGGCGAGTTCGAGAATGCCAGGTGCGGTTCCGGGCGGGTGGTAGGGGACGGGCAGTTGGCCCGTGAGGCCGGTGGCACTGTGTTTCCATCCGCCGTTGAAGGCGATGAATCCGGCGGCCTGGGCGGTGGCATTGATTTCCCACAGCGGACTGAGATTGCCCCACACGAGATGATAGTCCCACGAGGAATAGATATCTCCATTCAACAGGGGCGCAGGCGACTGGACGGAGCCTGCCTGATGGATGTTGGGGTTACGATAGTCGCCGGAATGCAGCGAGCCGTCGTTGGCGACGCCGAAGAACGAGTAGTTGAGATGGGTGTATTGCGAGTAATCGAGATTGAGGTGATTGAGGAATCCCTGTTTGGGCAGACCGGCGTCCGTGGATTTCCATGCATCCCATTGGGTGACATAGCCGATGATGCGCTTGGTGTGGTCGCCTGTGGTGCGGGTGGGCTGCGAATTTGCACCCCATTGCGCGGACAAGGGGGAGATCAAGAGCAAGGCTGGAAGGATGTGACGGATCATGTGGTGGGATCTCGCTGGGGATGGATTCTTGAGTGGATCGAAACAAGGCCTGTCATCGGGTGCTCGGTCCGCCGCCCCCGGCGATGAGGCTGACCTTGTCTTTCAGGAATGGAGGCTGCGACATGATGTTCGGAGGGTTTGTCTATCAGTCTGGAAAGTTCCAGTTCTGGAGGATGCAGCCTTAACGAATTCGGAGAGTTCCTGCAACCCGTGGATGCGGTCAGAGTGATGGTCACCGGGAGGCCCGCAGGCGGAGGAAAAGGCGGGGTTCCTGGTTGGTTGGCAGGCTTTGCTTGAGAATGCGGACGTCACCGGGGTCGCCCACGATTCCAGTGGTGATGCCCTCGGTGTCCCATTGGGTGAGATTTCCGGACCAAACGGCGATGCGGGTGAGGTCCGTGGCGGATCGTTTGGACAATTGGGGGTCGAGGTGCACCCTGATTTGAATGCAAAGTCAGCAGAGGAATCGCGTCGCGGATGGATGTCAGGGCAGTGCTGCCGCCCCGACACCGGGAGATTGGAGACTTTCCATCCGCGACGCGAAAGTGTTTCATGGAGATGAGGCAGGAGGAGCGACTCCAAGAGGATTCATCTGCGACGGCGCCGAAGCAGGGCCAACAGTCAATCCACCCAGCATGCCTGCTTCGGCCTCAGGGAAAAGCCGGACTTGGAGGCTGCTCGAATTGAACAGCCAGCTTCCAGTGCCGAAGGAGGCATCGGGTGATTGACCTGTTAGAGTTATGGCATTGAGGTCGGAGTGGTCGAGGTCGGTCGAACTGAAAGTGAAAAGAGTGAAGGCAGTGAAGCCGACGAGTTCACCCGAGTCCGGGAAGTTCAGCTTGAGCGGGGCGCCACTCGTCGCCGCTGATGTTTCCCAGTAAAGTGTCGCGGCTCCAGCCGTGGAGAAAAGCAGACTGGTGGCAGCCATCGCTGGAACGACAAGCGAGCGGAAGGGATTCAGTCGGAGCTTCATGGCGAGGTTGGGCAGGTGGATTCAGCTGGAGACGGCGTATCGGGCTCAGGGAGCGGCGACCGCATTGATGCGCAGGAAACCTTTCGGATTTCCCGTGAGGGGATTTGTCAGACGGAAGGTGCGGTATTCCCACCCAGTGTCAGCAGTTGGCATTCCGGAAGACAGGGCCGGGGTGATTTCCGTAACTCCGGTAGATGTGAAATCAATCAGGTCCGT
Organism: Verrucomicrobiaceae bacterium; assembly: GCA_027485995.1. Classification (GTDB taxonomy): domain Bacteria; phylum Verrucomicrobiota; class Verrucomicrobiia; order Verrucomicrobiales; family Akkermansiaceae; genus Luteolibacter. Next base: position 12,039 of record JAIXPW010000005.1, read on the forward strand.
ACTGCCCTGAACGGTGTAGATGACCTTGTCGATGGCCGCGGAAACAAGGTCGCCCGGACCGGAGAAGGTGGCACCCGTTCGAACGGGAAGGGTCAGGGTGAGGTAGTCGCTGCCTGATAGGTTGGAGATGGCTGTGCGCTCCCGGGTGTTTGTATCCCCGATCGCGGGGTTTCCGTTCAGGGCGAACTCGAGGAGGTTGTTGCGACCGTCTGCGTCGGGATCGTCGGTCTTGTCCTGATCGCCGATGGCGAGACCGAATCCGCCGATCCAAGCGACGAAGGGATCGGAGATGACGCCGACCTGGATCTTTCCAGTGCCGGAGAAGCGGGTGTCGTCGATGACGGCGGCCCCGGAACCGGTGGCTCCGTAGGTGGTGCCGCTTGGCTGGGGAAGGCCGTTGAAGCTGAGGGAATCGACGATGTCGGTGCCTGAGAAGTTGAGCTTCAATTGGCCGCCGGTTGAGATCTCCACGTTCGAGGCATCATCCAGGAATGGAGTTGTGGTTTCGAGAACGCCGTTGGTGACGATGGTATCTCCGACATAGGTATTGGCAGCACTGAGGATGAGGGTTCCCTCACCTGTCTTGGTCAGAGGGGTTTCGCCGCTCAGGGTGCTGATGACGGAAGAGACGGTGGCGGTGCGACCGGAGGAGATATTGAAGGCATGGGTGGCAGTGGTTCCCAGCACGATGGTGGAGCCGCTGATGCTGAGGTTGCCCGTGGGGATGTTGCCGATGGTGCCTTCGTTCCAGTTGATTTGAGAAGTCACGGTGAGACTGCCGGAACTGGGAGTGGCGATGCTGCCTCTCTGGATGGTGGTGGCGTTCAAGGTGGCACCGGCATTGAGGGTGGCGATGGCGCTCAGGGTATTGCTCCCGGTCAACAGGGGATCGGCGTAGCTGCTGGTGGCGAGGGTGAGCGTGCCGATGTTGGCGGTGCCGCCGTTGAGTTCGTAGGAAGTGGTGACGCCGAAACGATAGGTTCCGGTGTTGGTGCTGCGGCTTCCAATGTTTCCAAGGGAGATGCTGCTGGCCGAAAGGGTGCCGTTGCCGGTCCTGAGGGTCGAGGTGTTGACTGAGGCCCGGGCAGTGCTTGCGCTGGTGGGGAAAATGCGGCCGATCTGGACGGTTCCCAACTGGGCGTCGAGCGTTCCCGGCCCGGTTCCACCGGGATTGGTGGTATCGAAGGTGGCGGAGTAGGCGTTGGTGCCGAAGTTGTCATAACCGCCGATGTTGAGGTTGGCGGTGCTGCTACCGCCGGTGACGCCCTTGAGGGTCAGGGTCGGGTTGGTGAGACCGTTGGCGAACTTGACGACCCCGCTGGCGCGGCTGGAAGAGGCTCCAATGTTGAAGGTGGTGGCGTTGAGGGTATTGGACTCTCCAAGATTGAGGGTCGAGACATTGCCCCCGGCGCTGTCGCCTCCGCCCAGGTTTCCAATGTTGAGATTGGCCGCCGTGATCGAGTTGCTCGTGCCTGAAAGCGTGACGGTTTGCGACCCGGTGTTGGTGCTTCCTCCATTCTGAACGGCGAAGGTGCCGGAGGCGTTGTTATAAGTGAAGCTGCCCAAGGTTGCGGCGGAGAAGTTGAGGGTGTTGGCCGCGGCGGCAGCGGCGGGGGCGAAGGTGATGGATGCTGGAGAAACGGTCAGTGAGGTCGAGGAATCCCCCACGATGTTGACCGGATTGGAGCCGGTCGTCTGGGTGGAGAAGGTCAGCCCCGCGAGGGTCTGGGTCAGCCCGGTGATGTCGAGTGTGGCGGTTCCGGTTGTGTTCGCGAAGGCCACCGTCGTTCCGCTTGGCAGCGAAGATGCTCCGGTGGCCCAGATGTCGCCGGAGAAGATCGTTGTGTTCCCGGTGTAGGTGTTGGTGCCAGTGAGCTTGAGGGTGCCCGTGCCGAGTTTGCTGAGGCCGACGGTGCCACTGAGATCACCATTCAGAACCACTCCCTGACTTCCCACATTGATGGGAAAGGCACCGGTGGAGGCCAGGACGATCGGGAAGCCGAGGGTCTGCTGCTCGGTGGACGAGTTGGTGATGCCAGTGGTGAGGTTGAGGGAGTTCGTGCCGTTGATGGTGTAGGCCGGAGCACCGCTCACAAACAGCAGGCTCGAGAAGGAGCTCCCCGATGCCAGGTCATTGCTCAGGTCCGTATCAACTGCCGCAGGGAACTGCAGGGTCACACCGGTCGTAGGCGCGAGATTGACATCCCAGTTGGCGGCGGTGGACCATTTCTCGTCGCCGCTGGTGTTGGTCCAGATGAAATCGGTGGGCTCGACCAGAAGAAGGCCGGTGCCGGTGATGCGGGCGTCCTCATTGGCAGCTCCGGAGCCGGGCGCGCCCCAGGTTCCAGCCGCTTGCTGGATGCCGTCGAACGTGAGCCTGGCGATGGTGTCGGTGCCGACAAAATCGAGCTTGAGCGTGGCCCCGCTGGTGATCTCGACGGTGGAGACGTTGGCGAGGGAAGTGGCGTTCTGGAGCACGAGCTCGCCTGCTTCGACGCTGGTGTTGCCGGTGTAGGTGTTGGCGGTGGAGAAGGTGGTTTTCCCTCCGGTGACTTTGACGGCAACAACGCCGATGGTCCCGTTGGTGATGGGAGTGGTGGAGACGTTGATATCTCCAGGTCCGGCGAAGGTGAGGGTCTGGGTGCCGGGGTTGTTGGCGCCGATGCCGCCTGTGAGATTGAGGGCGTTGCCGCCGGTGGTGGCGGCCTGGAAGATGGTGGCATTTCCTGCGAGCAGGATGGCACCGGAGAAGGTCGAGGAGTTGTCGGTATTGCCGCCGAGGATGTGGGTGCCGGAGCTCGGATTGGCGCTCACCTGGATGGCATTGGGAATGGTGAAGGCCCCGTTGGTGAGGAGGGTGGCAGGCGTGGAGAAGCCGAGGCTAACGGATCCGGCTCCGAGGGCGTTGTTGCTGCCCGCGAGAAGGATGCCGGCCCGGATGCTGGTGGTTCCGGTCTGGGTGTTGCTTCCTGTTAGAGTGAGGGTGCCGGAGCCGACCTTGGTGATGGCAACCGTCCCCGCCCCGTTCTGGATGACTCCGCTGAAGGTGCTGGTCGCCCCGTTCGACCCGACGCTCAGCGTGGTGGTGCCGGTGGAGCTGCGAGTGATGACTCCGCTGCCGCTGAGTCCGTTGATGGTCTCGCTCTTCGTCGCGTCGGACTGAAAGAGGTCGAGCCTGCCGTTGACGACGACACCGCCCTTGCCCCCGCCATCCGGAATCACATCGTTCACGGAGAGCCGGAGCGTCGCGTTGGCGTTGATGGTGGTGGCACCGGTGTAGGCATTGGACGTGCTGCCAAAAGCAACCAGCTGCGTCCCGACGTCCGTGGTTGCAGCGGGTGATGTGCCTGCCGCATCGTTGCTGATCGACACTGCCGCGACATTGGCCCCGATGGGAGCGGTGATGTTGATCGTGCCTGTCGGAGCATTGCCCGCGACGTTGTTGGTGCCGCTGTTTCTGAGCGAGAGCGTGCCGGTGTGGTTGATCGCGCTGCCACTGGCGGTGAAGGTCGTGCTGCTGCCGGATCCATTGCTGATGATGCTGCTGATGGTCAGATTGGTGGTGCCTGTTCCCGTGCTGGTGACGCCGCCGGTGATGGTCGGACTGTTGAAGCCTACATTGTCGAGCGCCGCGCTGAGGGTGAATCCGGTGCCGGATTGAAGAACAAGGGGCCGGCTCAGGGTGAGGGTTCTCATCCTGAACCTCGGTGATGAACTTGCAGCGGTGTCGCCCAGGGTCACGGTGCCGGTGGTCCCGAACGCGCTGGCATTGCCGATCGTGATGTTGCCGCTTTTCAACGTAGCTCCCGCCATGGTGTTGGTTCCATACAGATCGAGGTTGCCGGTGTTCAGGGTCAGTGAATTCGACCCGAGCAGAAGATTGACCGTGGTGGCCGCGGTGGTGGTGCCGAACACGACCCCCCGCGATCCCAAGGTCAGGTCAAGATTGGAGGAAAGGGTGAGGCTCTTGGCACTTGTCGCGGAGACGAAGGTGATGTTGCCTTCCTCAAACTTCAGACCTGCCGCAGCGGTGTTCGCATTGATCGTGACGGTGGAGGCACCGGTTACATCCGTGCCCGCTGAAAAGACGGCCGTATCCGTGCTCGTCCAGGTTGCAGTGGTCGCCGAGGCTCCCGTGGAATCGGTGGACCAGAAGGCGCTGGTTCCCCAGTTTCCCGTCGCCGTGGTGCCCGAACTTCCGCCAGCGGTAGCGCCATCGCTGTCCCAGTAAATGTCGGCGGCCTGAAGCGGTCCGGCGGTCGCCCATGCCCCAAGGGCAACAAGCGATCGGAGAACGAGAGAGGAACCCAACAGGGAGGAGCGACGGAGTTTCATTGGAATTTTGGTCTGAGGATCGTAGGGAAAACAGGCGGATCTGCGGGGCTGGATCCGAACCGCAGGACGCGGATTCCTGCGGTTTTCGCAACGAGGGTGCCCGAATCCCGAAACTGCGGCAGTCGGCAAAAATGCCGACAGTCGTGTCGGCGGAAATTCCAGGGCTTCTTGCTTTCCTCCCCCGCAGGACGGGCGCACAAATCGAAGCCGTGCCATTTCGTCTGATCAGCTTGTTGCTCGTCCTCGCCGGAGCGCTGCGTGTGCTGGCAGCGGATCTGGCGAAGGATACGAAGCCGCCGATGGAGGTGCTGCTGCGGAACTGGAGCAGTCGGGACGGTCTGCCGCATGACCGTGTGCGGGCGATCACCAGGACAAGGGATGGCTTTCTCTGGATCGGGACCGACGGAGGTCTGGCCCGCTTCGACGGAGTGAACTTCAAGCTCTACGGACTTCAGGAAGGCCTTGGTGCGATCACGGTCTTCGCGCTGTTGGAAAGCGGCGACGGCACGCTGTGGGTCGGCACCCAGGGAGGTGGGGTCAGTGCGATTCGGAACGGTCGGGTTGAAAGAACATACACCCAGGAAGACGGACTGCCGTCGGCGTCCATACTCGCCCTGGCGGAGGATGACGCGGGGCGCCTCTGGGTTTCCACCATCTCCGGATTCAGATATCTGGAGCACGACCGCTTTGTCGTGGTGCCGGGCTCTCCGACCGGCGGAGCCGGCATGTTGACCGCCCTGTTCCGGGAACGCGCGGGGACTCTTTGGATCATCATTGGCGGGCAGGAGCCCTATCATTGGAAATCGAATGCCTGGACCCGGCCGAAAGGACCGGGGCCACGTCGTGCCAACCTGTTATGTGAGGATCCCAAGGGAAGGCTCCACATCCTGGACAACCAGCATCGACTCTGGAGTCGCGACGAGCGTGGGTGGCGTTCCCTGACGCTTCCGCCCGAGGTGGACTTCAGCTCGATGGACGTCGGGCCGGATGGGACCCTGTGGCTGACCGCTTTCCGCAATGGGATTTTTGGCATCAGGGACGGCAGGCTTTTCACCATCCCGAGAGATATCGGAAACGCCCAGGACTTCATCGAATTCGTGACTGTGACGCCGGACGGACAGACCTGGATGGGCTCCTGCAATGGCCTCTATGCGCTGAATCAGCGCAAGCTCTCCATGGCATTGATCGATGACAAGGAAGCAGGACAGGGAGCCAACTTCATTGGAGCCTTGGTCGAATTCGAACCCGGAGAATTCATCGTCGGCACCCAGGGACGTGGATTTTACCGATGGAGCGAAGGTCGCACCGCGCGGCTGAGTGTGGACCCGAAACTGAGCCAGCTGAATACCGGCAATGCCGCCATCACCGCCCGCGACGGAAGCGTGTGGATCGGAGGAAACTCAGGACTCTACCAGTTCAAGGACACCTGGGTGGTGGGAAACCACACCACTGGTTCCGGCACTTCGGAGGTCTGGGTCATCTGTGAGGATCTGGATGGAAGCATCTGGACGGGCCTGGGAGACGGACGACTTTTCCACCTTCAGGGTGGCAAGATGAATCAGGTGGACTACGGAGGTGGCCGTGAACAGATCAAGGGTCTGCAACAGGGGAAGGATGGCACGCTTTGGGTGGGCACACGCGGCGGAGGATTGTTCCGGAAGAATGGGAGCGGGTGGCGACACTTCGGTCGTGCTGATGGATTGATCAGCGAGGTGATCCGGATGATTCAGGTCGATCTGTCTGGTAACCTCTGGATCGGCACTGCAGGTGGTGGTCTTTCCTTGCTGAGGGGAGAGCGTTTCATCACCGTCACCAGCCGCGATGGGCTTCCAGATGATACGGTTTCGCAGATCATTGAGGATCGCGAGCGCCGACTTTGGATCGGCACCAACCGCGGGCTGGCCGTGCTCAGCGCGGAGGAGGTCAGCGCCATCCTCTCTGGAACGGCCGAGGAACTTCATCCGCTGATCATCAGGCGGTCTGACGGATTGCTCTCCGAGGAATTCACCATCACCCCACCCGTGAGGATGTCGGATGGGCGCATGGCCTTTGCAACCACCCGAGGCTTCGCAATCCTGAGGCCGGAGGATTTCCAGGAAGATGAACAAACGCCGCCAGTGTTCATCGAGAGGGTACTCGTCGATGGGCAGCCGTTCGAGTTGAAGGATGGAAAGGTGGTCCTCCCCCCTGGCACCCTGCGGCTGGAGCTGGAGGTGACCGGACTGAGTTTCTCCGCACCAGAGCGGCTGACCTTCCGCAACCGGCTTGACGGACTGGAGACGGAATGGGGAAAGCCCAGCAGCCAGCGGGTGGTGGAATATCGGAACCTCGCCCCCAACCATTACCGCTTCGAAGTTTCCGCCTCGAACGGCAACGGGCTGTGGTCCCCCACCCCAGCCATGTTGGACATCACCCTCGAACCCCACTACTGGCAAACGACTTGGTTTCGCGTGCTTGCCGTGATCGGAGCCGTTTTGATCGTGGCCCTGGCGGTGCGCCGCAGGGAGAGGATGAAATCGCGGATCAAGATCGAGCGGCTGAAGCGTGAACAGGCGGTTCAAGAGGAACGGGCACGCATCGCCCGGGATCTTCACGACGACGTGGGTTCCAGCCTGACCCATGTCGCACTCCTGAGCGAACTGGCCCAGGGAGATTTGGAAAGCGATCCACAACGCGCGGGTGAACATATCAATGAGATATTCACCACCGCAAAAGATGTCACCCGGGCGCTCGACGAGATTGTCTGGGCTGTCAATCCAACCCATGACACCCTCGAAGGCTTTGCCCTCTTCCTCAGTTCCTTCGTCCAGACCTATGCCCGCACGGCTGGATTGAAAAGCCGGCTCGACATCCCCGAAACCCTCCCGGAGATGGTGCTGGACGCGCCTTCCCGACATCATTTCTACCTCGCCACCAAGGAAGTGCTGCACAACATCGTCAAGCACGCCCATGCCAGCGAGATCCGCCTCAAACTGGGTCTTGAAACTGATTGCCTGCGGCTGACGATCGAGGACAACGGCATCGGCTTTTCCCCGGGCCCCGCCGTCGCGGCTGGCGACGGCCTCGGCAACCTGCGCGAGAGGCTCCAACAGATTGGCGGCACCTACACCTGCCGCAGTGCGCCGGGCGAGGGCACGACGGTGGAAATGGTCATCAAGCAATCCTTCACGACGGAACGAATCGGCAGAATTGCCGACTAGGCGGAAACCTGCCAGTAGTCCCAGGGTCGATCCGTGATTTCCCCGACACCAGAAACCCTCATGAAGCAAAACACTCAGGTGGAACGGATCAGCGTGGCTGTCGTCGAGGATAGTCCTGCGATCCGAAGCAGTCTCGTGAAGATATTATCTCGTGAGAAGGACATGGTCTGTGTCGGTGAGTTTCCAAATGCCGAGGAGGCGATCAGGTTTCTGCCGGGCCTCGCCCCTCGCGTGGTGTTCATGGACATCAACCTGCCCGGCATCGACGGCGTGGAATGCGTGCGCCGTCTGTCGTCCGTGATGCCGAACGCGCAGTTCGTGATGCTCACGGTCCACGAGGATGTTGACGCCATCTTCAACTCCCTCGCCGCCGGAGCCAGCGGCTACCTGATCAAGCCACCGCGCGCCGCAGAGCTCGTTGCGGCCGTGCGCGATGCCTTCGCCGGGGGGGCACCGATGACCAGCTTCATCGCTCGAAAGGTTGTGCAATCGTTCAAGCAGGCAGGTCCCTCTCCCCGGGAAGCGGAGAACCTTTCGCCCCGCGAGATCGAGGTGCTCGAACTGTTGGTGAAAGGCTACGCCTACAAGGAGATTTCCGCCGAACTCGGGATCAGCTATTCCACCGTTCACACCCACATCGAAAGGATCTACACGAAGCTCCATGTACGCTCACGATCCCACGCCGTAGCGAAGTATCTTGGTGCGTGAGGGTTGATGGAGGATCGGACGCGACAGTCCGGAATGTTTTGGACCGGGAGGGAATCGTCCCGGATTGGACCTATCTCTTCTGCAATCTCATCCGGTCTCAATGACCCTGCGGACCATCAACCCTCAGGGCTTTTCCCTTTTTCCATCCTTCGCTCCTTCGGTCTGCTTGCCCTTCTGAGGTGGTTGCTGCGGCCGACCTTGAGGCAGCCTCGGCACCTCAGGCTGACGCACAGGCGGGGCCACTCGCTCGGGCGGCTGCGGGCGCGGACGTTCAGGCGGTGTGATCTTTTCAGGCATCTGCGGACGTGGGCGTTCAGGAGGAGTGACTTTCTCAGGCACCTGCGGACGCGGGCGTTCGGGCGGCGTGACCTTTTCGGGCACCTGCGGACGCGGGCGTTCAGGCGGAGTGACTTTCTCAGGCACCTGCGGACGTGGGCGTTCAGGCGGAGTGACTTTCTCAGGCACCTGCGGACGCGGGCGTTCAGGCGGCTTGACTTTCTCAGGCACCTGCGGACGCGGGCGTTCAGGCGGAGTGACTTTCTCAGGCACCTGCGGACGGGGGCGTTCGGGCGGAGTGACCTCCGGCTTGCCGTCGGGGCGCGGTGCGTCCTTCCCTCTCGGATCAATTCCAGGACTCCCATTCGGTCCACGACCCGGGATCGGCAAGGGCTCTTTCCGGGAAGGTTCCTTTCCATCGCGCGGCTTTTCAGGCGCAACGACGGGCGGTGCGATCCTCGGCTCGCGAAGTTTCGGTGGTGTATCCCTGGTGGACAAGTCCCCTGCCGGCTTCGCCACAATCGGAGACCTCCCGAACTTTTCACGAACCACCTGTGACGGCTGGTCCGTGCCAATGGCGGTCCGCCCTCCCGAAAGGCCTTCGAGTTGCTGACGATCCTGACCGAATTTCCGCATCGCCTCACGTTGCTCGACGAGCTTCGTCTGCTGCCTTTTCCCAATCTCCGCGAAGGCCTGCCTGCCGCCGGGATTCCTGACGTAGGTGTTGAAGGGAACCGCGAAATCGCTGCTGTCGCGCTGGCCACGACGGGAGCCCACAGCCTGCACGCTCATCGCCGCCCAGGTCCGGGCCGGGTGTCCGGCTGCGTTGTTACGATAGTAGTCGTAGTCGTCCCGACGGGCCTGTTCCCAGCCCTGTTCATTGCGATGCTCCCAACGTCTCTGGGCGTAGATCGGGTCATGGCCATGGCGGTCGGTGTGGTAGTTGAAGAGCGACACGTAACCAGCAGTCTGATATCCGGGGTCATAGTAGTCACCAAAGTAATAGTGCCCATAACTGGGTCTCACAAAGAGGTGGTTCAGGAACGCGCCGACCGCGATCACCATCGACGGCGTGTAGCGATAGCCGGGGCGGGCATAGACCTCGCGGGGGAATCTAACAGGCGCGAACAGCACGCCGCGACGTGCCAGATTGTAGTCCCAGTAGCCATCGACATAGACATAACCCCGGCGGGTCCACTGATAATGGCTTGGCTGATAGATCCAGTTCTGCTGGGGCGGCACCCAGTAGCCGGGCTGCCAAGCGTATCGATCCTCCCGATACCTCCAGTTTCCGGAGATCCAGATGTTGTCGCTGGAAGGTGCCTCCACGCTCGGGCCGTTCTCAAGGGACTTCGGAGGTTGAGGAAGATATGTGATTTCCTGCTCGGCCTGTCCCGCCCAGTAACCGGATGTCCACTGCCATTGCTCGCCCGCCTGGGCCCAATAGCCCGGCACCCATTGGCGGCTTGGTGGCACATTCCGCCAGATGCCACTGATCCAGATGAACTCATTCGTTTCATCCTCCCAGCCCCAGTAGCCGGGAATCCAGGCCACGTTCTCCCCTTCGAGCTGCTGGCTTGGAGGTATTTCCTCGATCGGGGCCGGGGGGCTGAACCCACTAGGATACCGGGCTGGGGATCATAGCTGACCGTTTCGGCAAAGGCCTCGTGCACCGGTCCGCGGGTGAGTTCCTCAACCCCGGCCTGCTGGGCCGTGGCATGGATGGGGGCCAGCAGCATCCCCCCGGAGGCGAATGCGAGGATCGCACTCAAAGAGCTGTAGCTTCGGAGGTTCATTGGGGTTCGGGGAGGCTTCGTGGTTGGACGAATCTCCAACCCCACTGCTAAGGCCTGCTTTACTCAACGCAATCGCCACCCTGTCATTGGTGCAAACTGAGACGGGATCATGCCGGATGCACGGTGCCGCCGTTCGAATTGTCTGGCGCATCCCCAGCCGATGAAGCTCTTCAATTCCGTGGAGGACCTTATCAACGCGATCGAATGCCAGGGCTGGTGCTGCCGGACCAGCTACCTGCCTGAAGCGGATTCACGACGTCTGAAGGAGGACTGTGAAAATGCCTGCCACCGAGGCGAATTCCACCGAGCCGGCACCGGACGCGGAATGGGTCTGGAGGTGCGCGACCAGATCCGCAAGGACCAGATCCTATGGCTGCGGCCTGAAGATGCCACTAACGGGCAGACGGCCTATCTTGATAAACTCGAAGCCCTCCGTCTGGCGCTCAATCGCAGTCTCTATCTCGGGCTGAACGACTTCGAGGGCCACTTCGCCATTTATCCGGAAGACGCCTTCTACAAGCCGCACCTCGACCGCCACACCGGGACCAGTGAGCGGGTCATCACCGTCATCCTCTACCTGAATCCCGACTGGCAACCGGGCGACGGTGGCGAGTTGAAACTCTGGACCACCACCGGCGAAAAAACCGGTGCTTTCGAGATCATCGAGCCGCGCCTCGGCACCTTGGTCTGCTTCCTAGCGGGGGATTTCTGGCATGAGGTGCTCCCCGCCCACAAGACACGCATGAGCATCACCGGCTGGTTCCGCCAAGTTCCCTTTGCAAGTCACGCAGGCTGAACATCGGTTCGATCACGCCTCGCATCCGTCGCCCTCCACTCTGCCGGTTCTTTCCGAGCCTGTCCTGCACCTTCGCGAAGACCTCCTCCAGAAACGCCTTGCTGCCGATGACCGCTCCGTCGGTGAAATAGCGCACCCGGTGTCGCA
>JAIXPW010000162.1 GCA_027485995.1 Verrucomicrobiaceae bacterium
CAGGCGTCGAGCCTGAGGGCCGCTTTCTGGGCGGCGGTCTTGGCTTCGAGCTTGCCGACATCGTCCGCGCTGGTGAGGCGCATGCCGACGGGCTTCTAAACCCCGAACTCCTCCATCGTGACGCCATACATCACGTCGGCGCGGGCCATGGTCCGCTTCGAGTGGGTGACGATGATGAACTAGCTGTGGTCGATGAAGCGGTCCAGCACCTTGACGAAGCGGTTGATGTTCGACTCGTCGAGCGGAGCAAAATGGTCTGTCTGTCCCTTTGAAGTTGATGACCTACCTCCTGCGTCTTGGAATCATCGGAGGCGGCGCGGGTTGATATGCAGCAAGTTGCTGATCGCCGGTGAGCAGAGTCACTGCGCATCCCATTCTCGCATAATAGTCGGCTACATTCTTGATAGTGGCATCGCCGATCGACAGCTTCTGATCAGCAAGCGGCGGCCATTCCTCAGCCAGCTTCTTGAGGTTCTCCGGTGTCCAACGGTCCAGTTGCTCACTGAACGCCGCCCATGGCGTTTGGGCTTCTGCGGACAGGGTCATGAGCTTTGCGAGTTCAAGAGCACGCCCTCGGCGATCATGAGTCGCTTGCGAGATGTGATTGCCAGTCTCGATGATCGTGGTCAGTGGGAGAATCAGGGATTTCTTCTCTTCGACGTAGCGCTCAATAGCCTGATCTACACGGGAAAAATCCCAACGATCATGATCCGGTCCGCAGGTCTCCATGCCGGCAATCTTGAGCCAAACGCACAGAATGTTAGTGTCGATGACAACGACCGATTTAGAGGTTTGCATGCTCTTCGGACGAGGGGTTGAGACTGCGTTCGAGTGCACCGCTGGTAGCCAGAGTTCCGAGGCGCCCTTGAGCCATGAGTTTGGGTAGGTTTGCCACGTCTTCCAACAGGGTTAGTTTGCTACCTCCGGATTCTGGATCGCGGTGGGCTACGATGACAAATGGCACCATTTCAGGGCCCAGTGCATCGAGAAGGGCGGGATTGTGAGTCGTTGCGACGATGTCCACAAAACGCTGGGAACCGATTTCGCGGAGCATTCGGAGCAGCAGGTTTGAGCGGGACGGGTGAAGACCATTGTCGATCTCCTCGATTACGAGTTGCGTACCCTCCGGCAGGGTGAGCAACGCGGTAAGGATCGCGATGAACCGGAGCGTCCCGTCCGACATGGCCCGGGCGTCCACTTGCAGCGGAGCTTCGGTCTTTGACCACTGTTCATCGCAGATCAGCATCGCATCCGAATTGAATGGGCCGTAGAGTTCCGCCTTTAGGCTCGTGATGTCCTTTTCTGGAAGCTCGGAGACATAGCGCAGGATCGTGGCCTCAATCTCCTCTTTCCGGGCATCCGGCAGAGCGGCAATCACTCCGGCAAGGTTGCTGCCATCGTGGTTGAGTCGCTCCGACTTCTGGCAGTATTCCCTCATATGGGAGGGAATCGGATTGAGGAGAAAAAGGCGATTGAGAGCCGAAGAAACGGCATTAAGGCCGGCGAGAATCTCCTGGCGCATAATGTTGGCAACGCCAACTTGAAGCTGGGAGAGAATCGGGATTCCCCGCTGCATTTGGCGCGGTGCGCCGCGCTTCTCGTTGTAGAGTCGTGCGGTGATGGCAGCATCCTCGGCCAGGCAGGGATCTGTCCAGAAGATCTGGAGAGGCTTGAATTTCGATTTCGAACGCGGTCTTCGTTTATGGCGGACTAGTCGCTCATTGGTGATGAGCGGCTTGGGTGAGGGCGACACCTCGATGGAGTATTCGTATTCCTCGCTCTCAACTGCTCCGGAGACGAACAGAGTGATGGTGAAAGTCTTCTCTCCTTTAGTGGCCACCCAGTCGACACCGCCACGAAAGGAATCGCCGTTGGACTCAGACCTCAGGCAGGTGGCCAGATCTTTACCCTGACCCATCCGGGCGAGGAAGTCGATGGAGTCTAGCGCGTTCGACTTCCCACTGGAGTTTGTGCCGATGAGAATGGTGAGCGGATCGAAATACAACGTTGCATCCCGGAAGCTCTTCCAATTCTGAAGGTGGATGGATTTGATCATGGCACGGGGTTGACGATACACAAAGCAGAGCAGGTTAAAAGCTTAAGGTGGCAGTCTTGAAGATCGTCCATCATACCTTGGCTGCCCTACCCTCAAGGAATTCCCATGCTTGTCAGCAGGCTTTCTTTCCGGTTAGCGAAGGGTTAGCGAAGGCAAGCGTGAAAGGGGGCAAAGAAAAGGGCTCAGAGGGGCCAGTCCGAGTATCAGAAAATTTTCCCCGATTCCGCTTTGCCCGGTGGCCGAAGAATTCTATCGCCGTAGAGCTTTACTACCCTGAAATCAACCGATTTCCGGGAAGTCGGGGTCGATCATGCGTGAGCGCTTGGGAACTTGAGGGTGATTGGCCATTTCAGATGGTTTTGATACTAGCCACGTGGGCCCGACAGGGAAAGGATCAATTGGAGGCTCGGCGTCCCTTTGAGCAAAGAGGTCTCGATCACAAATGGCCGCCGCTTCAGTGAGTTTCCCACCACCCACCCAAAAGAATAAGGGGTGGAGCGTGGGGAACCACTCGGCTCCGCGCTCCACCCCTCCCTCTTCCTGTCGGAAAATCCTATCGGACTCAGGCGTCGAGCCTGAGGGCCGCTTTCTGGGCGGCGGTCTTGGC
>JAIXPW010000065.1 GCA_027485995.1 Verrucomicrobiaceae bacterium
TATCAAGCCCCAAAAGCATGGCATAATGCGCCGTCAGAGACTGTTCCATGGAGCGACCCTAGCAGCCTTCGCCTGGACCTGCGACCGGAAGCCACCCACTAAATCGCGGGAAGAACCAAAAACTGCAATTCATGCCCCAAATGCAACTCGAACGACATTTTGCGTCTCACAGACAAAATTCATGCTAATTTAGTCCCGACAAATATGACGCCTTTCCGGGCGGTTTTTTTGACGCGATTCATCTGCGCCAATTGCGGGTATACGGAGCAATGGGTAGAATCTTCAACGGATAGAGAGAGGCTGAGAGGAAGACACAACTCAGGCTGATTTCAACAGCAGCACAACAAGACGTTCCTACCAATGCCTGACCCGCCTTCAGTTTCAGCCGCCATGATGGCTACAACCTCAACCCCGTGTTCCGCCCACGCCCCCGGTCAGGCGTTGGAGGACTCGACGTTGCCAAACAAAATGATCGATGCCAGAGCCGAAAAACTGTTGTTCCTCATGGCGAGCTCGCTGGCCACAATTTGCATCTGCGGTTGCTCCAGCCGTAAGGGAAGAGCGGCAATAACGGCCATGTCTGGGATCGAACTCCATTTCAGATCTTCGAGCATCTCTGGCCACGGGCTCGACAAACCCATCCGCACCCCGTAGGAGGTGTTCATCCCATCAGGTTCCTTTTATGATCGAAGTTCCACCTGCGCGCATTCCTTGAATTGCCAGGAAACCAGAAGCACTAGAGGTAATGCGCGTGTTCATTTCATCAGACGCCAACTGGGACGCGAAGATCGACCACGCAACACGCACCCTGGACGCACAACGCTACTTCGAGAGCAGGAACTACGGAGCTGGCTTGACGAATCTCACGGTGATCCTGAACTGTAGAGACCCCAGGCTTGGCCATAAGCAGCGCGTGCGTTTTACGAAGGCCACCAAGACCCTCGGCATCGATGTCATGTTGCCATTGGATAGATTCGTTCGGGTCTCTCATCAGCAAAGGCGACTGATTATCGCTGATTCCATGTTGAAGGAGATCCCTCGATTCGTCCGCAAATACGACCTTCCGGAGTTTGATACAGAGCAATTTCTGGAGGACTTCGAGCGTTACGTGACCGATTGCCTTTTGAGTCCGCAGGCTGACAGATTCGACCATCTATGCCTCCACTAGTTGCACCATGACGAATTGATAGATAGGAAGAGTCAGAATAAATCGTGTCGCATCAACCGGCATAAGCATTTCGATTTCACTTCAACATTCATTCAACCGTGCCGGTTGGCGCACATCTAACCTCCCGCAAACCCATGCTCAACGCCCGCACATGGCATCGGCTTTGCCTCAGTGCCTACATCCTGTTTCCAGCGGTCGTGATCTCCTGGTCGCTTCCGAAGGATTCGCCGTTCATCTGGCCTGCTGCCTTGGCCGTTCTTTGGGGTTTTCTCGTGGCGGGTCTCGGGGCAATCCTGGGTATCCTGCTCGCGTTGGGGAAGCTTCATCTGGGATGCCCGCTATGCGATGCAAGAAGCCACGTGTCAGGAGCTGGTCGTGATGGGACGTATCTCGAGTGCCCTCGTTGCGGGGAACTCCGGCTTAAGATCGGACGTCTTGGCGCCTTGCGTGCGGTACGACCGGGCTCCGTGGATGACGACCTTGCCGAGTGCCCGGCAAGTCCTGGTTCGCCTCTTCTGGCTCCGAAGCGTCATTTGGTTCCATTCCTGATTATTTATCTCCCGGTCGTGGCATCGGTGGTTGTGGCTTCACTCATCCATCAGTTCTACGCCTTCTACCTTTTGATCCCGGGATTCTGGTGCTATGGGGTTGGAGGATTCATCCTTGATGGCCTATTTTCAGGGCGATTCAGCGACAATGGTGGGACCGTGGGAAGACGAAGGTCGCCGATCCGCTTCTGGTGGGGCATGGGAATCTGGTCGCTGTTCTACCTTTTCGCGGCGGCCTTTCCAATTGGCTACGCGATTCAGGAGAGAGACAAAAGGATAGCCCCAGGCATGCAAGACTTGGGTGGACGACCCGCTGACCGCCCGGAGTTAAGATAAAGCTCTCTCCTGCAAGGCCCGCTGCCTTGCGGGGTGCCAGAAGGGGGATTCACCCGGTTTTGTCCATCATCAAAGCCTTTCTTTCGGGAGCCGGCGGAACCGGTTGATCCAATAACGTTGGACGCGCTTTTTCCGACGTGCCACGTTTCATTACTGAATCGCATGAAACCGCCGCTGATCCTCTTTCCTCATGAGCCGTTCTCGCCGAGGAAGGTCGATTCCGAGTTCGCGGCTGAGTTCGAGGCCGCACGGATGATTGGATTCCCCACCGGCTTCTATGATCATGAGGCGACTGAGCAGGGCAATGCTGAGGCTGCAGTGCGGCTCCTGGGCGGGGCCGGAAGGGGGCAGCGCTTGATTCTTCGGGGATGGATGATTCCGGGCGACCGTTACGCAGAACTCTTCGCCGCGCTCAAGAGCAAGGGCTATGAGCCGCAGACAAGCCCGGAAGGCTATTCGGAGGCTCACTACATCCCAGGAGCCTATCGGTGGACGGAAGGGGATTCGCCTCGGACGGGATGGATTGAAGGAGATGATCCTGACCAAGCCTGGCTCCTCTACCAGGGCTTCAAGTCGAGGGATGCGATCATCAAGGATTGGGTGAAGTCCGCCAAGAGCCGCTGGAAGGACGGATGTTTCATTCCGGCGGAAACAACGGAGCAGCGCTTCAGGGAGATTTTCCAGGTCTTCCGTGAAGAGCGTGGCAAGCTTTTCAACCGGGGCGTGGTGCTTCGTGAATTCATGCCGATCGTCGAGCGGGGCAGCGACATCCGAGGCTTGCCAATCATCGAGGAGATACGCCTTTTCTTCTGGGCTGGTAGCCTGGTCGTTCCACCCTCCGCCACACGACCTTCACCACTTGACGAGTTGCCTCGATGGGAGAGGATTGCGAAGCGGTTCAGCTCGCCCTTCATCACGATTGATGTGGCGCATCTCACGGATGGGACGTGGAGCATTGTTGAAGTCGGGGATGGCGGCGTGTCAGGCCTGCCGATCGGACTGGATTCCGAGCGGTTTTTCGCTGCGCTCTGGAATCAAGTCTCAGCCTGACGCGGATGGCTTGGTTGCTACGAGCAGTTCCTCCATCAGGGAGGACAAATCACATTGCAACTCCGAGCGGAACAACTCCCGCCATCCGGCGGCGACAAGCTCTCGAACTGACTCCGAGCTTTGATCCCGCCGTGAATCCACTCTGGCGCATTTGGTTCCTTGCGAAAGCAAGTCCGCCGTGAAGGTCGCAGGGTAGGGGCAGTCCACGCCAGCGGGGATAATGCCGGGCAGGAGGAGGAATGCCGGGCTGGGTGTGGCGCGACAAGGCCCTTGATTTCGCGGGAGGTCTGACAATACCTAACAGGGTCTGGAAATCAGGAAATCCTTCATTTTAACCCTGAAAACAGCCTTCGATTCTGTATTGCCCGCCTCGCAGGAGCCACTTAGGGTCGCGTCATGCGTTTGAAACCTGCTTTGATTGCGTTGTTTGTTTCCTGGTCGTCCTTGATGCCGATGCTGGCTGCGACTTCGTTGCCGGTCGATCCTTCCGCCGGAGTGACAAAGACCCCCGAGGGCCCAGCCAAGGAAGCCATGGAAGCCTTCAAGGATGGCCGCCACGCCAAGGCGGTCGAGCTCGCCAAGCCTCTTGCGGAGCAAGGCAACAGCGACGCGCTTTACCTGATGGGATTTGCCTACGAGAGCGGCAAGGGCGTCGAGGCCTCGCGTGAGAAGGCGCTGGAATTTTACAAAAAGGCGGCAGCCGCCGGCCAGAAGGATGCGACCTACCGCATGTCCTTCATCCTGCTGGCCTCCGAGGAAGAGAAGGAGCGCACGCAGGGTCGTGAGGCACTGGAAGCCGCTGCCAAGGACGATCCCGCCGTGGCGGGTCGCATCCTCGGCGAAGCCTGGCTCAAGGGACGCCTGAGCAAGGACCCGGATTACGACAAGGCGGTCTTCTGGTGGGGCAGCGCGGCGGACGCCGGCGATCAGCCCTCGTTGCTCCTCTTGGCCCGGCTTTACGAAGGTCAGTTTGGATTTGCGGACAAGAAGGACCTGACCAAGGCGATGAACACCTATCGCAAGGCTGCGGGACTCGGTGATGCCGGTGCCATGGTGGCGCTCGGTTCGCGTCTGCTCAACGGCCCCGAGGCCCAGCGCAATGAGAAGGAAGGCCGTGAGTGGCTCAAGAAGGCGACCGATGCCAAGGAGTACTCGGCCTATCTCGCGCTCGGTGATTTCGAGGAAAACGTGAAGAAGGACCCGAAGGCGGCACTCGAGACCTACCGCAAGGGTGACGACGCCGGTCAGGTGGACTGCACTCTCCGCACCGCTCAGGCCTATCTGGAAGGCAAGGGCACCGAGAAGGACGAGGATCGCGGCATCAAGCTTCTTGAGAAGTCGGCCACCGCAGGAAGTGCCGCTGCCCACCTTCGTCTGGCGGTGCTGCGTCTGGCGGGTGAAAAGCCGGACTACACCGTGGGATACGGACATCTTCTTTCCGCTGCCAACGGGGGACTGGTCGAAGGTCAGAACGAGTTGGCGCTGCTTTATCTCTCCGGCAAGCTCGGGGTGGCCGACCTGGCCGCTGCCGCTGCCTGGCTCACCCGTGCGGCGCAGGGCGGCTATGCTCCTGCCCAGAACAACCTCGGAACCATGTATGAGCGTGGCGCTGGCGTGCAGCAGAGCTACCCGAACGCCGGACAGCTCTACTCGCTGGCCGCCAACCAGGGCAACGGCCCCGCCACCCTGGCGCTGGCCCGCATGCATGCGCAGGGACTCGGCACCAAGGAGGATCTTCCCAAGGCCTGGGCGCTGGCGACCCTCGCCGGTGAGCGCGAACAGGAGGAAGGCGTGAAGCTTGCCAAGGAACTTGATGCCAAGTTCACCGCCGAGCAGAAGGCGGAAGCCCAGAAGGCGCTGAAGGAAATCAAGTCCGACAAGCCTGCGGAAGCCCCGGCTGGCGACAAGCCCAAGGCCCCAGCCAAGCAGCCCACCTCGGCGACCACCCCTCCGGTGACGGCTCCCGCCAAGCCGGCGGCTGGCAAGCCGTGAGTTCGAAATCAATCCGTCCAGAAGCACTCCTTGGAGCTTACGTCCAGGGAGTGTTTCCGATGGCCGAAAAGGGTCAGATCCTTTGGTTCTCCCCTGAAAAGCGCGGGCTGATTCCGCTCGATGAGCGGTTCCACGTGCCTCATGGCCTGAGGAAGGCCCTGCGCAAAGGCCGGTTCGAAGTCCGTTGGGACACGGCGTTCCGCGAGGTCATGCTGGGCTGCGCGGATCGCGATGAAACCTGGATCGATACCGGCATCGTCGAAAGCTACAGCGAGCTCCATCGGCTTGGCTTCGCCCACTCGGTGGAGTGCTGGGATGCCGATGGCCTTCAAGGCGGACTCTACGGCGTGGCGATCGGTCGCGCGTTCTTTGGCGAAAGCATGTTTTCGCGGAAGACCGATGCCTCGAAGGTCGCGCTGGTCCATCTGGTCGAGCGGCTGAGGGAGCATGGCTTCCTCCTGTTGGACACCCAATGGCTGACCCCGCACCTCGCGACCTTTGGAGGATATGAAGTGCCGAGAAAAGACTATCTCAAGATGCTGGCAAAGGCGGTGGGGGAGGGGAGTTGAACATTGAACATTGAACATTGAACATTGAACATTGAACATTGAACATTGAACATTGAACATCGAACATCGAACATCGAACATCGAACATCGAACGCCGACTTGGGGGCGTGCGCTTGATGGGATTGATCGTCGTTTGGATCGATGGGTGCGCTCAAGGTCGGGTGACCTTGAGGCGGATGAAGGCCTTGGGAAGATCTTGGATGGGCAAGGAGAAAAGATGGTTCCTGCCGGTGCCCTGGTCTGGCAGAGGAGTCCATGAGTCTGGTAGGAGCGATGGGCTCCATTCCGCAGCGTAAGTCAGCCCGATAACCTCGTTGGGCTCCACAAATGAGACGGAGAACGAGGTGTCGCTCATCACCGGATGAGGGAGCAATCCCGAACTGTCCGCGTTTGGATTGAGACCAAATGCATACTCAAGAAGATTGCAGATGCCGTCGTGGTCGGGATCGGAAAGATCCTGATCCTGATTGGTTGCAACTATGGCCGATTGCGCACTCGCTCTGGCGGAAGGCAAGGCCAGCAGGCCGATGCCATGATTGGAGGCTGACCCCGTTGAGACGTTCATCAGTCTTGAGCCTGGATCAAATGGAGTGGAATCGATGGCCCCCGGTGTGTAGCTTCCCGTGGTGGAGTTGTTGGCCAGCTGACCGTTTGAGTTTCCTCCCCATGAAGCGGCCGTCCCATCGGCAAAGGTCACCGAGCTGTGAGTGGAACCCGCCGCGATTCGTGCGATGGATTTTCCAACACCGACAGCTCCGAGGTTGACGAGTTTCGGAATCTGGGAGGCTCCAGAGGAGCCGAGTTGGCCCTGTGGGTTGGATCCCCATGCGGAAAGACTGCCATCGGAGCAAAGCGCGAGTGAGTGTGAACCACCCGATGCAAGAGCGGTGACGGTTTTTCCTGCGAGCGAGCCGGAGGACTGGATCGCCACCGGGACCTTGCTGAAGGTTGTGCTGTTGTTCCCAAGCTGGCCGCTCGAATTGTATCCCCAACTGACGAGGGTTCCATCCGTGCAGAGCGCGAGCGTGTGATAGGCCCCTGCGGAAAGAGTCATGACCTTCTTCCCTGAAAGCACGCCACTCGTATTCACCGCGACAGGGATCAGGGACGAAGTCGTGGTATTGTCGCCAAGTTCGCCTTCATCGTTGTACCCCCACGCGGCCATTGTTCCGTCCGAGCACAGCGCGAAACTGCTGTAGGCCCCGGCTGCCACGGCGACGACCTGCTTGCCTGAAAGCGCACCCGAAGAACTCACCAGTATCGGGCTGCGGGCGGTGATCTTGTCGCCGGTGCCGAGCTGCCCGTAGTTGTTGTAGCCCCATGCGGCCACCGAGCCATCCGAACAGAGCGCGAGATTATGGAACGGTCCTGCGGAGATCGCCACCACCGTGCGACCGGATAGAACTCCGCTCTGATTCACGGCCTGGGGCACGGTGACGGGGGCGTTGCCACCATCGCCAAGCTGGCCGTAGATGTTGTAGCCCCAGGCAGCCAGGGTACCATCGGAACACAGCACGAGGCTGTGAAGGTAGCCGCTGCCGAGCGAGGTGATGGTTTTTCCAAGCAACACACCAGAGTCATCCACCGCAGTTGGAGTCAGACGTCGCGTGGTGCTGGAATCGCCGAGCTGACCGTAGCTGTTGAGCCCCCAGCCATAGGCCTTGGTGTCCGCCCACTGGAGGACCAGGTCGTTGCCATTGCCGCCGAAATAGTTCGCCACGAAGGTATAGGTCAGGTCGCCGAAGGTGAGGTTGATTTTCTGACCGTGGGCGAGGTTTGTGAAGCGTCCTTGGATGAAGGTGAGGTCGTCATTGCGGACGGCGGTCAGAGGCGTCCCCGGAGTCGGCGCGTAGCCGAGGACCACGTTCACGGGATAGCCGCCGGTGGAGAAACCGTTTGCCGTGATGGGGATGTCGGACGCCGAGTTAAAAGTGAGGTTCTGCGGCAGCCGGGTGACGACGACGGAGTAGGTCTTCGTGGTAATGGTGTCCTCAGCAGTGACGGCGATGGTGATGGTGGAGTTTCCGACAGGAAGAGAGATGTTGCCACTCGCAGTGCCGCTCGTCACGGTCGTTCCGTTGACTTTGATCATAGCCCCAGGGTGATCCTTGATGGGAGTTAGTGTTACTTCGCTGGTGGCGAAGGGAACTGTAGCGATGTAGTCGGTCGTGGCTTTAGAAAAGGAGGGAGACAGGCTGCCCGTGCCCAATGATACAGAAGCAAGCTTCGCATTGTCGCTCAGGGTGGTGAAGGTTTGATCATTGCTCTTGGCGTCGCCGGCGTAATTCGCAGCAATGACGCGGAAATGATAGGTGGTGCCGGGCGTCAATCCGCTGATGTTCGCGCTGACCGCGGTGTTTCCACTGCCTGAGACGGAAGCCGGAATTGCCGTGACGGTTGAACCATACGTTGCTTCGAGTCCGTATTCGAACGATACCACTGGAGTGTTGTTGTTGGCATTCACAGTTCCGCGCAGTGTGGCGTTGGTGCCGGTGATCGCCGTGGCGACAGTCGAAATGGCGGTCTGAAGGGGTGAGGCGACCAGCACAAGATTACCGCCATTGGCGCTCATCGAAACAATACGCTCGCCCGCCCTGAGCGCGGTGGAATTCACGAGCACGGGGACGGTGCTTTTGGCGGTGCTGTTATTGCCCAACTGCCCCTCCGAGTTGGCTCCCCATGAGACCATGGTTCCGTCCGTGCAGAGCGCGAGCGTGTGAGCGCCTCCTCCTTTGGCGGCGGCGATGGATTTGCCGGACAACGTTCCCGCAGTATAGATCGGCAAGGGAACGTAGCTAAACGACGTGGAGGTTGAGTTGATTCCCAATTCGCCGTTCTGGTTGCTGCCCCACACCGCCACGGTACCGTCCGCACAGCGCGCGAGACAGTGGTAGCCACCGCCTTCAATAGCGACGATTGTTTTGCCGGAAAGGATACCTGTTTGATCCAGGGGCACTGGTGTGGCGCTACTATTCACGACAATGAAGGTTGTTCCCAACTGCCCATTGCCATTGTAGCCCCACGTCGCCACCGTACCATCCGAGCACAACGCCATAGAGGTGTAACCCCCAGCGGCGATCGACGTAATGGTTTTGCCGAAGAGCGCGCCAGTCCGGTTCACCTCTACGGGAGTGGCACTTTGCGTGAGGCTGCTGTTCCCCAACTGATTGTAGGAATTTGAGCCCCATGCGACCAGAGTATTGTCCGTGCAGAGGGCCAGCCCATAGATCTCGCCCGCTGAAATTGCTCTAACTGTTTTTCCCGCCAGCACACCAGATCGGTCCACCAATACCGGGACGAGGCGGGTCGTAGTAGTGCGATCACCCAACTGACCTTCAAAGTTGCGACCCCAGGAGGCGATGGTTCCATCCGAGCAAAGGGCGAGGCTGTAGGACGCCCCCGCCGCGACAGCGACGACTGTTTTTCCGGCGAGCACGCCGGACCGGTTGACCTGCACCGGCACGGCGCTGTCGGTGGTGCTGTTGATTCCCAACTGCCCGCTGCCGTTGTAGCCCCACGCCACCACCGTGCCGTCCGAACACAGAGCAAGTCGATGCGCTCCTCCCTCGGCCATGGAGACGATGGATTTCCCCAGAAGTGCACCCGACATGTCCACTGCTGTAGGAATCAACACGCCTCTGCCCCAGGCAAGGAGGCGGGAATTCCCCCATTGCAGTACCAGATCATTTCCCGTGCCGCCGAAATAGTTGGCGAAGTAGGGATAGGTGATACCGCCGTATGTCAGGCTTACCCGTTGGCCCTGGGCCAGATTCGTGAAGGTCCCCAGAGTTGAATTGTAGCCGGCGTTGTTCACCAACGTCAGGTCCGCTCCCATAATTGGCGCGTAATTCAATGCGAATGACACCGTACCTGTCGCGTTGAAATCCGTGACAGTCACCGGCAACTGGGCTGCTGAGGTGAAAGTGAACACTTCCGGAAGTCGGGTTGCCTTCACCCCATAGGTAAGGGTATCAATGCCATCAGCAGCGGTGACGTCCACCGTGATCAGGGTGGTTCCGAAGGGTAGGTCGATTGATCCGCTAGGTTCGCCGGAACCCACGGGGATTCCGTTCACTTTGACGGTTGCCCCGGGGAAAGCCACAACTGGAGTCAGCCGGATGCTGTTGGTTCCAGACGGCAGGGTGACGGAGTAATTCGTCCTCGCCGGGGAGAAAGCGGTCATCAACGTGCCTTCGCTTGACGAAAGACCTGACAAAGTTGCGAGAACGCTGGTCGTGAACGCGATGTCGTTTCCAACCACGGTACCACCGCTGCTTTTGGCGATGACGCGATAATGATAAGTTGTCCCCGGAACAAGGTCGCTGACAGCAGCGGTTATGGCGTTGGAAGCAGTGCCGGTGACCGTTGCCGGCAGCGCTGTCGCGCTTGTGCCGTAATCCGTGGTCAGGCCGTATTCGAACGAGATGCTGGTGTCGCTGCCGTTCCCGCTCACGCTGGCTCCAAAAATCGCGGACGAATCGGCGATCCCGGTGGGCGCCAGGGTCGTCACAACAGGAGCCGGCGGAATTGCCACGAGCGCTCCACTGGTCCCGCTTCCAGAGTGAATCGCGACGATTTTTTCTCCCGTGCCGAGAAATGACCGGTCAACGAAAACCGGAGTTACGCTGTCCGTCCTGGTACCATTGCCCAGCTGGCCGCCATCGTTTCTGCCCCATGCTACAAGGGTGGAATCGACGCACAATGCGAGGCCGTGTTCACCCCCTGGCACGACGGCGGCGATGGACTTCCCCACAAGTGCGCCGGTTCTCGGAAGCACCGTGGGAAGCGGGGTTGCTGTGATCGTTCCAAGGCCGAGCTGACCCAGGTTGTTGCCTCCCCATGAGGCTACGGTTCCGTCCGAACACATCACGAAATTTTGCTGGCTCCGTGAAAAGATCGAGGTGACGGTCTTTCCCGCCAATGTTCCCGACCGGTCCACCAACACCGGAAGTTGGGCAAAGGTTGTAGAGGTCGTCCCCAATCCGCCGACGAAATTGTCACCCCAAGCGACAAGGGTTCCGTCCGAGCACAGCACCAAACAGTGGTAGGCCGCTGATTGGATCGCAGTGACGGTTTTCCCCGCCAGCACCCCGGACATGTCCACCGCCACCGGCACCGAGCTGTTGGCCGTTGCGTTTCTGCCCAGGAATCCAGCATATCCCCAGGAGGCGAGAGTTCCGTCAGAACATAGCGCCAAACTGATATCTCCTCCGGTCGCGATCGCCACCACGGTCCGGCCAGCGAGGACTCCGGTCGTGTCAACCAACACCGGGACTTTACCTGTTCCACTGGTGGTTCCAAGTGCGCCGCGGGAATTGGCCCCCCAAGCGGCAATCCTGCCATCCGAGCACAAAGCGAGAGTGTGAGTCCCGGCCGCCGCTACGGCAATGACGGTTCTGCCCGCGAGTACGCCTGTTCTATCCACCGTCACCGGTTCGAAGACATTGTTCGTCGAACTCGCGTTGTTTCCCAACTGACCCGATCCGTTCGCTCCCCAGGATGCCACGGTTCCGTCCGAGCAGAGCGCGACCTGATGGGCACTGCCGAACGCTGTCGAAATGATTGTTTTTCCTGCCAAAATGCCGGCCCTGCTCACTGCCACCGGAACCTGGCTTAGCGTGACATTGGTACCGGTGCCCAATTGCCCGGAGGTATTATAGCCCCAACCGACAAGTCGGTTGTTCGCCCATTGAAGCACCAGGTCATTGCCGGTGCCGCCGAAATAATTCGCCACGAACGGATAGGATACACCTGAAAATGTTAGATCCACCCGCTGCCCCTGGGTGAGATTGTCGAAAGTGCCTTGGATGAACTGCCCGCCGGTGTTGTTCACTACGGTTAGATTGGTCCCCACCGGCGGGGCGAAGTTCAACGCGAACTGGACCGTGCTGCCGCTGGCTTTCAATCCGCCCACCGAGAGCGGCACCTCGCTGGCGCTTGCGAACGTGAACACCTCGGGCCGCCGGATCACCTTTACCTCATAGCTGCAGGTATTGATTCCGTCGACGGCGGCGACATCGATCATGATGGTCTGGCTGCCCACGGCCAAAGAAACCGGAGCGCTCGCCGTCCCGTTTGCCACCGATATGCCGTTGACCCGCACTGTTGCTCCGAAGTTCGCAACCGTCGGCGTAAAGCGGACACCTGCCGTCGCAAAGGGGACCACCAACTCATAGTGGAAAACCGAGCTGGAAAACACCGGCCACATCGTGCCCTGGCCCACGGTGAGCGACGACAACACGGCATTCGTGTTGGTGGTGAACGTCATGTCACCGCCGCGCGTCACGCCGCCGGCGCCGGTGGCCACCAGGCGGAAGTGATAGGTCGCACCGGGAATCAGATCCGTTAGATTGGCGCTGGCGGCTGAGTTTCCCGAGCCTGGCAGCGTAGCCGGACTGGCAACGATGGTGCTGCCGTAGGCGGTGGTGGTGCCATATTCGAAAGCCAGTGACACCGCGCTGCCGTTGGAAATGGCAGTGCCGTTGAGCGTGGCTGTCGAGTTGCGGACTGTGGTCGCGGCCAGGGTGGTGGCGACCGGGAGGGGCAGCGAAGCCGCCAGCGCCATGTTCTGGGCGAACCCACAGTCCACGGAGGAAAACACCTCGCTGCTGGTGAGGTTGCCGGTACTGACCAGCACCGGCACACTGCTGTCCGTGGTGCTATTGTTGCCCAGGCGACCGACAAAAGCGGAGCCCCAGCTTGCAAGGGTGCCGTCCGAGCAGAGGACCGCCGCATGCGAGTCTCCACAGGAAATCGCCGTGACGGTCTTGCCGCTCAGCACGCCCGTGCGAGTCACCAACACTGGCACCGAGCTCAGGGTCTTGCTGCCGTTGCCCAACTGGCCTGAGGAATTGAACCCCCAGGTCGCCAACGACCCGTCCGAACACAGCACCATGCAAGCCGCGCCGCCGGCGGAAATGGCCGTAACCGTTTTGCCGTTGAGCACGCCCGTGCGGTTGACCAGCACCGGCACCGAACTATTGGTGGTGCGGCCGTTGCCGAGTTGGCCTTCGGCATTGATGCCCCATGACGCCAGGGTGCCGTCGGTGCACAAGACCAGCGCCATATTGTCGCCGCAAGAGATTGCGCTGACCGTCTTGCCATTCAGGACGCCCGCGCGTGTGACCAGCACCGGCACGCTGCTGTCGGTGTTGTTGCCTGTGCCCAACTGCCCATAGTTGTTTCTGCCCCAGGTTGCCAGCGTTCCATCGGTGCATAAGGCCAGCGTGTGGGAATTGCCGGCGGAGATGGCGGCCACCGTCTTGCCGGCCAGGACACCGGTGAGCGTGGTTGCGACCGGCGAGTCGCTGTTGTAGGTCGTGCCGTTTCCAAATTGACCGAAGGTATTGTCGCCCCACGCGACGAGCGTGCCGTCCTTGCAAAGTACGAGTTCATGGAGATTGCCTGTGGCGATCGCGATGGGAGTCTTGCCCGCAAGCACGCCACTGCGGTCCACCAGCACCGGCTGCGTGGACGAGATGTTGCCGTTTCCGGGGCTGT
This sequence comes from Verrucomicrobiaceae bacterium, assembly GCA_027485995.1. Lineage (GTDB taxonomy): Bacteria > Verrucomicrobiota > Verrucomicrobiia > Verrucomicrobiales > Akkermansiaceae > Luteolibacter. The sequence goes on from JAIXPW010000065.1 coordinate 13,164, forward strand.
AACCCCAAGCGGCCAACGTGCCGTCCACGGCCAAGGCGATGTTCATCCCCAGGCCTGCCGCCACCCGGAGGATGGACTTTCCGGCCAATGCACCCGGAATGACTGCCACCGGTGCCAGTTGGTTCGTAGTGGTGCCATCGCCCAGGGTGCCGTTGGGGTTGTTCCCCCAGCCCAGCAGCCGCGTGTTGGCCCACTGCAGCGTCAGGTCGTTGCCGCTGCCGCCGTAGTAGTTTGCCACGAACGGGTAAGAAATCCCGTTGTAGTTCAGACTCACGGCCTGAAGTTGCGCCAGGTTGTCAAAACTGCCGTCGATGAACCCATTTCCGGTATTCTTCACCACGGTCAGTACTGTGCCCGGTAACGGCGCGAAGTTTAGGGCAAAAGTCACCGTGTTACCGGTAGCCGCGTAGCTGGTGGCGGTCACGGGCACATCCGTCGATGCGTTGAAGGTCGCATTGACAATGGCTGCCTCTGAGGCACCCGCCATCATGAGCAGACAGGCGGCTAAAAGTGTCGAAACGTACTTGGGGAAGCCATTCATCGAAACGAGGGGAGATTGAGGGCTCAAAAAATGAGAAGAGGACTGCCAGCAATGCTGGACCCAGCGGAATGACCTATCGGATGTTCAAGCCTAGGGTAGGATTCGAACCTGCTCTGGCAATTCGATTTTTTCGTCACGAAGAGGATCCCAATCCACATCAAGTGCAAATTATCATGAATCTCCCGCGGATTGGGAATCCATTTGACCTAGGCGGCTTGGGTCCTAGCCTGCAGGCCGTTATCAATTAAGTGAATTGCCTCGGATAGTCTATGAAGGCGCGTAATCGTTCGAATTCCCTCCCCCTGCTGGTGATGACATGCTGTCTCTCCGGCGCTTGGTTGCCATGTGTCTCATGGTCCGCGACCAACCAGTTCTGGAACCCCGGCGGCTCAGGTGGTGACGGCAACTGGGGAACCAGCCCCGGCGACAAGAACTGGAACGTGGTTTCCGGAGCGGGCTCTGGGAATATCGCATGGCCTGACACGGTGAACGATGTGGCGGTGTTCCAGGATGCGGTGGGAGGGACGGTTACGGTTTTCGATCCGGTCCAAACCCACGGGATCCTTCAGGACGGCGCGAACTACACGATCAACGCGGGCTCGATCACCCTGGTTCAGGATGCGGCATTGACCACTCCATTGATCAACGTCCAGACGGGCACCTTGACGATCGATTCGGTGCTGGAGGGTGCAGATGGATTGATCAAAAGCGGTACCGGCACCCTGGTCCTTTCGAACTCGAACAGCTACAGTGGCCAGACCTCGGTCAGTGGCGGACCCCTCACCCTGACCGGCAGCCTTTTGAGTGGGACGGTGGATGTCTCAGGAGGTGCGACCTTTTCGGATCAAGCCGGGGGGCTCGAAGCGACTGCAAGTGTCACCAACGCCGGCACCTTTTCAGTGAACGCAGCGGAAACAATCGCCAGCTACACACAGAACGGCAATGCGCTTCTCGCTGGCGCAGGCACCCTGACTGTCACCAGCGTTACTCTGAATGGTGGAACGGTCTCCGGCAGTCTCTCAGGCAGCACGATAAGCACGGGCACGGTGCTGGTTTCAGGCTCGATCGGCGGTGGATCCCTTTCGGTGTCCGGCGGGACATTGACTCTGAGCGGCACCTCGACCAACAGCACCGTCGACATCTCCTCGGGAGCTGCTCTGATCGATTCCAATGGCGGGCTCATCTCCACCGCCGTCCTTACCAACGCTGGAACGTTGACGGTCGACGCCGCCGACAGCATCTTGACCTACACTCAGAACGGCAGTGGGATTCTCGCTGGCACGAATACTCTGACGATCACCAGCGCGACCCTCAATGGTGGCACGGTCTCAGGCAATCTCTCAGGCAATACAACAAGCACGGGCACGGTGCTCGTTTCCGGCTCGATCGGCGGTGGATCGCTTTCGGTGACGGGTGGAACCCTGACCCTAACAGGCACATCCACAAATGGAACAATCGATGTTGCGTCGGGAGCCGCCCTGATCGATTCCGCAGGAGGCCTTTCTTCCTCAACCACCCTCGCCAACGCCGGGACGTTGACGGTGAATGCGGCTGAGACCATCGCCACCTACACGCAGAACGGCAGTGGGATTCTCGCTGGCACGGATGTCCTGACGGTCACAAGCGCTGCGCTCAACGGAGGCACTTTGTCGGGAAACCTCTCGGGCAACACGACAAGCACGGGCACAGTACTGGTTTCAGGAAGCATCGGCGGTGGATCACTCTCCGTGACGGGTGGAACCCTGACCCTCACTGGCACCTCGACGAACAATGCGGTCGATGTTTTGTCCGGAGCGGTCCTGATCGATTCCAACGGCGGGCTCTCATCGTCTGCCATCGTGACCAACGCCGGAATGTTGACGGTGAATGCGGCTGACACGATCGACATCTACACGCAGAACGGCAGTGGCCTTCTCAATGGATCAGATACCCTGACGGTCACCAGCGCGACCCTCAATGGCGGCACGTTATCAGGAAGTCTGTTAGGGACAACGACGAGCACGGGCACCGTCCTGGTATCAGGCGCAATTGGGGGCGGATCGCTTTCCGTGACGGGTGGCACGCTCACCCTCACTGGCGCTTCAACGAACGACCCGGTCTCCATTTCCTCGGGAGCCGTCTTGATCGATTCCAATGGTGGGCTTTCTGCTTCGACCGACGTCACCAATGCCGGAACCTTGACGGTAAATGCGGCCGATACGATCACCAGCTACACGCAAAACGGCAGCGGTGTTCTGGATGGATCCGCCACGCTGACCGTCACGTCCGGGGCCATGCTCAACGGCGGAACGGTATCGGGAAAATTGTCAGGCAATGCCACCAGTGCCGGCACCGTGCTGGTTTCCGGTTCCATTGGCGGAGGATCACTTTCGGTCACGTCCGGCATGTTGACGCTGACTGGCACATCGACCAGCACTCCGGTCGCAATCTCCGCCGCCGCCACACTGGTGGATTCCAACGGCGGCCTGGATGTCAGCGCCGACGTCACCAATGCGGGAACCCTGACCGTCAATGCCGCCGACTCGATCAGGACCTACACTCAGAATGCTTCCGGGCTTCTCAATGGTGGGGCA
>JAIXPW010000080.1 GCA_027485995.1 Verrucomicrobiaceae bacterium
GACATCAAGACCCAGTCCGCCAGCCTCACCGAGCAGTTCGAGACCGTGCGCGAGGACAAGGTGCTCCCCGGCACCACCGTGCCCCTGCGGTCGGAAACCCGGAAGTCGATCGGCTTTCGCGCCATCCAGGTGGTGTCGGTGAGTTCGTCAAACGTCCCGCAGATTGAGAAGGCGTCGCGTGAGATCACCTCGCTGCTGGAGCAGGGCGTGTTCGTCACCTCGAATGAGCCGAGTTATTACTACACCCGTCTCGGCGAGCTGAAGCTGGAGATGCTGGCAGAGGCCGCCAAGGACGCCCGCAACCGCGCCGAGAACATCCTGCGCTCGGCTGGAAACACCGGCATCGGAGCGCTCGTGGATTCGTCGATGGGCATCATCAACATCAACCCGGCGAACTCCACCGAGACCTCGACCGAGGGCAACAACGACACCTCATCCTACGAGAAGGACATCATCACCATCGTCCGCGCCGAGTACAAGGTGAACTGATGGGTCACCCGTAGCTTTCACCTGCCAAACCCGTTCATGAAAAGGTTCGCCAGGCCACTCGCTCACGATGCCCGGCCGTCTGTCGGCCTGCCCTGGAAAATCAGGATTCCAGCGCTCGACGAGGCCGTGGCGGCGATCCTGATGTTCGGAATTGGGTTCTCTCCCATCACGGCTCTTGCCTTGTCGCTGATGGGGATTTTCACCCTTCCCGTGGCCTCGCTCCTCCTGGTCATTCCGGCGCTCGGCATCGCCACGGCGTTGAGTTGCCATCGCCCCTGTCATGGCAGGCTGATGCTCCGTGGCTACCTCATGGGCATCATCGCCGTCACCTGTTATGACTGCGTCCGCATTCCCTTCATCCACGCCGGATGGATGGACGATTTCATTCCCAAGATCGGCGGCATGCTGGTCGGGGATGGTCAGCCTCACCCGGCCCTCGGTTATCTGTGGCGATATCTCGGAAATGGTGGTGGAATGGGCATGGCATTTGTTTGCGTCTTTGCTTTTCTGAAACCACCGCGCATCACGCCCCGTGTGACGAAATGCATCGCGCTTGGCTTTGGCTGTTTCGTGTGGGCCTGTCTCATCCTCACCCTCCACATTTCTCCGCGGGGTGAGGAGATGATGTTTGTGATCACCCCCACCAGCCTGCTGCTGAGCTGGATCGGGCATCTCGTCTTCGGTTACACGCTCGGGTGTCTCGTGAACAATCGGGCAGAATGGAGTCCACAGGCGTGAACAGACTCCCTTCTTCTGCCCTTGGAGGTCACTGGACAAATTCATCTCGCGCGGATTGAAGTCGCTGGGCGTTCCGTCACGTGGGATGGCCGGCGCTTTTCCGGAGAAGAAGGCTGTCTGTTAGGAAATTCAAGTGTTCGGACTTTCCTTGCAGCATGAAGCCCCCGACTGAGACACTCGTGACACGCAATTCCATCCAAGGCCCTGCAGCCGCCGGGCTCTGAGGCAGTAGGCCGCTAGGCCCAGGCCTTTCGGAAGCAGGTGGCCGCTTGCGACGAGTTCCCGGAGGCGGCTCCAGCGACGATCGGGTCGGGCAGTGGATTCGTCTTCACGGGAAAGCACACTCTTGGTTTTATCCATTGATTCATTCGTCGCATGAAACCCAAGCACTCCATCCTCGCTGCTGTGTTGATTTGCATCCTGGCGTGCTGCTGTTGGTTTGGCTGGCGCAAGGGTGACCCCAAGGCCGGCGCAGGCCTTGAATCTAGCAGGGACTTGTCGGCCGGGTCTGCGAACAGCGTCGAGGACAAGGACGGCTCCCGGACTCGGCGGATTCGCCCGGCGGATCTGAGCGCCTACAAGCGTGTCTTGTGGGATCCTGAGGCGATCGCCGCCATGGACTACAATGCCCGGCTGCGCTTGCTGGAGGAGATTGGCAAACTCGGCAATTCCAGTGAACGGGAGAAGGGCTGGGCAGCCTTGTTGCATCTCATCGCGAGCCTGGATCCGGATCAGGCCATCGAACTGGCCCACAAGCTTCCCCCGGGCGGACACGAGGAGGTGGCCAGGTGGGTCGGGATGCCGCTGATGCACACCCAACCGGCCAAAGCCGCCGCGTTCATGATCGACATGGCCGATCCCAAGGACCTCGGCAGCACCTACACGGACATTGCAAGCACCTGGGTGGACCGGGATGCGAAGGCGGCCGGGGAATGGCTCCGCACCCTGCCGAAGTGCCCGGATCTGGATCGGGCCAGCCGGGCCTACTCCGTCAAGGTCTCCGATCAAGACCCGGCCGGAGCCATGGAATGGGCCGCCTCCATCGGCAATGAAAGCCTGCGCGCCGAGTCGCTCATGGTCGTCTATCAGACGTGGAAAAAGGAGGATCCTGCCGCCGCCGCTGCCGCTCTCGAGGCGGTCGGACTCACGATGGACCAACTCAAGGCCGACCTTGAAAAGCCAAGGCCCAAGTCGACCCATGGCGATGATGACGATTGATCCCACATCAGGTGAAGCTCTCCAGTGAGACCGTCGGGACATGCACCTTGTTCCACCGCGCTCCGAGGTAGTAAGCCCCGCTCGAGGTCCTCCACGCAGCCAGCCTGAAAGAGGTCCGACCGCGCCGCTGTGCCGATCAACATGAAGCGCTCGGACGATGCGGGCACGACAAGAAGGAAGGGGAGTTGTGATGAGACAGGCTTGCGCAGAAGGGCCCGGTGGGGATCGGCGCGAAGGTGCGCGGAGGGTCGGCCGTTTCCCGCAAAGGACTGCGAGAACTCGGGAGAATCTCCAATCCTTCCAAACAGGGGAACGTGGCCTCGTTGCCAACCAGGTCCATCTTGTTCAAAAACATCTTTTGCATTTCAATTGCATCAAGGCTGGACCACTTGGCAGGAATCAGCTAGGAGAACTCCCGCCGAAGCTGCTTTCAGGATCGATTGTTGAAAGGGCTCCTGGTGAATCTGGCCCCGTAGTTCTCCTCCCATGGCGCTTTCCACACCCATCAAACGATTCTGGGCCCTCACGGCCCTGGTCGTGTTGGTGCAGTTGCTGGTGGTGCAGGCCATGGCTGCCAGTGGGGCGTTTCACAAGTGCCTCCACGATGAGGCCGCCGATCAGGGTCACGAGTGCGCGGTCACCCTGATGCTCCAGGGCGGCTACGACACCGTCACGCCGGAAGTGATTCCGGTCACCATCGACACGGAGCCGCCATCGGCTCCCCCGGTTGTCTCCATTTCCGCTGACTCCACTCCAGGCCATCTGGTCGGAGGAGTCCTGGCGCATGCACCTCCGCGAGGGCCGTAAGTACGGTCGGACCCTCGCGAGATGTTTGAGCGGCAGCACGACGCCTTGGCGGCGCGTGCCGTGATGCCGCGTTTTCCTGAATTGGCGCCGCCTCCTTTCAAACCGTACTCATGAATCCCATTTCCCGTTCCATCGTCGGGGGCCTCGGCCTCCTTGCCTCCATGGCCCCGCTTTCCTTAGCTGAAGAAAGCGCTGCTCCCAAGAAACCCAAGCCGGACGAAACCCAGGCACCCGAGACCACCAACTCGCTCGACGAGGTGATGGTGACCGCCAACCGCTTCGACCTAACCCTTTTCCAACAGGTCCAGCCCGCGACCGTCCTGAAGGGCAGGGATCTCCAGCTCAAACTCCAGCCGACCCTCGGGGAAACCCTCAACCACGAACCCGGCGTCAGCTCCACGTCCTTCGGTCCCGGTGCCAGCCGACCAGTCGTCCGCGGCCTCGGCGATGACCGCGTGCGCATCCTTCAAAACGGCACCTCGGTGATCGATGTCTCGAATGTCAGCCCCGATCACGCCGTCGCCACCGACCCGCTGACCATCCGCTCCGTCGAGGTCGTGCGCGGCCCCGCCACCCTGCTCTACGGCCCGAACACCATCGGCGGCGTGGTCAATGTGATCGACGACCGCATCCCGCAGGAGCGCTTCGAGGGGCAGTATCCCTCGGGGAAATTTGAAACCAGTGTCGGCTCCGTCGACGACCTGTTTTCCCAATCCGGCGCCCTCACCTGGGGGGCCGGACCGATCGTGTTCCACCTCGATGGGTTCAACCGCAGCACCGAGAATCTGGACATCCCCGGCTTTGCCCGCTCCGCCGCCCTGCGTGCCACCACGCCGCTGCCCCCTGGCACGCCCGAGCCGTACGGTTTCATCCCCAACAGCGCCACCGACTCCAAGGGCGCCGGCCTCGGCGGATCCTACATCTGGGACGGCGGCTTCTTCGGGCTTTCCTTCTCCGGGGTCGATTCCAACTACGGCACGGTCGGCGAACCGGACGTCACCATCGACCTCCGCCAGCGCCGCTGGGATCTGCGCGGGGCCTTTTACAATCCCGCCCCCTGGATCAAGGAGATCAACTACAAGCTCGGCTACTCCGACTACGATCACACTGAGTTCGAGGCCACCACGCCCGGCACCCAGTTCCTGATCGAGGGCTTCAACGGCCGGATCGAACTCCTCCATGAAAAAATCGGGCCGCTGGAAGGCGCGTTCGGAGTCGAGTCCCAGGCCAGCGAGTTCTCCGCCCTCGGCGCGGAGGCCTTCCTGCCGTCGGTGGAAACCCGGACGAACTCGCTGTTCTTCTTCGAGGAAATCCCCCTCGACCAGATCCGCCTCCAGTTCGGAGCCCGCTACGATCACCAGACCGGCGAAACCCAGTTCAGCCCCGGCTTCGGCCCCGGCCTTGAGCGCGGATTCGATGCCTTCAGCACCTCCGCCGGCATCGTTTACAACCCCGTCGAGGACTACGCCATCGCGCTTTCCCTCGCCTACACCCAGCGTCCGCCGACCTACGTCGAGCTCTTTGCCAACGGCCCCCACGTCGCCACCGGCATCTTCGAGATCGGAGACCCCAACCTCGGCACCGAGGACTCGATCTCGCTTGATTTTTCCCTCCGGAAAAAATCCGGCCGCGTCACCGGCAGCGTCAGCGGATTCTACTACCACTTCAACGACTTCGTCAGCGCCCAGCCCACCGGAGCCGTGGACCCGGTCGATCTCCTGCCGGTCTTCGCCTACCAGGCCATCGGCGCGGATTTCTACGGCGGGGAAATCGAGACCACCTTCCACCTGCTCGCACCCGTCGAGGCCCCGGCGGCTGGCGATACCACTACCTCGACCCGCGATCAGCGCCTCGACCTCATCCTCCGCGCCGACTACGTCCACGCCGAGGACCGGAAAACCGGCGAGCCCGTCCCGCGCATCCCCCCGTTCCGCGCGAGCGCCGCGCTCGACTACTCCAAGGGCCCCTTCAGCGCCCGGCTCGAAGGCCAGTACGCCGCCAGCCAGGACCGCCATGCCAACTACGAGCTCGCCACCGATGGCTATTTCCTCGTCAACGCCAGCATCAGCTATGACCTGAAACTCGGCGGCTTCGACACCACCCTCTATCTCCGGTGCAACAACCTCACCAACGAGGAAGCCCGCCAGAGCACCTCCTTCCTGAAGGACATCGCCCCCATGGCCGGACGAGGCGTCATCGCCGGACTCCGCACGGAATTCTGATCGCCAGACGGGCCGGTCCGCTTCCCCGGATCGGCCCGCTTTCCCCCAATTCCTGAGATTCCCGGACGCTGGACGAAAAAAACAGTCGCCATCGGGTGGCGGGTCGGTTGCGATTGCCCGACCATGATCCATCCCACCGCGATCATTTCCCCGGACGCGATCCTCGGCGACAACGTCAGGATCGGGCCGTTCTGTGTCGTCGGCGCGGGAGTCGAGCTCGGCGATGACTGCGTGCTGCACTCGCACGTCGTCATCGATGGGCCGACGAAGATCGGAGCTGCCAACGAGTTCTTCCCCTTTGCCGCCGTCGGCGGAAAGACCCAGGACCTGAAGTACGAGGGCGAGCCGACCCACCTCCTCATCGGCCATCGCAACGTCTTCCGGGAAAACACCACCATCCATCGCGGCACCCACGCCCACACGCCGACGCGCATCGGCAACGACAACCTTTTCCTCTGCTACTCGCACGTCGCCCACGACTGCCAGGTCGGCAACCACGTCATCCTTTCCAACAACGGCACCCTCGGCGGCCACGTCATCGTCGAGGACCACGCCATCGTCTCCGGCCTCACCGCCGTCCACCAGTTCTGCCGCATCGGCTGCCACTCCATCACCGGCGGCTGCTCGAAGATCATCCAGGACATCCCGCCCTACATGATCGTCGATGGAAACCCCGCCGCCACCCGCGGCCTGAACCTCGTCGGCCTCCAGCGCCGTGGATTTTCCGAAGCCTCCATCCGCGAGCTGAAGAATGCCTACAAGAAGCTCTTCCTCAAAAAGGACGCCAACTTCTCCACCGCCCTCAGCTCCCTGAAAGCCACCGTCAACGCCCACGATGACCAGGTGAAGCATCTCATCGCCTTCATCGAAGCCTCTCCGCGTGGCGTGACGCGATAGTCCCCGCTCGTAGTTCCGCTCTTCAGGGGGATTCCATCAAGATCAGCAAAACCATCCACCCAGAATTGACTGGGATAACGAGGATGATAGTCCTACATGGATGAACCGGAACAAAGTGAATCGGAAAATTGTCCATCTCGTGATGGGAGTCCTGCTTGCTCTCGCCACGACTGTCTCGGCCGAAGATGTCTGGGTTCACTTCGCGGGCGACCTCAAGAAGCCCGGAGTCTATAAGGTTTCGTCACCAGCGACCGTTCAAGAGCTAGAGAAAATCTGCGGAGGATGGACGGAGTTTGGGTCCGCGAAATCTCTCACGGTCATTCGACTCGAACGACCCTCGAACGCGACCATGAATGATCCCGGAGAACCTCAGAGCAAGATCTACAAATTCGCTGAGATCCCTCGTGAAGGGGACAAGCTGATCTTGAAGAAGGACGACATTGTCTTCATCCCGGCCAAGGGAATCCTCGGCCAGTAACAGATGATTCAAAATCGAAAAAAGGTAGTTGATATCCACTGAAAAATGAAGCTTCACCTGATCGCGTATGCCTTTGCGGCGGTGCTTTCATCAGGCTGCGACAACCATCCCAATCGCCAGGAAGACAGCATGAAGCAATCTGACGCCCACTCAGCCGGAAAGCAGTTGCAGGAGTATGCGGATTCCGTCATTGGCAAGATGCCTGGAGGAGGTCGGGTCAATGGATCTTACGCCGGCATGACTGTGGATGAAAGTGCATTCGCAGACATGTGGTATTTCTGGCAATCTTCGATCCTGAATTCCGGAGATGTCGCAAGCTATTTCTCGTGGCTCGACTCAAGGCGTTCGGATCTTGAAGCCATTGGAGCCAAGGGCTGCTTGAAAGCGATTGAGGCACTGCGCCCTGACTACGAAAGGGCAGTTCAGGAGGGGAATGAGGCAAGCTGGCCGAAAGGAGACAAGGATTATCGTCAGCGGATCGAATCCTTGGAGGAGCCGGCGTTTGAAGATGACTGGGAGGAGTTGCTGCTCACCTTCGCACGAAGCAAGCTGGGCCAACCCAAGGCCAAATAGAAGCGACCGAGTCGCGCCGCGCTACCCAGCGCATTCTTGAATGGCTCCAAGGGGTGGGTAAGTTATTGATATCCTAGGGGGAGTTGACGGATGACGGATGACGAATGTTGATTGTTGATCAAGCGATCACTCCTCAAATCACATTCCGCTCCTTGAGGAAGGGGATCAGCTCATCGACGCCGAAGTCCGCGAGCACCTCGCCGTCCCAGTCCATGGTCGGGGCCTTGGTCTGGCCGGACAGGGCGACCATCTCCTTCATCGCCTCCGGATTTCCTGAAACGACCTGGGCCTTGTAGGAGATCTTCTTCTTTTCGAGGTAATCGACAACCTCGTCGCACCAGGGACAGCCGGGCTTGATGTAGAGCGTGGGAACGGACATGCGGGGAGTATCAGTGATCGGAGGCGGGACGCCAATGGGGAAATCAAAAGAGCTCGACCGACTTCGAAGGATCCGCTGCTTGGAAAGGGTTAAAAGTTGTAGCTTGGCATTGGTTCTAGAGACCTGTAAACAAATCCATGAGCATTGAGTTCATTTGTCCTGGTTGTTGCTCTATGATTTTTGCAGAGGACGAGGAGGTTGGATTTGCCGTGGAGTGCCTTGGATGTGGAGCACAGCTGATTGTGCCTGATGACAGCGCATCATCAGGGGCAGTTGTCTCCGAAGGGGGCAGAATAAGGCCCAACCAGATTCCGGTGACTTCATCGAATATCGAAGGGGCGTGTCAGATTATTGCTCCTGTCAATTTCGTTATTGGGAGCCGCGGCGGCATGAAAGAGGAATTCGAACTTCTCAAGAGCAGGCAACGGCACGTCATCGAAGAAGCAAAGCGTTTGGGCCAATTGTCAAAAAGCCATGGTTTGGGGCAGTCGATAACCAGCTTTGGGATGGCTGCTGACGGAGGAATGAGCATGGGAGTCCATCACGCAGGTTCGTCATTTGTATCAAGCGACCTGGAGATTGCATTCATGATCGCCGTTAGTCAGATCCAACTCCGTGCGAGCTATTTGGGTGCTAACGCTGTTGTTGGATTCCGATGGGACATCGACGTCGACTCAAATTCGAACGTTTTGAACTTTCTCGGAACTGCCTACGGGACCGCCGTTTTGATCCACTAAGGTTCACACAAACCTCACCGCATGCTTCTTCGAAAGCTTCAGCACATCACCGGCAGCCGGCGAAACGGTCGCCGACGGGTCGGTGAGCTTTTCGCCGTTGAGTTGGACGGAGCCGGTGGTGATGAACTGTTTGCGCAGCTCGCCGTTGGACTTTTCCAGATCGAAGGCGGTCTTGAAGCTGTGGGCTGTTAGAGAGAGGACGGTGAGTTCGGAGGGAAGCCCGGAAAGCGGCAGCTCAGGCAGCTCGGCGGAGGCGAGGTCCTTTTTCGAGAAACGAGTATCCCAGTCGGCGCGGGCGGCGGCACCAGCCTCCGGTCCGTGGTAGCGGCCGGTGAGTTTCTCGGCGAGCGACTTCTTGGCCTCCATCGGGTGGCCGTCGGTATCGCGGGTTTCACCTAACAGAAGGGTGTAGTAGAGATCCATCGTGTCATCGGACACGCTCATGAGCTTGCCGAACATTTCCTGCGCCGGATCGCTGACGCCGACGTAGTTGCCGTAGGACTTCGACATCTTCTTCACGCCATCGAGTCCGACGAGCAGGGGCATGAGCATGACGACCTGCTGCGGCTGGCCTTCCTCCTTCTGGAGATCGCGGCCGACGAGGATGTTGAAAAGCTGGTCGGTGCCGCCGATTTCGACGTCGGAGCGGACCTCAACGGAGTCCCAGCCCTGCATGATCGGATATTGGAGCTCGTGAAGGCGGACCTCCTGCGCGGAGTCGATGCGGTTGCGGAAATCCTCGCGCTGCAGCATCTGTTGGAGGGTCACGCGACCGTTGAGCTTGAGGACCTCCTCGTAGGTCATCTTGCGGAACCAATCGCCATTGTAGACGACCTCGGTGAGCGACTTGTCGAGGATCTTGAAGGCCTGGGTGGTGTAGGTCTCGGCGTTGAAAAGGACCTCGTCGCGTGTCAGCGGCGGTCGGGTGGCGGAGCGGCCGGTGGGGTCGCCGATGGTGGCGGTGAAGTCACCGATGATGAGCACCGCCTGATGACCGAGGAGCTGGAACTGGCGGAGTTTTTCAAGCGCGACGGTGTGACCGAAGTGGATGTCCGGCGCGGTGGGATCGACCCCGAGCTTCACGCGCAGCGGCCGACCGAGGCGGAGTTTTTCGAGGAGTTCCTTTTCCGAGAGGACCTTGGCGGTGCCGGTGGTGAGGAGCTTGAGTTGTTCTTCGGGCGTCACGGCGGCGGGTGTAGAGGGAAAATCCGGATTCCGAAACCTGAAAGTCGGGTTTCCAGCTCAATTCGGCTTTTCGCTGAGCCGGAGGATGCGTTCCACCTCCCGGATGGCTTCCGGGTTGTCGGTGATCATGTGGCTGGAGGGGACGACCTTTTCACTTTCGACGCCTTCCAGATGGGCGGACCAATAGGGAACCACGCCATCGCTGCTTTTCGCGAGGCTGCCATGGCCCAGCTCGCCGATGATCGAGTGGATGCGGATGTGTTTCGGGAACTTCAGTTCCTGGAGGGCGCGAATGGAAGGATCGTTCGGAGTGAGGGTGTCGATCGCGGTCGGCAGACGGTTTGGATTCTGCAAGAGGATGGTGCCGGTGTTTCGCAGGGTGATGTCGACGAGATCGACCGTGAGTCGTTTGGGCAACTTGATGAGGTTCGAGAGCCAGGAGAAGATATACCGCTCCGCCATCGGGCTGCCGCGATGGGGCACCGCCAGCAGGATGACCCGGCTCGGGTAATCGACGGGCTTGTAAAGCAGTCCGTTCTGAATGATCTGACGTCCCCGCGCATCGAGCTTGAGTTGGTCGAACGGGACCTTGAAGTAGGCCTTGTAGAAGCACTGCTTGGGGTCGCAGACCGAGGAGCGGGTGACCAATCCTCCCATCGAGTGGGCGACGATGATCGTCTTGTCGATGTTGCCGCGATCACCGTGGGCCTTGGCGTAGGTCTTCGCCTCGCTCATGAAGGCCCGGAACGCGGCGCTGGTGACGATCCAGGGATTGCCTGTTGGGTAGTTGAAGTACCAGACCTGATACTTTTTGCGGAACCATTCCTGGCCAGCCAGCTCGTTGACCATCTGCTTGAAGGTTGCGGGGCTGGAATTCACGCCGTGAACAAAGACCACCGGGATGCGGTCGGGATCGTAGGGCTGTCCGAAGTAAAGACCGATCTCCTCCTGGAAACGCTCCGGCAGCAGGACGTTCTGCACGGTCAGGTCATCGAGCAGGCACATGTGCCAGTAAAAGGCATGCCCGGCCGACCAGTCGGCGGCGAGTTTCACGCTGCGGCCACCGAGAGTGGTTTCCGATTTCTGAAGCGGCGCGAGGAACTGCCACGACGGCACATTTCCGCGATCGAACCTCAGCAAGGCGGTGATGCTGAAAGGCTGTCCGGTGGGGGGCGCGAACATCGCCCGCTTTGCGCCACCCTCCGCCGTCTGGTCGCACCAGCCGACGATCGGCAGTCCCAAGCCTGGAGTGACCTTGCGTTCACCAAGCGAGTTCGTGTTGACGCTGCTTGCGGGAAACATCACCTGCACCGCATCGAGCTTGGCGTCATCCGGCTCGCGTGGTGCCAGACAGGTCCCCAGTGAGGCCGCAGCGTCCGACCAGGGTCGCGACGGGCAGCGGAGCTGGTCGAAGAGCTTTCCAACCGCGAGGTTGTATCGGGCCTGGGCATTGGCCCATTCCGATCGACGGCTGCGATTTTCCAGAATGCGCCAGGCAGCGCGGGCCTCGGCGATCAGTTGGGGTGCTGGCTGCCGCGATGCACGCGGGATGCTCCTGCACTGCGGTGGGGTCGGTGCGCCGCAGTGGGTGAGCAGCACCAAGGCAAGGAGAAGGGGCAGGAATCGAGGCATGGTGTCAGCGTCGGGATGATGTGGCAAACGCGGGTCTTGCCAAGATCGGATTGGCGACGTTCCTGCCTCGACACCACTGGGAGGAAAGTCTGAACTCGGAGCAAGATGGAATCGCCAGAATCCTCCACGCCGCCGATGTCACCACCCCCGATGCCTCTCGCGAATCCACCGGGGCAGATCAAGGTGCTTGGCATCCTCCATTTGGTCTTCGCCGGTTTGGGAGTCGTGATCGTCTTGTTCGGCCTGATTTCCCAAGGGTTCAGTGAGTCAATGCTGCGCATGCAAGAGAACGCGGGGGGGATTCAAGAGGCGCAGGCACGGGTCTCCAGAAGCCTGACTGAGGCTACCCGAACGATCAACTGGTTTGCCTATGGAAGCTCTATCCTGCTGGCCATTCCCTTAGTCGTGGGGGGGATTGGCCTGTTGAAAGGCCGCCGGTCAGGGCTGGCTTGGTCGAATCGTTACGCCTGGACCTCGATCCTCCTGAAGATCGTCTACCTGATTCTCGTCGCGACCCTGGTCATTCCGGAAATGAATCGCCTGCTGGCCGAGTTCGAAGGCCAGGGTCCGGAGATCAAGATGTTCGCGGCCGTCATGAAACCCACCATGATCGCGTCCATGATCGCCACCCCCGTTCTCTCCTGCATCTATCCGGTGCTGGTGCTGATCCTCTTGAACCGTGAGAGTGTCAGGAAGTCCCTGATCTGATCACACGCCCGATTTTTCTCTTCCCCAATCCGGAAATCTCGCGTAAGCCTCGCGCCCGCCGAAACAATGGTGGTCGTAGTTCAATGGTAGAGCCCCAGATTGTGATTCTGGTTGTTGCGGGTTCGAGTCCCGTCGATCACCCCATCTTTTCCATCGGGTAGCAGGCGCTTCCGGGTGGGCAGGATGGCAATCTCGACCGTGTGATCATGCAGCCCCTAGAAAGCCGGATTGGCTATAAATTCCGCAACTCGTTCCTGCTCGCCGAAGCGCTCACCCATCCGAGCCTGGCTTACGAATCGAAGCAGCCTCATTTCGACAACCAGCGGCTCGAATTTCTAGGCGACGCCGTGCTCCAGCTCATCCTGACCGAGGAACTCTACCGGATGTTCCCGGACTTTCCCGAAGGCCGTCTGACGAAGCTTCGCTCCCGCATTGTCTCCCGCCGCGCCCTCGCCCGCTTTGCGATGCTGATCCATCTCGGCGACTACGTCCTTTTGGGAAAAGGTGAGGAAACCACCGGGGGACGCCGCCGGCTTTCCACGCTGGCCGATGCCTTCGAGGCCCTACTCGGGGCCGTGTATCTGGATGCCGGCATGGCCCCAGCCCGTGAACTCACGCTGCGCCTGCTCCAGTCGGAAATCGGTGGCCTCGCCGCCAGTCCGGAGGAGCGGAATCCAAAGGGTGAGCTCCAGGAATGCCTCCAGGCCCTCTGTCCGCAGGCCCCCACCTACCGGGTGATCAGTGAAAGCGGCCCCGATCATCGACGGGTGTTCCAGACCGAGGTTTCGTGGCAGGGCATCATCCTCGCCACCGGCAAGGGCAAGAGCAAGAAGGAGGCTGAAGCCCGTTCCGCCTCCGAGGCCCTCCGCGCCAGACTCTGGGAAAAGATGGAGTGGCAGAAAAGTTGAGCGATCAGGCCCTCAGCCTGGCATAAGCCCGCAGATAGCCCACACCCTGGGCAATCTCCGGAACGGAGCTGTGCCAGTTGTATTCATGCTCGATCGAGACATTGCCGGCGAAGCCTTCTGCAATCGCCGCATCCAGGATCGAAGGGAGGTCCAGCACGCCGATGCCGAGAGGCTGGTCGTGGCTGGGCTCCGAGGCCGAAGCGCGATCCTTGAAATGAAACGAGCGGATCCTTGGTGCGATGCTCCTGACCACTTCCAGCGGATCCAGACCCGAACTCGCCCAATGGCCGATGTCGGCGCAGAAGCCGAGATTCGCGTGACGATCCTTCACCGCCTCAAGAATCGTCCGAGGATTCCACAGGGCGGTGGGCTTCGGGTGATTGTGAAAGCCGACCCGCAGATCGTATTCGACTGAGAGAGCTTCGAGGGTACTGATCGAGCCGATCGACTCCGTGCTGATTCCATGAAGCCCCAGCGACTTCGCCATTTCAAAGATCGGCCGGGCCTTGTTTTCGACATTGGGAACCTCGACGACTCCCAAGCTCACCGGCACCACCCCATGGCTCGCGGCCCGATCAAGGATCGAGCGATAAACCGAGGCATGCAGGCCGGGGCCGAGCTCCAGATCGCCGTGAGGTCCGCCGATCTTCTGGCCGGGAAACAGCTCGATGCCCGCCGCTCCGGTGGCGGCTGTTTTCTCCAGGCCTTCCCACAGCGTGAAATGGCGGAACGACCAGGCCTGCACCGCAATAAAAAAGCCCGACTCGTTGACGAGCGGCCCGGTGACCGGAGCCCCTTTGGCACGCAGCGAAAGCAGCACGGCGGCAGCAGGAAAAAGGCTGAGCAGGGATCGACCGCGCATTTCACCTCTGATGGAAGGCCTTCGGAATCCCCCTGACGAGCCAATCTTTCCGCTGCTGAGCGGGTTTGAGGTGGGAAGATTCCAAGGATCTCCTGAATGCGAAGAGCAGGGTGCCCCGGGATGCCCATTGCCGGCAGGGACAGCGGATCGGGCCGCTGAACCTGCGCCCGGAAGCGAAGCCCGGCGAACGGGTTCGGCCCATCACCAGCCGATGAGCTGGCTGATGGCGGTCCGGAACGCGGTTTCGAGCACGGCAGCCTCGGCGTGGGAAATCGGGATCGTCACCTTGCGGAGGGCCTGGACCGTGGGCTCCTGGCGGGAGATGGAGAGGAAATACGGCGCACGGTCCGGATCATCGCGCGAGATCAGCTCGAAGGCGCTGTTGGCCTTTTCCGACTGATGGAACAGCTTCGCCTGCGGCATCCGGCCCTGGAGCACCGCGAGCGCCGCACCGAGGTCGCTGAGGCCCCACTTCATGGTGATCTTCTGCTCCCAGTCGAACTGCTTCTCACCGCACTGAGGGGCGGCATCGAGGAAGAGGGCTCCCTTGGTTCGATTGAGCCCGAAGCGGACGACGCCTCCGGTTCCGCGCGAGTTGGGCTTGTAGACGGCATAGACCGGTGTGCGTTCGGCTGCCTGGGTGCTGGGTCCGTTTTCAACAACTGGATGGTTCATGATTCAGTGGGTGGGATTCACTGATCAAGAGAACAGTTCTCTTGGGGGTCGGCAAGAAAAATGTTCGGGAGAACACCATGGAGTCCCAGAATCACAGCTGGCGGATCTTTCTCAGGGCGAACATCAGCGGCGGCAGGCAGAAAATCCCGAACGAGGAATCGATCACCCGCCACCAGAACGGAATCCCACGGATGGGCCCGCAGATGAAGGCCAGGGGAAGGATCAGCAACGAGCAGGCGATCCCGACTTTCAACACACCCTCATACCGCACCGGGTCCCGCCACGGCAGGATGAAGAACAGGGCGATCATCAGATGCGCGAAAGCCAGCCAATCGGTGCCGTAGGCGATGAACGGGTAACGTTGATAGGTCGCTTCCAGCCCTTCTCTAACAAACAGGATCCAGTGGATCAAACCGTCATGCGCCGATGGATCACGCGAGTCGCCCGCGAGCAGGTCGGCCAGCAGATTCAGTTCGTGCAGCAGCGGAAAGGCGGTCACGCCACTGAGCACGAGTCCGATGATCACGATCAGGATGGCCAGACGGATTTGCTTCAGCGGTGTCATGTCAGCATTGGAATCCAGCCGTTTCAGAGGGTCGATGCTTCAATGATGAAAAACCGATGAAGGACGGGGGAATGGGAGGAATACTGACAAAGGTCTGGCTGCCGGTGCTGCGGGAAGAGGAATAGCCGAAATGGCCAACGTCCAATGAACGCGACCCCGCTGAAACCGCAATTGGAAGCGTTCCGGATTTGCGGTAACCATGAGCCATGTCAATCCAGCAACTTCTCATCAGCGAGATCTCCCGGCAGCCCGAGCCGTTGCTGCGCGAGGTGTGGCACTACTTGAATTTTCTCAAGTCCAAGGCCGGCGATGAGGCACCCGCGTCTTCCGGTTTGCGTCCCGGCTTCGGGTCCGTGCCTGGCATTGAGCTGGCCGATGATTTCGATGAGCCTCTCGATGCCTTTGCAGACTATCGCCCATGAAGGCCCTGCTGGATGCCCATGCCTTGCTTTGGTTCTTGGCTGGTAGCAGCAAGCTAGGCGCCAAAGCGCTGGCTTTCATTCAAGACTCTGGAAACACGCTTTTCGTCAGTCCGGCGACGCTGTGTTAGCTGCGGCAAGCGCCTCCATCTCCTCGCCTTGACCACTAAGACGAAGCATCCGCAGGTTCACGATCATCCCACCATCGGCCGGAGCGGGAGGTGGGAGATCCGAAGAGGAAATCTCACGCGACGGCGCAACGACGCGACGAATCAAAACCATAGCCAAGACCCTGTCTTCGTTGCATCGCTTCGGCGTTGCGTGAACCATCAGAACGGAAGGATCGGATCATTTGGGTCGAATCTCACTTTTCAGCGGGATCGATGAATGCCCACGCTCCTGGACATCTCAGGCCCCTCACGAAAAATTCTGCGCATCCATGTCAAAGACGACGGTGACGTCTTCGGGTAACGAGGTTCGTTCGAGGACTCCTTGAACGTGACGTGTGAGCACCCGCGCGGATGGCGCTCGGAGGGTGATTTGGAAACGGAACTGGCCGTGGGAGCGGACGAGGGGGGAGGGGACGGGGTCGCCGAGGGAGATGCTTTCCGGTAGGTTTTCCTTCAGGCGGAGGTGCAGGGTCTGGGTGGTGAACTCGGCGCGACGCTCGTGGGTGGATCGGGCTGTTAGAACCGCGAAGTGCGAGTAGGGCGGAAACTTGAGCATGCGCCGGAACTCCAGCTCCTGCTCGGAGAAGCCATCGAAGTCGTGCTTCCGCGCGTACTGCACCGATGGTGAATGCGGGGTGAAGGTCTGGATGATGACCTCGCCTTCGAGATCGCCGCGACCCGCCCGGCCGGCGACCTGGGTGAGGAGCTGGAAGGTGTGCTCACCGGCGCGGAAATCCGGCACGTGCAGGCCGACGTCGGCGTTGAGGATGCCGACCAGCGTGACGTTGGGAAAGTGCAGGCCTTTCGCAATCATCTGGGTGCCGATGAGGATGTCGATCTTGTGGGCCTTGAAGGCGTTGAGCGTGTCGCGCAGCGCATTTTTCCGGCGCATGGCATCGGCGTCGATGCGGGCAAACTTCGCGGTCGGCAGGACCTTGGCGAGGACTTCCTCGACCTTCTGCGTGCCGTAGCCCTGGAGGATGATCGCGGGGTCCTTGCACTCCGGGCATTTCCTCGGCACGACTGCCTGATGGCCGCAGACGTGGCAGACGAGTCGGTCGTCGGTGCGGTGGTAGGTGAGGGAAACGGCGCAGTGCGGGCACTGGCAGACGTGGCCGCACTTCGGGCATTGCAGGCTTCTCGCAAATCCGCGGCGGTTGAGGAAGAGGATCGACTGCTCGCCTTTTTCAAGACGCTGCTCGAGTGCGGTGCGGAGCTTGTCGGAGAGGAAGGTGGTGTTGCCCTTGTGCTTGGCGGACTCCAGTTTCATGTCGACCACGCGCACGAGCGGCATTGACTGGCCGTCGGCGCGCTGATCGAGGCGGACGAGTTGATACTTGCCGGTCTGGGTGTTGTGCCATGACTCCAGCGAAGGTGTGGCGGAGCCGAGGACGATGGCGCAGGGCTCGAAGGCGGCGCGCAGCACGGCGACATCGCGGCCTTGGTAGCGCGGCGGGTTCTCCTGTTTGTAGGAGGTCTCGTGCTCCTCATCGACGAGGATCAGCCCGAGGTCCGGCAGCGGCGCGAAGACGGCCGAGCGCGCGCCGATGACGATGCGGGCGATGCCGTTGCGGATGCGGTGCCATTCATCGAAGCGCTCGCCCTGGGAAAGATGCGAGTGCAGCACGGCGACCTGCTCCTGCATCGAGGCGAAGCGGGCCTTGAAGCGTCTAACAGTCTGGGGTGTGAGAGAAATTTCAGGGACGAGAACGAGAACGGTTTTCCCCAGATCGAGGGCGTGCTGGGCGGCCTGGAGATAGACTTCGGTTTTTCCCGAACCGGTGACGCCAAGGAGGAGGATCGGGGATTGGGGATTGTGGATTGAGGCGACGACGACCTCCAGAGCGGCGGCTTGCTCGGGGTTGAGGGTGAGCGGCTGGGACTCGAGGACTTCCTCGACACCGTCGGCTTCGGGATCACGGCGGACGTCCTCGATTTCGATGCGGAGCAGACCTTGTTTCTCCAAGGCTTTCAGCGAGGGGCTGGAGCCTTCGCCGAGATCGGAAACGGCGAGGCGTTTGTCCGGAGTGCTGGCAATCAGGGTGAGGATGACGTGCTGGCGCGGGGCCTTTTTCGAGAGCTTCTCGAGAACCTCGGCGGAGGGTTCGGTATCGAGGACGGCGATGCGGCGGGTCTTGGCGGAGTTTTCCTCGCTGCGCACCGATTCGGGGATGAGCGAGCGGACGACGGATTCCAAACTACATCCATAGTAGTTGGCGATCCAGCGTCCGGTCTTGAGCAGCACCGGGGTGACCAGCGGAAGTGGGTCGATGAGCGATTCCAGCTCGCGCAGGGCGAAGTCGCCCGGCGGTCCTTCCTCGACCGAAAGCACGGTGCCGGTGGACGATTTCCTCCGCAGGGGAATCCGCACCCGGCAGCCGGCCTGGACGTTGAGTCCGGCGGGGATGGCGTAGTCAAAGACGAGCTCGGAGGGGCCGTCGATCAGGACGCGTGCGGTCGCCATGGCAGTCCGTGGATTCTAACAGGAAGCGGCGGCGATCAGGAAGCCTTCGTCGTCGAGCGATGCGCCGGAAGGGAGCAGGAGACCGCTTTCCGGGGCGGATGGGCTGTGGATGCGCAACAGGCCGTTGGAATCAGCTTCAAGGTGGAAACCCGGAGCGAGCTTGCCCCAGGAGCCCGCTTTTTGCCCAAGCGAGTCGGGGGGGTGATCTGGCATCGACATCGCCACCACGAGTCCATCGATGGCGAGGCAGGGGAAATGGACGACGCCGCGAATCCCAAGCGGAGTCAGAGCCTGCGGGCTGAAGTCGAGGAAGGTGATGGCCTTCTCCCCGCTCGTCGAGGTGAGCGCATCCCGGAGTGCGCTTCCGCCGATCCAAATGCCGGAGGACGGATTGATTGATGAATGGCGTTCGAGGGCCGAACCAAACCCAGCGCTGAACGCATTGAGCACCGGAAGCAGTTCATCGACCGACTGGTCTTTCTCAAGAGCACGAAACGGGGTGCGTCGCGCCAGGGCGTTGAGCTGTCCAATCTGATGGGCATTGATGGCAGCGGTGGTCGCTTCTTCTGGGAAGCGAGCCCTGATCGCGGTGGCGGAACTCTTGAGGAAAGCCTGTTGGACGAGCTGCCTGTCCGCGCTGTTGCAGGGGATGGATTCCCCAAAGGCGACGCTCAACGGGTGAGGAATCCGGTAAGGCCTCTTCCGGAATCCCGGACCGCGTTCGTAGGAGAAAATCGAGCCCCACGAGCCATCGACCCACACCGCGACGATGGGGCAGTTGGCGCGTCTGGCGATCAGCTCGAAGCCGCGCTCCAAGGCTTCGAGGGTGCCGGTGCGGGTGATCTTTCCTTCCGGGAAAAGGCAGACGACGTGGCCTGCTTTCAAGGCCTCGATGGTGATCCGGATGGCCTCACGTGGGTTGTCGCGGGAGATGGCGACGGTGTGGAAAAGCGTCGAGAACCAGCGGATCCACGCGTTGGCCATGAAGGTTTCGTCCATCACGAAGCGGACGGGTCGCGGAGAGGCGGCTGTCAGATAAAAGGCATCGGCGAAGGTCACATGGTTCGGCAGCAGCAAAACTCCGCCCTTGTCGGGAACGTTTGCCGCTCCGGTGACCTGGATGTGATAGATCGAACGGATGATGGCCAGTCCGATCAGCCGGATGAAGTCCACCACGAGGTGCTTGAAGCAGACCCAGGTGACGGTCAGCGTCAGCAGTCCGACCACGGCGAACTGCAGGCCGATCGGCACCTTGCCGTATTTCAGAGCGAACTGGAGGACGGTGAAGGCGATGCCGGAGAGGTTGTTGAGAAGTCCGGAGGCCGAGAGCACGGTGCCGCGTCGATCCTCCTCCGGGGCGTCCTGGAGAATGGCCTGGAGTGGCACCAGAAAGACGGCTCCACCCGCTCCTGCGATCACGAGCATGATTTTCTGGAGGACCGAGTTCGGAGGACAAACGGCGAGAAGGAAGGTGCCGAGGGTCATCACAATGGCCCCGAGCGGAGCGAGTCCCATCTCGATCTTCTTTCGGCTGATCAGACCGGCCCCCACGCTGCCGATGGCGATGCCCACCACCGCCATGGTCCAGAGCGCAGCGAAGGTGGTGGCGGTGCCTTCTTTGCCTCCTTCGTGAAGGGTCTCGGCGATTTGAAGCACGATCAGGGCGATGAAGCCGCCGAAGCCCCAGAAAAAGGCCACTCCCAGGCCGCAGAGCCTCAATTGCCTCGAAGCAAAGAGCTCCTTCAGGTCGCGGATGTGACTGGTGGCGAGCTGGAAGGTCCAGGGGGCACCAGGATGCTTCGCGGTCGGCCGAACGAGGTAGGCCAGCCCGATCGAGACTCCAGCGATGACCAGCAACCAGTAAAACGGCTCGAAAGTGGCGGCATAGCCATCGCCCAGCGCCCTCAGTCTGGCGTCGAACCAGTTTCCACCGATGATCTGGCCGGCGAGGATGGCGAGGATGACCGTGCCTTCGAGGACACCGCTGGCAAAGCCGAGCCGCTTGCTGCCAACCAGCTCCTTCACCACACCGACCTTCGAGGGGCTCAGGAAGGCGGCTTGGGTGGAGATGAGAAAGAAGCCACCGATGGCGAGCCCGAGATGTCGGGCGTGGAGTGCCCAGATCGTCAGGGCCACCGCCGCGATCTGCAGCCAGGAGGTCCATTGGATCACCGCGCTTTTCGCGAAGCGGTCGGAGAACCAGCCGCAGGTCGGGGCAAAGATGATGTAGGGCAAGACCAGCATCACGGTCACCAGGTGCTCGACTCCCTTCGGAGCCATTTGCCTTTCGATCAGCCAGGCACCGAGGACCACCAGGATGATCTTGACGACGTTGACGTTGAAAGACTGCGCGATCTGCATCGCCACCAGCGCCCAGAATGACCGCCAGCCGCCCTGCGCGGGTTGATCGTTTACCTCCATCTCGGCGCGGACCCTAATCGTTTCCCGGCGGGGCGAAACTCCAAACTGGCGTCCGCGCCTGGTTCGTTGATCCTTTCGTCCGTGAAGCTGGTCGTCAGCATCGTCCCGAATGCCCGGACCAGCGAAATCATCGGCTGGGAGGAGGATCCGCGTTCGGGAAGGGTGCTCAAGGTTCGGATCGCCGCGCCGCCGGTCGAGGGGAAAGCCAATGCCGCTGCCCGGGAGTTTCTGGCCAAGACACTCGGACTGCCGAAGTCCGCCGTGGTCCTTGAGCGGGGGGACACCTCACGGCTCAAGGTCTTTTCCATCCCGGACGGGAGTCGACTGCCCTAGAACCTCTGGCCGGATCGCGTGGGACTCCGCCACGGCTTCCGAATTGATCGCGTGGTGGTGGCGGAAACATACACAAAAATGTCTGTCGCATCCAAGTGTTCGGGGGCGTTTGATGCTACGTTCTCTCCTCCAGTCCGCCACCGGTTCCGTGGTTGGACCGGGCAACAAACCCACTTTCTCCTGCTCGTTTGTTTCCACTCCATGGATGCGAATCGATCAAAACAACCCATCACCCATCGCTTGCGCCCTGAGGGGATTCGCCGAAAATGCGTGTCCGATCAGTTCACAAATGGCTTCAGATTGAGCTGAACCAAAATTTTTTACGTAGCCCATAAGGGGGAACCCGGAACAATTCAAGACAAGCACTTGTCCGAATTTGCAGTTAGATCCGGGTTGCTCGCCAGCGGTCTCAGATACAATGTAACTCAATTGTAATCTTCCGTATTCAGCCCGTGCAGCGGCTCTTGTCCTCGGCAAATCCAGTTACCCCAGAGATGCCATCTTGGTTCGCTTCAGCCGGGAATCCAGCCGCTGCCCACTGCGCAAGTCTCCATCTTTCAACCCATGAAAACCCATCTCCAAACGCGTCGCCACCCGGCCCAACCTGCCGGGTTCGCGCTGATCGTCACCCTGACCATGATGGTGCTGCTCACCGTCATCGCGGTCGGGCTGCTGACGCTTTCGACGATCACGCTTCGCGGCTCGGGCCAGGGCGATGCGAATGCGGTCGCGAGAGCCAACGCCCGTCTGGGGCTGATGCTGGCCCTAGGAGACATGCAGACGGCTCTGGGCCCGGATCAACGGGTCTCCGCCGCAGCGGGCTCCGTGATCGACAATGCGGGTCGCCCCAATCTAACAGGAGCCTGGACCTCCTGGCGCTGGGCTCCTGCGGCCACCGGGGCGCCGACATACTCGGACAAGCAGAAGAATTTCCACCGCTGGCTGGTGTCCTCGCCGAATCCAGTGGATGCGATGAACCCGAATCTCCCGGCTCAGAAGGGTTCCGCCTCGGACATCCTGCTGGTCGGGAAGAAGGGGACCACCGACGAGATCCGAGTCCAGTCCCTGCCGATTTCCAACGGCAAGCTCGATGGCTCGTCCGCCTGGGCGGTGTTCGACGAAAGCACCAAGGCCAGCATTGATCTGGAACCCCAACTCGCATCGCCGTCGACTCTGGTCGAGGTCGCCGGGCGGGTCGGGGCCACCCGGCCGAGGGTGGACGTGCTGGATTCGGATCTGACGTTTCTCAAGAGCCCCCAGAACCTGGTTTCGCTCGAAACCGCTTCGATTCCCGGTGGAAATGCCGGAGGCGCGGCGGTCGAACGGCGTTTCCACGATTTCACCACCGGGTCGATGGGACTGCTTTCCGATGTGTCGAGTGGGGGATTGAAGCTCGATCTGACCACGGGTCTCGAGGCTGGTTCGCTGCCTGCGGTGATCGGCACGGACGCGCCCTATCTGACCTCCAGTGCCGGAGCTCCGCGCTGGAATTACCTCCGCGATCACTATCGGCGATATCGCGATGCGGCGCTGACCACGTCCACGAATGGCACCCCACTCTACAAGCCGACCAGCACCGATCTGCTTCCGACTTCATCCTCGGATCCGTTCGGAGCCACGGATCAGTCTCCTCAGCGCGAGCGTCTGCTGCCAGTCATCGCCAAGTTCCAGATGATGTTCTCGCTGGTGGCGCATCATGCCCACATCGGCGACCGCGTTCAGTGGCTCAATGCTTCCGGAGATCCGAAGGGCAACGATCAACATGCGGTGATCCATCTGGCCTACGATCCGGTCATCACGCTCTACAATCCCTACGATGTGGCGCTGGAACTCCGCAACATCCGCGTCCGCGTCTTCGATCCGCCGGTGGGATTCCGTTTCAAGAAGAACGGGGTCTATTTCCGGGATCCCGAGTCGGATTTCCAGGGGCTGGCTCGCTTTCAGATCGCGAATGAGAAGAATCCGGCCGCGAGGAAATTCTTCACGCTGATCCTCACCGACGGCTCGGCCGACCGGGCTGGGACTGCACTCAAGCTGCTGCCCGGTGAGCTGAAGGTCTTCTCTCCACGGGTCGATACCAACTGGACCTGGGGTCTTGAGACTGCTGGAGGCTACACGCCACGGGCCTTCTTCGACTGGAATCAGGGCGAGGACCTTGGCAATGTTGACAAGCGCACGGGCAACTCGTTCGGAGTCGAGGCCGTCCCCGGCTGGGACACCCGTGCCGGATTACAGACCGACCATTTGAGTTATGGTGGTCGTCCGGCCAGCACCCTCTATGCCTTCGAGAAGGTGGCAGGTGCCAAGGTCGGAGGCTTTCTCTCGATGCGTAGCGGTGAGGCCCTCGGCGAGCAGGTCACGGTCGAGGCTCGTCCCGAACGGGCGAATGGAGGACAGTCCAGCAATCCCGATTTCCGCATCGACCTGTTGGCGGCCCGCACCCAGGCGACCGATTCCGACATCCTCCGCAGTTACAGCTTCAAGTTCTCCGACGTGATCGGTGAACTGAGCGAGTATCCCGCCAGCCCGATCATCTCCCGCACTTTCCAGGTCGCGGACATCCTCCAGGAACCGAATGACAAGACCTCGGGACTGAAGAAACCCTTCGCGCTTTTGGAAATGGGAGCCCGCACGACCCGTGACGCGCTGGATGACACCAAGCCCTGGGTCTACAACAACCCGGTGACCGAAGGCGGCAGGCAGGAATCCAGTGTCGCTGGATCCGTCAACCAGGCCTACGACGTGCGCCTGCGCGAGGTCAGCAGCTTCATCGGCTTCCCGAACGGCATCGCGATCGATGACCTCAACCGCGGTTACTACGGACCTAGTAAGACCTCCAACGAGGGCTGCACCAACGTGCCGATGTTCCATGTTCCGGTGACCCCGGCGGCGTCCCTCGGCGACTGGGTTTCCTCAAACCTCATCGTCGGCTCGCGCCTGCCCCGTGTGACCCATCCGCTTGGCAACTCCCGCGCCCATCCTCTGATCTCCGCCAGCAAGGTCTCGGCCACGCTCGGTGGCACCACGATTTACGATCACAGCTACTTCCTGAACTACTCGCTGTGGGATCGTTATTACTTCTCCACCGTGACCAACTACACTGGCACCTCCCCCAACCGCACGCGCAAGGCCGTGCTGGAGGACCTGCTCAGCGGAACGACCCCGGCATTGAACGCCAATCTCGCCCCGCTGACGGCCACTGGCGACGCTGCGAAACTCGCCTCCGATCTCGACTCGCTTTCAGACCTCGAACGGACCCGTCGGCTCGCCACCGTGCTCGGCGTGCGCGGAGCCTTCAATGTCAACTCGACCTCCGTGGAGGCCTGGCGCGCGGTGCTCTCCTCCTTCCGCGATCGGGCGGTCAATGGCTGGAACCGCCAGCAGATGACCAACGACAAGCGCAGCCCATTTGTTCGGACGTCCTTCCCCCTCGCCGGCGCGGCCGAAACCACGACTGGCAGCGCCGACGTCAAGGGACAGGTCCGCTGGGCCGGTTTCCGCAGCCTGAGCGATGCCGACATCGCGAAACTCGCCGATGCCATTGTCGTGGAGATCCGCAAACGTGGAACCCGGGACAAGGCACCCTCTCTGACCCTCGGTGAGTTTGTGAACCGCCGCCTCGGCTCGACAGGCGACCTCCATGTGCTCGGCGGTTTGCTCCAGTCGGCGATCGATGCCTCGGGGGTCAACAGCTACTATCATTCACTCGACTCCCGGACGATCTCGTCGGCCGCCATTTCCGCAGCCAGGAAAACCGGCACCCTCAATCCGCAGGCGATGGATGGCTTCACGGCCGAAGGTGCCCCCTCGATCCTGAGCCAGGGTGACCTGATGGCGGCTCTGGCCCCGATCGCGACCGTTCGCGGCGACACCTTCCGGATCCGGGCCTATGGCGAGTCGAAGTCGAGCTCGGGCACTGTCATCGCGCGCGCCTGGTGCGAGGCCGTCGTGCAGCGCATGCCGGAATTCGTCGATCCCGCCGACAAGGCCGAGGCACTGACCACTGAGATGCTTCCAGGCTCGGCCAGCCGCACGTTCGGTCGTCGCTTCAACATCGTTTCCTTCCGCTGGCTGTCGCCTTCCGAAGTCTGATCATTTCCCATCACTTCCATGAGATTGCTCTGCATCGTCTTCATGCTGGCCGGACTCGTTCCGGGCCTTCGTGCGCAGGAGGCCAAGACCCGCCAGGTCAGCCTTCGACTGCTTTCCTTTTCCGGCGATCCATCCCTGCGGGAGGTCTTTGTTCACGACCCCGCCGCTGATCCGGCCGTTCCGGCGGTGGCCTCGAAGGTGCAGTCGTATCTCAACCGCGAGGGGCCGGCGCTCAATCTCTTTGGAAACACGGTGGCCTTCACCCTCAAGCAGGATCGCGATTCGATGAAGCGCCCGGGCGAGCTGGTCGCGAAAGTGGAACTCGCCCCCTCGCTCCGAAGCGCCATCCTCGTGTTCCTGCCCGGTCAGCCAGGTGGCGAGACGTCCCATCGGATCTTTGTCATTGATGATTCGGCGAAGAGCTTTCCGGCGGGCTCGTTTCACGTGACCAACCTCAGTCCGGTGCCGGTCAAGCTCACGCTTGAAAAGCAGCCTTACGATTTCAAACCCGGTGCCACCCTCATCATCGACAAGCCGCCGATGGCGGAAAACCAGCACGCCCGGATGCAGGCCTTCGCCTTCGTCTCGAACGAGTGGCGCAGCATCGGAACCGGACTGTGGCCGAATCCCGGCGTCGCCCGCGGCGTGCAGTTGCTCTATCAGGAACCGGTCAGTGGCCAGATCCAGCTTCGCGCCTACGACGATGTGCCGGTCAGGCCTCCCGCCCCGGCGCCACGGCCTTGAAGTTCACATGCATTTTTGACGACTCTCGTTGCCAGCTCCGGGCCCATGTGATAGCGAACCACGCATGGGTTCATGGTTGCGCCAGATCGAGTTCCGCTGGAACGCGGGGCAGGCCGCCAAACCGGTTCCGAAGGCCAGTCCAAAGACCCTCGCGGGTCACGATGCGGGACTGACCGTGTGGTGTGTTGAAACGGCAAACTCACTCGGACTTCCCGAACTCGCCCGCAAGGTCCGCGTGTCCTGGAACGCCCGCATGCAGACCACCGCCGGGCGTGCGTGGTGGCCGGACCGGGCGATCGAACTGAACCCGAAGTTGAAGGAAGTCGCACCCGAGGAACTGTGGCGCACGATCCGCCATGAGCTCGCCCACTTGGTCGCCTACGAGCGCTGCGGACGCCGCAAGATCGAGCCGCATGGCCCTGAATGGCGGGCCGCCTGCGCCGACCTCGGCATCCCGAACGAGCAGCCCTATCACACCCTCCCCTTCAAACGGAAGCGCATGCAGCGCAAGTATCTCTACAGCTGCCCGTGGTGCTTCGAAAGCTTCCGCCGCGTGAAGAAGATCCGCCGCATGGTGGCCTGTTACAACTGCTGCCAGAAACACAGCCAGGGGCACTTCGACATCCGGTTCAAGCTGGTCGAAGAGAAGATCTGAGAGTCGGGGAAGGGTTCAGTTTCAAGTGTTCAGTTTCAAGCCCGGAGCCCTTCCGGCTGAACACTTGAGCCTTGAACCTTGAAACGGGTGAGACAGTCTCCGGCCTTCCCACATGCCGACCGATTCGATCCTTGCCACCGCTCGCCAATACCTTGGCTTGCTCCCGACCGTTTCCGTGACCATGGAACCGATCAAGCGCGGGGCATCGGGACGGACCATCGTCCGCGTGAAAACCCCGGGCCATCCGCCCTTCATCGGCGTGCACTGGACCGACGAACGCCCGGACAGCGCGAACTTCGTGCCGGTCGCGCTTTTCCTGAAGAAAGCCCGCCTCCGCGTCCCGGAAATCCTGCACGACAACTCGAAGCGCCACGTCGCCCTCGTCGAGGACCTCGGAGATATCGATCTGCTCTCCCTCAAGGATCGGCCCTTCGAGGAACGCGAGCCCTACTATCGTTCCGCCCTGTCCCAGGTCGACCGGCTGTTCTATCAGAAACCGCCGAAGGAGTTCGAGCTCATGCCGCCCTTCGATGCCTCGCTTTACCGTTGGGAACAGGAGTATTTCTTCGATCACCTGGTGGAGGGATTCCTCGGGCTCGACGCTGAAACGCTGCGCAATGATCCGGTTTTCACCGATCTCGCCGAACGCCTCGGCACCGGTGCGCGCCACCTGGTGCATCGCGATTTCCAATCCCAGAACCTCCTGCTGCGCGATGGCGAGGCCTGGCTGATCGACTTCCAGGGCCTGCGTCGGGGACGTCAGGAATACGATCTCGCGTCGCTCATCTACGATCCCTACCTCGCCCACACCGCCGACGAGCGGGAGCGGCTTCTTTCCATCTGGGAGGAGATCGCCGACGAGAGGCCCGAGGACACCATTTTCCGCGAGTGTGCCGCGCAGCGCCTCATGCAGGCGATGGGAGCCTATGGCAACATCCTGAAGAAGCGTGGCGACGAATGGTATCGCCAGCACATCGCCACCGCCGCCTCCTTGCTCCAGGAAGTGGTGGCCGGAACGGACCTCCAGGCACCGCTCGATCCGATCCTCAAGGCGGCGCAATCTTCCTGATCCTCTCCAACCACCGTGTCGAAGTCCCTTCAACGTCGTTTTCGTGTGTTGGTCACGGCGGTGGCTGTTGGTCTGGCGGTCTGGAAACTGCTGCCGCAACAGTCAGACTTCGCGGCACTGGATCGGGAGGTCTTCGAGTTCGCCTCGAAAGCCTTCGCAAACCCGCCGTTCTTCGTTTCAGGAAATGGCAGCCACGAGCAACCCTGGTCGTTGCGCACCCTTTCGTCCCAGGTCTCCTCAGCGGGCGAGACGAGTCTGCCGGTGATCTCGATCGGCGATGATCCGGATGGCGTGTTCCAGAGCTCGCCGCCCCAGGCGGTCGATTACGCGGTCATGCTCCGCAACCTGAAGCGCCTCGGTGTGAAGCGGGTGGCGCTGGCCGATGAAATGGCCTGGGACGATGCCGACCCGATCGCGCTGCAGGCCCTCGATTCCAGGCTCGCGGATTTCGATTCAGCGGTGACCTGCGCTTCGCTCACCCGCAGCTCCGTCGCTGAGCCCCTGCCGCTGCCGTTCTTCATCGCCTCAATCCCGCTCAGCCAGGTCCATGGGGACGTGGGCCTTCTTGCCCAGGTGAATCGCGTGTCCCTGCCGGGGACCTTCCTCGGTTCCGGGAAAACCCTGGCCGGGTTCTCCCTGATCGAAAGCGAGCCGGGAAATGCGCCGTTGCTCGCCCGCTGGAAGGACCGGGTGGTGTTCGCCTTTCCAGTGGTGGCAGCCCTCGCTGAAACGGGAGGAAAAGCGGAGCAGATTGAAGTACGGCTCGGATCGTACTTGAAGCTCGGCCCCTCCGGCCCGGTCGTTCCCATCGATGCCGCCGGACGTCCGGCCGTGCAGCCGGTGAAGCTCGAGACAGGGTCCATTCCGGCAGCCACTTTGATCGACGCCACCTCGCTCGACTCCGCCGGATCCGTGCTGCTTCGCAATGACCGCAGCGCTTCCGATCCCGCACTCAAGGCGTTCTCCGACAAGGTCGGGAGTGTGCTGGCCTCGATCAGCAACGAGGCCGGTCTGTCCAAACCGAGGGTCTTCCCCCGGCTGTCCGCTTCCATCGAGTCGGCCCTGCTTCTCGGGCTTTCAGTCCTGCTCTTCTTCTGCACCACGAACTCGCGTTTCCGGATGGGACTGGCCTTCACGGCGGTGACCGCCGCGATCCTGATCGCCCAGTTTACAGGTCTCGCCTGGTTCTCCACCTGGCTGCCCCTGTACTCCACCCTCGCCGCCGTGGCAGCAGGCTACCTCGTCGGATGGCCCTTGAAACCCGCCGCTCTGGTTGAGAAGCCGCTCATCGCCCTTGAGCCCGTCGACGTCCCGGAGGAAAAGACTCCCGCCCCAGCCTCCAAGGACGGGCGCAAGGCCGAGAAGAAAGCTGCCAAAACGAACGCCCCGACCGAGACCCCTCCGGAGCCCCCCAAGCCCGTCAGCAAGCCCGCAAAAAATCCCGCACCCGCCAAAAAGGCCGCCCGGAAAGGTGCGAAAAAAGGCCCCAAGCCTCCAAGGTCCAAGTGAGCGGCTTTATCACATCCGCAATCCGCAATCCCCAATTCTCCAATGAGCCTCCAGCATCCCATCGACAAAGCCAACGCCCTGATCGAAGCCCTGCCCTACCTCCAGGCCTTCCGCGGCAAGACCTTCCTCATCAAGATGGGCGGCTCCGCGATGGAGGACCCTGAGCTGGTGGCCATGGTCATGCGCGACATCGTGTTTCTCGAGGTCGCCGGCATCAACCCGATCGTCGTCCACGGCGGCGGCAAGGCGATCTCTGCCGCGATGAAGGACGCCGGACTTGAGGCCAAGTTCGTCGGTGGTTTCCGTGTCACCACCGAGGAGGCCATCGACATTGTCGAGCGCGTGCTGACCGATGAGATCAATCCCGGACTGGTCCGCATGATCCGAGATTTCAACGGCAAGGCAGTCGGCATTCCCGGCACCGATGTCTTTCTCGGCGAAAAAACCAAGGGCACCGATGCCGAGGGCAACCGCGTGGACATCGGTCGCGTCGGCGAAGTCGTCGGCTGCCAGCTCGGCCAGATGGAGGCCACGCACAAGGTCGGCATCGTGCCGGTCATCTCCCCGCTCGCCGCCGAGCTCGCCACCGGAAAACCGCTCAACATCAACGCCGACCTCGCCGCCGCCGCGCTTGCAAAGGAACTGCGCGTCGCGAAGCTGGTCTATCTCTCCGACGTTCCCGGCCTGATGAAGGATCCGTCCGATCCCTCCACGTTGATCAAGTCCGTCACCCGCTCCGAGGCCGATGCCATGATCGCCGACGGCACCATCTCCGGCGGCATGATCCCGAAGATCCGCAGCGCCGTGGACGCCCTCAACGCCGGCGTCCGCAAGGTCCACTTCGTCGACGGCCGCCAGCCCCATGCGTTGCTGCTGGAAATCTTCACCGATGGGGGCATCGGGACTGAGGTGGTGAGGTGACGGAAAGGATTCCAGAAACGCCGTTGCACACATGATCGTTGCCACGATGCCCATATCTTCCGCTGTCCTCAACTACTTGATCAGTGGCGGGTTGCCTGCCGGGCTGACTGCCGTGGCAATCCTGCTGTTTGCTGGAGTGGTCTGGGCGGTGATTGGAAACCCGAAGGTGTTTGTTCGTTTTTTGATGCCGTGCTCGTTTTTGCCGCTGGTGATCGGACTTTTCGGAACCTCTTGGTGGTTTTACTCAGGTTGGCTGTTTATGAAGGATTCTGATCTCAATGCAGGAAGTAGAATGGCATGTGAGCCAACCGTTCTTTGGGGCTCCGTGGCTCTTCCCCTGATCGTCGGTTCTTTCCTGACGATGTTGTTCATCATGATCAGCCTCGTGTTCCAATTCATCCATCGCAGAACGCTCGCAGGGCTCGACAACAGACCCTGAACCTTGGACTGCGGTGGCAACCGCTGGGCGACACCGCTTGGGCATGCGGCTTGGATGGGGATCCTTCTTTTCGGTCGCACTTCGTCTTCAGCCAACGACCATCAATTAAAGCCGCTCGCTGAAGACGATCTGGCTGCGAAAAGGCGGATGTGGACCTGATCCGCATCTGAAAGCGGCGTGGCGTTGCACTTCCCGCCGCAGTCCAAGGTTCAGAGCTTCAACCACGCGTCCATGCCACCGGCGACGTTGGTGACGTTTGTGAAACCAGCGTCGAGCATGGCTTGGACAGCACGGGCGGAGCGGCCGCCTGCCTTGCAGTGGACGAGGATTTCCTGGTTCTTGTCCAAGCCAGGAAGGGCGTCGGGGAGGGTGGCGAGGGGAATCAGGCGGCTGCCTTCGATGTGGGCGACGGCGTGTTCATCGGGCTCGCGGACGTCGATGAGGAGTCCGTCGAAACCAGCGTCGAGGCGGGCCTTGAGATCGGAGACGGAGATGGTGGGAAGGTCGGAGTTCATGTCGCAGGAAGGGGAGGCGAGGGTTTCGGGATTGGAGACGGAGTGGATGGAAGGGGAGTCGCCGCAGAGCTTGCAGGCGGGGTCGCGTCGCAGGGTGAGGACGCGGAACGAACTACGAAGGGCATCGTAGCAGGTCAATTTTCCAAGCGGGATCTCGCCGAGTTCGAGCAGCAGCTTGATGGCCTCCATGGCCTGGAGCGAGCCGATGATGCCAGGCAGCACGCCGAGGACGCCGGCTTCATTGCACGAAGGCACCGCGCCGGGTGGAGGCAGGGAGGGCAACAGGCAGCGATAGCAGGGCCCGCCGAGGTGTGGGGCGAAAACGGTGACCTGACCGTCGAAGCGGAAGATCGATCCGAAGACGTTCGGCTTTTTCAGGAAGAAGGCGGTGTCGTTGGAGAGAAAGCGCGTCGGAAAGTTGTCGGAGCCATCGACGATGAGGTCGTAGGGCGTGGCGAGTTCGATCGCGTTGTCCGCCGTGAAGCGGGTGCGGTGGAGGTCGAGTTGAAGGTTTGGAGAAAGCTCGCGCAGCCGGGCGGCGGCGCTGTCGAGCTTCGACTTTCCGACCCAGGATTCGCCATGGACGATCTGGCGCTGGAGGTTGGAGCGATCGACCACATCCGGATCGACGAGTCCGATCCGTCCCACCCCAGCAGCGGCAAGGTAGAGCGCGGCGGGCGAGCCGAGGCCGCCGGTGCCGATCATCAGCACGGAGGCTCCCTTCAATTTCCGCTGACCCTCCTCGCCCACGCCGGGGATGAGGAGATGGCGCGAGTAGCGTTCGCGGTCGTCGGCTGTCAGCTCGGGAAGCATGGTGCGCCCCGAATGAACGGTTTCCAGTTCATTGCGCAAAGGGAAATCCTGACGCATTCGCCACTGAATCGCCCTTTGCCGAAGTCTGGAATGGGGTTATCTTAAGACCATGGCTGAAATGCTCTCAACATTCGTCCTGAAGCCCGGAGCGATCGCGCCGGACTTTTCCCTGCCGACTCCAGACGGACAACTCGTGTCGCCAAGCGATGTGGTCGGGCCTCAAGGGCTGCTGGTGGTCTTCGCCTCGAACCACTGTCCTTTCGTGATCCATCTCGCCGACGCGCTTGGAAAATTTGCGGCCGAGATCTTGGATCGCGGAGTGGGCACGGTGGCGATCATGTCGAACGACTGGGAGAAATACCCGACCGATGCACCCGAGTTCATGCCCGCATTCGCGGCGAAGCATGGCTGGAGTTTCCCCTATCTCGTGGATGAGACCCAGGAGGTGGCAAAGGCCTATTCGGCGGCCTGCACACCGGACTTTTTCCTCTTCGATGCCGCGCTTCGGCTGGCCTATGCCGGGCAGTTTGACGACTCGCGTCCGCGCAGCGGTCTGGAGCCTCATGGCGGCGATCTTGCTGAAGCTGTTAGACGGATGCTGGCAGGCGAGGAGCCTCTGGCGCGCCCCTATCCGAGCAGCGGCTGCAACATCAAGTGGAAGCCGGGGAATGAGCCCAATTAAGGAGCCAGGGGTCAGTTGAAGTGAGGGGTCAGGGAAGAGAGTTGAGAGTCCTTGATCGCCTCACTACTCACGATTCACTCTCCATACCGCACTTCCTGCAGGAAAAGGCCGTCGGCGGGGGCGCAGAGGGGGGACTTTCCGTGGGGGAGTTCCGGGGGTTGGTCGAGGAGGCGGGCGAGGTCGCCGAGGCGCAGGCGGCCTTGGGCGGAGTGAATCGCGGCACCTGTTAGAAGGCGGACCATCTTGTAGAGGAAGCCGTTGCCGGAAAAGGTGATCCGGTAGCCATCCGGGAGCGTCTCGAGATCGGCGGCGTGAATGGTGCGGACATAGTCGGTTTCCGTCGTCTCATTGCCACGGTTCGCCGCGAAGCCTCGGAAGTCGTGGGTGCCTTTCAGGACGTCCAGGGCCTCGACCAAGGCCCCGGCATCGAGCAAACGCGGCACATGCCAGGCGAAGCCGGCCTTGAAGGGCGAGAGGATGGGATCGGTGCAGAGATCGTAGCGGTAGGTCTTTCCGGTGGCGGAAAAGCGGGCATGGAAATCCGCCGCGACCTCCTCGCACTGGAGCACACGGATGGTGGCAGGGAGCTTGGTGTTGAGGGCCGGGACCCAGTTGTAGGGGTTCATCGTCAGATGATCCGGCGCATCGAAGTGGGCGACCTGGGCCAGCGCGTGGACTCCCGCATCAGTACGGCCCGAGCCTTGAAGCCTTACAGGTTCCTTGGCCGTTTCCGCGAGGGCCTTGAGCAGGTGGTCCTGGACGGTGTTGTTTCCGGCCTGGGACTGCCAGCCTTCGAAAGCGCGTCCGTCATAGGAGATGGTGAGTTTGAGGCGCACAGTGGGGAAAATCCTAAATTCTAAGCACTAAACTCGAAACGAAGAGGAAGATGGATCTGATTTCGAATTTCAGATTTCGAATTTCGAATTTCCCGCTTCTTCCATCCACGCATTCAGGATCTCGACGGCGGCGGCCTGGTCGATGATGGACTTCTGCTGCTTCGCATTGCGTCCGGCCTCGCGGAGCTTGGTGGCGGCGCTGCTGGTGGTGAGGGTTTCATCAACGAAGACCAACGGCAGGTCGGGGACTTGCAGGCGGAGCTTTTCGCCAAAGGCGCGGACCTTTTCAGCCGAGGTGCCTTCGCTGCCGTCCATGCGCACCGGCAGACCGAGGACGAGGGTCTTGATTTTCCGCTGTGAAACGATCGAGGCGATGCGCTCGAGCGGCTCGGTCTTCGCGCGATCGATCGTTTCCACCGGATGGGCGAGAATGCCGAAGTCATCGGTCGCGGCGATGCCAATGCGGGCGTCGCCGTGATCGATGCCAAGGGCGGGGTGAGCTGAATGCAAAGTTTGAATTGGAAAGTGGATATTGAGGATTCGTTCCAATATTCATTCCTCGCTCCCAACTTTTCAATTCTTCAAAGCAGCTCCTTCGGCAGGATGTCGACGATCTTCTTGATGTCGTCGGCCTGGTGGCGGTTGGCGATGAGGAGGCCATCCTCGGTTTGGACGACGATGAGGTCGGTGACGCCGAGGAGGGCGACGCGGGAGCCCTTGCGGGCGTTGAAGACGATGTTGTTCCGCGAGTCGATCTCGGTGACCGGCTGGTTGGTGCGGTTTTCATCGCCGGTGACTTCGAGATACTTCGCGACGGACAGCCAGGAACCGACGTCATCCCAGTCGAAGGTGGCCTCGATGTTGAGGACGCGCTCGGCTTTTTCCATGAGGGCGTAGTCGATCGAGATCGGGGTGAGCTGGGGAAACTGGGCGGCGATGGTGGCGTTCAAGTCGTTCGACTTCCGCATTTCCGAGATGAAGGCGGCGAGCTGCGGAGTGTGGATCGAGAGCTGGCGGATGACGGTGGGGATCGACCAGACGAACATGCCGGCGTTCCAGGAGAAGCCCCCGTGGGCGAGGAACTGCTCGGCGAGTTCGGTATTCGGCTTTTCGCGGAAGCGCTTCACGTCATATGGCGGGTTCTCGAAGCTGTGCCCGGGGATGCTGGACCGCGGGCCACGTTCGATGTAGCCGTAGGACGGACAGGGCCAGGTGGGCTTGATGCCGATGGTGACCAGGCCTTCGGAGGCTTCGGCGGAGGCGACGGCATCACGCATCACGTTCTGGAACGCTTCGACGTTCTGGATCAATTGGTCGGCGGGCAGGACGATCATCGTCGCATCCGGATCGCGGGCGGCGACGAGTCCGATGCCGAGTGCGACGGCTGGGGCGGTGTCACGTTTCGCGGGTTCGGCGAAAATGTTTTCCGGCGGCAACATGGTGGCCACCTGACGGACGCCCTCGACCTGGAGGGAATTCGTGAGGATCAGGATGTTTTCCATCGGAACGAGGCCTTCCAAACGGCGGATCGTCTGTTCGAGCAGGGTCTCGTCTCCGAAAAGCTGGAGAAGCTGCTTGGGCTTGGAATTTCGGCTCAGGGGCCAGAAGCGGGTTCCGGAGCCGCCGGCGAGGATGAGGGCATAGGTCGCTTTCGGAGATGACATGGTGCGGGGAGGCTAGCAGGTTGGAGGCGGACGAAAAGGCGGAATCTTGATCGAGGCGTTTCCGTGGTTGTCGTGCGGAGGTTAACTGGTAAATTCCGTCCATGGCTGATGACTCCGCTGACACCTCACGTGATTGGATCGAAACGACCGCGCTGGTTGCCCCGGCCCTGCTGGGTGCGGCCACCGGCATGCTGCTGGGCGATCTGATGCATCGTGGAGCCCGCAAGGGAATCGCCTTGGCGCTGGGCGGTCTCGGCGTGGCGGCCCTGGTGCCATTCCTCGTGGATGGCATCGCCGACAAGATCAACGGCCCGACCAGTGCGCGAGGCGTGCGTCGCAGCATCCGGAAGATCCGCGATGCGGGCGATGGCCTGCCGTTCTATGACGATGTGGACGAGGATCTCCGCGAGCAGGGCGTGATCTGAGAGGCTCAGGCCAGATCGGCGGCGAGCAGTCGAACGGTTTCAGGAAAGGCCTGCTCGAAGTCGACGCGGGCCGTCCACCCGAGTTCGTGCCCGGCTTTGGTTGGATCGATCGCATAGCGGCAATCATGCCCGGGACGATCGGTGACATGACGA
This sequence comes from Verrucomicrobiaceae bacterium, assembly GCA_027485995.1. Classification (GTDB taxonomy): domain Bacteria; phylum Verrucomicrobiota; class Verrucomicrobiia; order Verrucomicrobiales; family Akkermansiaceae; genus Luteolibacter. The sequence goes on from JAIXPW010000080.1 coordinate 35,398, forward strand.
ATGAGCGATTCCGGCTTTCCAAGGATGGAGAGAATCCGGCGGACGAGATCGAGATTTGTGCGCTCGCAGCGGGCTCCGAGGTTGTAAACGTTGCCGCTTTTTCCGCGGATGAATGCGGCGATGAGTCCGGCGCTGTGGTCATCGGCATGCATCCAGTCGCGCACTTGCAGGCCATTTCCGTAAACCGGCAGCGGCTGATCGCGCAGGGCACAATGGATCATCCTAGGGATGAGTTTTTCCGGGTGCTGGCGGGGGCCGTAGTTGTTGGAACTGCGGGTGATGACGACGTCCTGCCCGTAGGTGGTGTGCGCGGCGAGGCAGAGCAGGTCGGCCGAAGTTTTCGAGGCGGCGTACGGCGACGAGGGTCGAAGCGGGGAACTCTCGGTGAAAAGGATCGGTGGCTCGGCCGAGCCGTAGGCCTCATCGGTCGAGCAGTGCAGCAGGGGAATCCCCGAAGCGCGGCAGGCCTCGATCAGGCAGGCGGTGCCGGTGATGTTGGTGGCGATGAAATCGTCGGGATTCTCGATCGAGCGATCGACGTGCGACTCCGCCGCGAGGTGGAAGACGCCGCTGATGGGATGTTTCGCGAGGATCTCCGCAATCAGGGGGCGATCGGTGACGTCGCCATGGATGAATTCGAGTCGCGGGTGCTTTCCATTTTCAGGAAGTCGTGTCAGCGAGCCAGCGTAGGTGAGCTTGTCGAGGACGACGACACGCTCGACCTCGGGCCTGGCCAGAAGCAGGCGGACCAGCGCGGAGCCGATGAAGCCTGCGCCGCCGGTGACCAGGGGGGTGGAGAGATCGCGTGGCATCGAATGGAGTGTCGGGTAAAAAGTGACGGCTCGGCAAGTGTCGGCTGGTGATTTGGGGAAAGTTGGGATTCGGTCGCGCCATGCGGGTGGCGATCACAGGCACGACCGGACGGGTGGGGGCAGCCTTGGCGCGGCATTTCAGCTGTGAGCATGAGGTCATCCGGCTGCCGAGGGCGGAGTTCGACTTTTCGGATCCTGAGGCGATGTCCGCGCGGCTGGCTGGGCTGGACTGCGAGGCGCTGCTCAATCCGGGTGGGCTGACCAGCCTGGAGGCCTGCGAGGATTCGCCGGAGCTGGCGAGGCAGTTGAATGTCGAGGCCCCTGCGAGATTGGCCGAATGGGCCTCGCGTCGTGGGGTGAAGCTGGTGCATTTCAGCACGGACTATGTTTTCTCGGGTCGGGAGCCGGGCTTGCGGGTCGAGACGGAAACGCCTGAGCCGCTTTCGGTTTATGGCGCGACGAAACTGGCGGGCGAGCAGGCGGTGTTGGCCCATCCGGGGCATCTGGTGGTCCGGGTTTCGTGGGTCTTCGGGCCGGAGAAGCCATCGTTCGTGGATTCCGTGCTGCGGGATGCCTTGGCAGGCAAGCCCTTGGTCGCTGTGGCGGACAAGTGGTCGCTGCCGACGCACACCGCGGATCTGAGCCGCTGGATCGAGTCGCTGCTGATCCAAGGGGCAGACGGACTTTTCCACGCCTGTCAATCGGGCGAGCCTGCCAGTTGGCATGATCTGGCGGAGCTGGTGGTGGAGGAGCTTTTCCGCAGCGGGCGGCTGGCCGAGCGCCCCGAGGTCAGGGCCCAGGCCTTGGCGGATGTGGCGGCGTTTCGGGCGGAAAGACCGTTGTTCACCGCGATGTCCACCAAGAAGCTCCAGCTCGGGCTGCAGGAAAGCATCCGCGACTGGAGGGACGCGTTGCGGGAGCATGTCTCTGAAAGCCGTTGACCTTTCATCCCGGCGTGGCAGATTGTTGACGCCTATGAATTGCTACGCCCCCTTGACGATCGCCATGACTGTTGCCTTGGTCTCGTGCGAATCGATGACCGGCCCGCTGAGTGGTGGTGACTTTGACCCCTTGGCTCCTCCGGGTTCGAACCGCACGATTGCGGTCGCCTCGAACAATGGCTTCACCCAGGGACAGTTCGTGCGTGCGGCCATGAATGACACCGCCTTCTTCCTCAAGCGCCCGAGCGGCGACGCCGAGGCCAACAAGCTTCTCAAGCTCGACACCCAGGTAAAGGTGATCTCCAACGAGGGAGCTTACGCCAAGGTCGAGCTGGATTCCGGCGAAGTGGGTTACATCCCCGCCGTGATGCTGAACGATCCAAATGCGCCACCTGCGGGGCTGCCCGGTGCTCCTGGGGAAGTTCAGGTTTATCCGCCCCTCACCCCGGTCTCACCTGCGGACAATACCCTGCCAGCAGTCCCGCCCTCCGAGGTTCCTCCAGGTGGATCAATTCCCGCCGTGATCGATCCGACCGCTCCTCCGGCTCCCACTCCGGGCGCCGCCTTGGGGAACCCGGTTCCACCGCCAGCTCCAGAGCCAGCGAAGCAGGGAGAACCAAAGGCTGAGGATTCCAAGAAAACGGAAGAGCCCAAGCCCGCTGGCAACTGATCCCCAGCGATCCACTCAACGAAAAAGGCCGCAAGGAGAGATCCAAGCGGCCTTTTTTGATGAAAAAAACGGGAATCAAAGAGCTTTCAGCGCGGCCTTCACGGCATCGAAGTCCGGCAGATCCTTCGGGTGATCCTTGATGTCGATGAACCGAATGACGCCGGCCTTGTCGATAAGGAAGGCCGAACGCTTCGAGACGCCTCCCATGATCAGGTTGGCTTCCGGGAGGAACTGCTCGTAGGCGACGCCGTAGGCCTTCGCGACGTTGTGCTCATAGTCGCTGAGCAGGGTCAGGCCGATGCCTTCCTTCTTGGC
>JAIXPW010000007.1 GCA_027485995.1 Verrucomicrobiaceae bacterium
AGGCCGGACTTGTCGAAGACGTAGTCGTAGTTCTCACCCTTGGCCTGCTCCTCCACCAGCTTGCGGATCTCGTTGAGGATGCCCTTCATGCGCTGCAACATCGTCTCGTTGAGCGCCTGGTTCTTGCGCTGAAGGAACTCGCGGCGCTCGCGGTCGAGGGCGATGCCTTCCTGCTGCTGCATCTGCCAGTCCTTGAAAAGCGCCTGCTTCTTGGTGTCCGCGATCGCCGGGTCCTCGATCTGCTTGCGCAGGGTGGTGAGGTTGTTTTCCAGTTCGCGGATGCGGGTGAGGCGGTCGTTGTTTTCCTTCTGGATGCGGGCGCGCTCGACGTTGATCTGCTTCTGCGCGTCGTTGGTGCGGTAGTACTCCTTGAAGAGTTGCTGCATGTCCACGGTGGCGATCCTCAAGGGTGGAGCAGGGGATGCCGGTTTGAGGGGTTCCTCGGCGGGGCTCTGGCAGGCGAGGGCTAGCAAAGGAATCAGGAGGCTCAGTGTTTTCATTTCACCCACTCAACGCCTGTCGCGCGGTCAACCCCTCGCGGGCATCGAAGGTTTCCTGAAAAACCAGGCAAGGTCTCCCGAGTCGCCCGCAGTGGCGTCCAAGAGAGAGTCCAGAAAACCGCATCTAACAGAACTAACCGGGAGCTACGGAGCCCCTGCAGCAGACCGCTCGAAGAACAACGTGAACTCCTGGCGGTTGTAGGTGAGGTGGGTTCTCGCGATCAGTTCGAGGTCGGCCCGCGCGGCCAGGTCCACAGCGCGATGATAGAGACCGATGGCTTCCTCAAAGCTGCTGACGCCCGCCGTCTTGAGGGTGAAGACCACCAGGCCGCGTTCTGTTAGATTCGCGGAAAGGCGCAGCACCTGATGAAGCGACTCCAAGGGATCGCCGTTGAGGTCGGAGAGCAGGGCATCGAACTTCAACGCGGCGGTCGGACGGAAGGCCGCGACATCGCTGTGAAAGAAGTGCAGGCCCTTCTCGCCATTCAGTCGAGGATCCAGCGCCGCGCGGTCGATGGCGGTGACGCGGTGGCCGCGTTTGAGCAGTTCGGACGTCATGCCTCCGGGGCTGGCTCCGAGTTCCAGCCAGTGGCTGTTAGGTGGCAGTGGTGGCCGATGGAGTTTGAGGAAATGAAGCGCCTCGGCGATCTTTGCACCCGCCCGGCTGATGGTATCGGGCGAGTTCTGGCTGATGAACTTGGTGCCGCCGGGATGAAAGCCATTGGAGTCTTTGGGCGTCTGCATGCCGGCGAAGAGGCCTTCCTTTCCGATCAGGCAGAACAGCGTCGCCTTGTTGGGATCCTGCGCCTCTGCGTCATTGGCGGGGACCGGCAGGGCGGGGAAAACTTGCAGCGCGCGACCCCGGAGATTCGAGGCGAGGGTCTTGTAGTAGCGGTTGTTGGAACTCGGATCGAGCAGGCCGATCAGCAGGGTTTGCGGCTGTCGTTCGCCGAATTTCCTCAACAGGGTCTGGGCCGCCTTTTCGATGAAGCCTTCCATTTTCTGGGGATTGCACGGCCAGCTGTGTTCGACGGGAAGATTCCAGCGGAGAAACATCGCCACGTCGGAGCTGCGGAGGCTGGAAGGATCGGCGACGTGGATGAGATGGTAGCCGCTGCCGAGGCGCTTGCTGGAGGACAGGTTGCAGCCGGCGAGGATTTCATCGGTCACGCCCTCGAAGACGTCGGGAATGCGGACAAGCCAGGGCCTGGCGGAGGAAGAGGAGGACGGTGAAGCAGGCATGCGATGGGAGCGGACGGCAGTGTCGGCGAAGGCGTGGATCGAGTCGATCCTTGATGCGAACGAGGCGGATCGACGCGGAAACCTGAAACTATTTTCAACAGTGGATCCCTTTGACTGGAAGGCATGCAGCCTGTCGTGGCCTGCCGAAATGAAAACAAATCTTGCTAATCAAGGGCTTGCACGCAGTTTCACGGTCGATTGCAGGTTTTCCAGCTGTGCAATCGCGCTTTGTTTAATCTCTGACGTCGCGGTCAAAGGAAGTGTGGAATGAATGGCGTCACAAGAATAGAAGACAATGGATATCTACGTGGGCAACCTGCCCTACACTGCTACTGAAGGAGACGTTACCGGTCTCTTTGCCGCTTTTGGACCGGTCGAACGGGTCAAAATCATCACCGATCGCGAGACCGGACAATCCAAGGGATTCGCGTTCGTGACCCTCGGTGACCAATCCCAGTTGAATGCGGCTGTTGAAGCCCTCAACGATTACGATTTCAATGGACGTCCGCTTCGCGTGAACGCCTCCGAGCCGAAAGAGTCCCGTCCAGGTGGCGGCGGCGGATACGGCGGCGGCGGTGGTGGCGGCGGCTACAAGGGTGGCGGCGGTGGCGGCTACAAAGGTGGCGGCGGCGGCGGTGGCTACAAAGGTGGCGGCGGCGGTGGCTACAAGGGTGGCGGCGGTGGCGGCTACAAAGGTGGCGGCGGCGGCGGTGGCTGGTAACAGCCCGTCCAACTGAACTTTCCCAACACCCGGTCCTCTTCACAGGAGACCGGGTGTTTTGGTGTCAGGCTCACTGGTCCTTTTCGAAGTCGGTGTCGGCGTCCTTGAGATCGATCTTCTTGATCCAGAGATTTCGGTAGCGGACATCGTGGCCCTCGCACTGGAGCTTGATTCCTTGCTGCGTGTCGGTGATGCCCTTGCCATTTTCATTGCCACCATCGACTCCGGAATTGGCTCCTCCCCAGACCTGCTGGATCGGCTGGTTGGTGTGGATCTTTTTCCCGTTGAACCAGATCGTCACCTGGGCCGGGGCGATGCGCTTGCCATCCTGGAAACGGGCGGCGCGGAAGTTGATGTCGTAGGCATTCCATTTCCGGAGGCCGTTGTAGGCATCGACCGGCGCTGCCTTTTCATTGATCACGGCCGCCATGCCGTGCGTGCCGCGATCGCCATCGAGGACCTGGATTTCGTAGCGGTTCTGGAGATAGACGCCGCTGTTGCCGCCGGGATTCATGATCAGGAATTCGACGTGGAGTCGGAAGTCGCGGAAGGTCTCCTTGGTGACGATGTCAGCCGCGCCATACTTTCCACCCGCTGCAGCGGGATCGTCGGTCATCACCGCGTTTCCTCCATCGACCGGATCGTCGACGATCTTCCACTTGATCGGCAACGACGACGCGAAACGCGGGCCGGTCCAGTAGGTCCAGTGTTCATCGAGCGACTTGCGGCTGCCATCGAGCAGAAGCATCGCGCCGGGAATGGGCTTCGCGCCGACCCCGATGTCGGCGTGTGCGCAGGTGAGGAGCAGCGGAGTTAGCAGAAAGGCTCGAGGGGACATGCGGACCTTACCGGATCGTGAGCGACGGTCTTTCCTGGGAAAATCCGCTCGCATCGCGCGTGGGAGGGCGGGAAAATCCCTGCATGTCTTCACGCCACGACGAGGCGATCGCCCACTTGAAGAAAGTCTGTCCGCGGATGAAGGCCTGGATCGATCGTCAGGGGCCCTGCGAACTTGAGGCTCATGCAGGCCGTTCCCCGTTCCACTCCCTCGTGAATGCCGTGGCCCACCAGCAGCTTCACGCGAAGGCGGCGGCCACGATTCTCGGACGATTCCAGAAGCTCTTTCCGGGCGGACGTTTCCCTGGTCCGAAAGCGCTCGACAAGGTGTCGGATGAGGAACTGCGTGCCGTGGGATTCTCGCGGGCGAAAGCGGCCGCCATTCGTGACATTGCCGCGAAGACGATCTCGGGTGTGGTGCCCGGCAAGAAGGCGATCCAGGGCATGACCGATCAGGAAATCATCGACCGGCTGGTTCAGGTGCGTGGGGTAGGGAGGTGGACGGTGGAGATGCTGCTGATCTTCACCCTTGATCGTCCGGACGTTTGGCCGGTGGATGACTATGGCGTGAGGGCCGGCTGGCGGAACCTCCATGGACTCGAGAACCTGCCCACCCCGAAGGAGTTGCAAGCGGCGGGCGAGCGCTTCAGTCCCTTCCGTTCGGTGGCGGCCTGGTATCTCTGGCGGGCGGCGGATGCCGGACCCGAGGGCATGCCGTGAGGGTGTCTCCCGTGAAAGGGGGAGGATTTTCCACGCATTTGCCGCAAAATTCCGGTGCGTCGCGGAGTATGGCAAAATCTGCCAATTCTGGCCTGTGCATTGCAGCACCTTCGATCAGCCATAGACTCCCCGAGCCGCGCTCAATTCCGATGATTCAACGCCACCCCGCCATCTTCTCCAGCTCGAAAGGCCTGCTCATGCTCGTGAGCGGCTTGGCCTGCGGATTCGCTTGGGCGGACTCCGCGGGCGAATTTGAAAAGGAAATCCTGCCAATCCTGGAGGAGCGCTGCTTCGACTGCCACGGCGATGGTGCGAAAAAGGGCGGCGTCAGTTTTGATTCCTCTGATTCCACGGAACAGCTTTTGGCAAAATCGGACTTATGGGTGCATGTGCTGAAGAACGTGCGCTCGGGTCTGATGCCTCCACCGAAGGAATCACCGCTGGAGGCTGCGGAGATCGCCAAGCTCGTCGATTGGATCAAACGCGGGGCCCTGAAGCTCGATCCGGCAAACCCCGATCCAGGCCGGGTCACCCTGCGGCGGCTCAACCGCGTGGAATACCGCAACACGATCGAGGACCTGATGGGCATCGACTTCCGCAGCGATGAGGAATTTCCCGCCGATGATACCGGCTATGGCTTTGACACGATCGGCGATGTGCTGACGACCTCGCCGCTGTTGCTAGAAAAATACATGCAGGCGGCCGAGACCATCGTCGCCAAGGCCGTGCCGCTCCAGAACCGGGTGATCCGCGAGCGTCGGGTTGGAGCCGAGGCTTTCACCGGTCAGGGATCGAACGGCAGGAACTGGGAAACGCGGATCTCGCTTTACGATCCGGCCGATCTCTCGGGGAAGGTCACGATCAAGCAGCCCGGAACCTACCGGATCATCCTCAACGCCTCGGTCAACGGTTCCTTCGCCTATGATCCGGGCAAGGCCAGGACGACCTGGACCGTCGATGGCAAGCAGGTGTTTCAGGAGGATCTGGCCTGGAGGGACTATCGGAAGGTTGAGCCAGCGGTGGAGGTCAAGTGGGCCGCTGGAGAGTATCCGCTGCACCTGAAGGTCGAGCCCCTTCTCGGCAAGGACAAGAAGCCGGCGGAAAAGCCGGGCGACGGGCCACCGAATGTCGACTTGAAGTTTGCAGGCTACACCTTGCAGGGCCCCTTGGAGCCGGAGTTTGCGGCTCATCCGCCGAACTACGAGCGCTTCTTCACCCGGGATGACGTCCCGACCGATGCGGCTGCCAGGAACGATTACGCCAAGGAGATCCTCCGCCGCTTCGTGGCCCGCGCCTTCCGTCGTCCGGTGGATGAGCGGACGGTCGAGCGGCTGGCAGGGCTGGCTGGGGAGTCGATGGCGCTGCCCGGAGGAACCTTTGAGAAGGGGATCGCCCGTGCGATGTCCGCCGTGCTGGCCTCGCCGAGGTTTCTTTTCCGGATGGAGGAGACCCTGCCAGAGCCTGACCCAAAGGCTAATCCGCTTCTCGATGAGTATTCGCTGGCCAGTCGACTCTCGTATTTCCTCTGGTCCACCATGCCGGACGCCACCCTCATGGACCTGGCGGCGCGTGGCGAGTTGCGGAAAAATCTTCATGCCCAGGTGCAGCGGATGCTCGGTGATTCCCGTTCGGATCAGCTCGTGAAGAATTTCGCGGGCCAATGGCTGCAGACCCGCGATGTCGAGAGTGTCAGCATCGACGCCCGCATCGTCCAGGCGCGGGATGCCGGTCAGGAAAGTGAGATCCGCAAACGCTTCGAGCGACGCCAGCAGCTCAATCAGGCGATCGATGCTGCGGAAAAGGCCCACGACGAGGCCAAGGCCGCAGCTCTTCGCAATGAACTCGCCGAGTTCCGCAAGCAGTTCGGCACCCGTCGGATCGAGTTCAGTGGTGAACTCCGCACCGCGATGCGTCGCGAGGCCGAGATGTGGTTCAAGCACCTGCTGCGTGGCGACAAGAGCGTGCTCGAACTCATCGAGACCAACGAAACCTTCCTCAACGAGGCGCTCGCCGAGCATTACGGCGTGCCCGATGTTCGGGGCAATGAAATGCGCTTGGTAAAGCTCCCACCCGACAACCCTCGCGGCGGCGTGTTGACGATGGGAACCGTGCTGGCCGTCACGTCGAATGCCACCCGCACCTCGCCGGTGAAGCGCGGGCTTTTCATCCTCGACAACCTCCTCGGCACTCCACCGCCGCCCGCGCCGCCGAACATTCCCTCGCTGGAGGTCTCCGCGAAGAGCCACGATGGCCGCGATCTCAGCCTGCGTGAGGCCCTGGCGATGCACCGCGAAAAGCCGATGTGCTCGTCCTGCCACGACCGCATGGACCCGCTCGGGTTGGCGCTGGAGAACTTCAATGCCATGGGCCTCTGGCGCGACAAGGAAGCGGGACAGCCGATCCCCTCCGTGGCTGGAAAGCTCATCACCGGTGAGTCTTTCGCCGACGTCCGCGAACTGAAGCACCTCCTCGTCACCTCGCGTCGCCAGGATTACTACCGCTGCCTGACGGAAAAACTCATGACCTACGCCCTCGGTCGTGGCCCGCAGCCCTGCGACATCCAGACGGTCGATCAGATCGTCGCCGACCTCGAGCGCACCGGCGGAAAGTTCTCCACCCTGCTTCTCGGAATCATCGATTCACCCGCTTACCAGAAACGTCACCGCGAAACGCCATGAACCTGCCGACCACCCACCGCCGCGGATTCCTCCGTGGCCTCGGAGCCTGTCTTGCCCTGCCCGCGTTCGAGGCCTTCCTGCCGCGTGCCATGGCCGCATCGGCAGGGGCTCCGGCACTTGCCACCACCGCCACGGGCGCGCCACTGCGGATGGCCTTCCTTTACTTTCCGAATGGCGCGATCCAGGACAAATGGAACCCCACCGGCAGCGGTCGCAACTTCCAGTTCGGCCAAACGCTTTCTCCGCTCGAAGCCCTGAAGCACCGTGTTCAGGTCATCTCCGGCCTCGAGCACCGCAACGCCGAGGCGGGCGCGGACGGGGCCGGGGACCATGCACGCGCCAACGGCACGTTCCTGACCGGAGTCCGCGTGAAAAAGACCGCTGGCAGTGACATTTTCGCCGGGGTCTCGGTGGATCAGATCGCCGCCCAGCACATCGGTCGCTCGACCCGCTTCGCCTCACTCGAACTTTCCTGTGACCCCCATCGGAAATCCGGTGGCTGCGATTCCGGCTACTCCTGTGCCTATGAGGCGAACCTCGCCTGGCGCTCGCCCACCTCGCCGCTGTCTCCGGAATCCAATCCGCGTCTCGTCTTCGAGCGACTCTTCGGCAGCGGCCCGCCCGGCCAGCGCGCGGCCACCCTCGCCCAGCGGCGCGAGCAGCAGCGGTCGATCCTCGACTTCGTCATGGACGACGCCAAGGCCGTGCAGAAGGGCCTGACCCACCGCGACAAGGACAAGCTGGAGGAGTATCTAACAGGTGTCCGCGAGATCGAGCAGCAGATCGTCACGGCTGAGCGTTTCTCAAAGGTGCCCGACCCGAAAATCGCCGCCCCCGAGGGCATCCCGGCCGCCTACGATGAATACATCAAGCTGATGTATGAGATGATGGCACTTGCATTTGAAACCGACTCCACACGTGTCGCGACAATGCTTCTGGCTCACGATGGCAGCAACCGAGTGTTTCCCGAGATCGGCGTCGCCGAGGGACATCACTCGCTTTCCCATCATCGCGATGATCCGGACATGATCCGCAAGGTCGAGTTGATCGACCGTTTCTATGCCACGCAATTTGCCAATTTCCTGAGCCGGCTCGAGTCGAAGAAGGACCTCGACGGCAACTCGATCCTCCACAACTCGATGATCGTTTACGGTTGTGGAAACTCCGACGGCAACCGCCACACCCACACCGACCTGCCGGTCGTCGTCGCTGGAAATGGTGGTGGCCGTCTCCAGGCCGGGCAGTATCTCCAGGCGCCCTCCACGCCAATGTGCAATCTTTACCTGAGCATGCTCGACCAGATGGGCGTGCCATCGCTTGACCGCTTCGGCGACAGCACCGGGCGTCTTTCCGGAGTCTAACAACGTAGCTGGAGCATCCTGCTCCAAGTTTTGTTTATGAAAGCCCACCTCGCCTCGCTCTTTCTTCTGGCAGCGACTCTCCACGCCGAGCCCGCGAAGGAAATCCTTCTCTGGCCGAATGGTGCCCCTGGCTCAGAAGGCAAGGACACCCCGGAAGTCGTCACCACGGATGCCGGTGGAGAAGTGCGGGTCAACAAGGTCAACAAGCCGACTCTCACGCCTTTTCTCCCCGCCGACGGGAAAGGCAACGGAGCCGCCGTCATTGTCGCCCCAGGCGGCGGGCACTCGGTGCTCTGCATGACCCACGAGGGTTTCAATCCGGCGAAATGGCTGGCCGATCATGGAACCGCAGCCTTCGTGCTGAAGTACCGGCTCGCGAAGGAACCCGGCTCGACCTACACCGTCGATGATCACGCCGTGGCCGACATGAGCAGGGCCATCCGCTATGTCCGCAGCCATGCGGCGGAGTTAGGCCTTCGTTCGAACGCCATCGGCGTGATGGGTTTCTCGGCGGGTGGCGAGGTCTGCGCGATCGCCTCCATGCGCTTCGATTCCGGAAAGGCGGATGCGCCTGATCCGCTTGAAAAGTTCAGCAGCCGTCCAGATTTCCAGGCCCTCATCTATCCCGGCCGCAGCCAACGGATTGAGCCCATCAAGGAATCCCCACCCGCCTTTCTGGCTGCCTCCGCCAAGGATCGCGAGGACATCTCGGAAGGCCTGCTTCCGGTGTATTTGAAATTCAAGCGCGCTGCCGTGCCGGTGGAGCTCCACCTTTACTCAAGTGGCGGCCATGGCTTCGGTCTCCGCGATGGGAAGTCCGCTCCGGTTCACGCCTGGATCGAGCGCCTCGATGAATGGCTGCGCGATCTCAAGTTCACGGGGGTGAAGTAGTTCAGTTCTTGGGCGGTCTGGAGAACTAATTCTTCACTGCTGATCGTCAGCGTATTGCCACCGCAGAGGCACAGAGCGGACACAGAGTGTCGCGGAGAAGATGAAAACTTATGGCTCTGTGACCTCCCTCTGACTCAGCGACTCCGCGGAAAACCAGCCCGCCCTGATCGATCTGGTGAATCTTCAGTCAGGCTTTCAGCGGACTCAGGCCACCGAGAAGCGGTGCACGAGCGTATGTCGGTAGGTTTCTCCGGGACGCAGCACACAGTTTGGAAAGGTCGGCTGGTTGGGTGAATCCGGAAAAGCCTGGCTCTCCAGGCAGAGCCCGCTGCGGCGGAGGCAGGGGACGCCTCCCTTTCCGGAGTAGCTGCCGTCCATGAAGTTTCCCGCGTAGAACTGGATGCCGGGTTGGTCGGTGAAAACCTCCAGCACGCGACCACTTTCCGGGCACTCCACCCGTGCGGCGGGACGCAGCGTGCCAACCTGCCCCCGGACCACCCAGCAGTGGTCATATCCAGCGGCGAATTTCAGCGCCTCGAAGTCGGCGTCGATGCGGTCGCCGATCACGGTCGGGCTCTTGAAATCCATCGGCGTGCCAGCCACCGCAGCGATTTCCCCGGTCGGGATCATGCCGCTGTCGGTCGGGAGATAGGAATCGGCCTCCAACTGCATCAAATGGCCGAGGATCGTCCGCTTCGGATCGCCGCTCAGGTTCCAGTAGCTGTGGTGGACGAGATTGACGATGGTGGGCGCGTTGGTGGTGGCCTCCGTTTCCCATTTCAGCTCGTTGTCATCGGTCAGGGTATAGGTGACGCGGACCTTGAGGGCACCCGGATAGCCTTCTTCCCCGTCGGCGGAAAGGTAGTCAAAGGCGATCGAGTTTCCTTCCTGCGAGGCGTTCCAGAGGACCTTGTCGAAACCGGTGACGCCGCCATGCAGGTGGCAGGGAATGCCGCCGGGAGCGTTGTTGGTGGCGAGCTGATGCTGGCGGCCATCGAGCGTGAATTTTCCATCGCGGATCCGGTTTCCAAAGCGTCCCACGGTGGCCCCGAGGTAAAAGGGATTTCCCATCCAGCCTTCGAGGCTGTCGCAGCCGATGGTGATGTCGGCCAGATTTCCCTCGCGGTCCGGAGTTTCCACGGAAACGAGGGTGGCGCCCCAGTCGGTCAGGGTGACACGCGGGCCGTTGGGGTTTTCGAGGGTGAAAAGTCGGGCCTCGCGGCCGTCGGGCAGGGTTCCGTAGGTGCTCAAGATGGGTTAGGCTAAGCGTGCCGGAGGGACCGGGTGAAGAACGATTTTGGGGGATGAAGTCGGCGGATCTTGCGGATGGCTGCGCCTCGCTTCTTTCCGCGTCGCTGGCAGGTTGCATCGGCGGCTCCGGCGGTTACGGTCTTCCCATGCGCATGGAACTCACTGACTGGCGGGCTTGGCTCAATGGCATCCTTTCCGAATTCAACTGCCAGACCGGCACGCTTCACGCCACCGAGTCCTCGGGCGAGACACTCAAGCTGGTCGCCCAGGTCGGGGTGCCTGCGTTCCTGCTCGACAAGATCACGACGATCCCTTTCGGCAAGGGCATCGCCGGGGCTGCCGCCGCGACCCGTGAGCCGGTGGAACTCTGCAATCTCCAGCAGGACCTCGGCGGCGTGGCCCGCCCGGATGCCCGACAGACCGGCGTCTCCGGATCGCTGGCCGTGCCGGTGTTTTCCAAGGATGGCAGCCGCGTGGTTGGGACGCTGGGTGTGGGCATGATGGAGCCTCATGATTTCACTGAAACGGAGAAGGCCCGCCTGGCGGAGATCGCGGAGACCGTTTCCTCCTGGTTGGAAAAGCTCGGAACGCCGGCGTGATTTTCCTTTCGAATTTCGAATTTAGAATTTCGTGCTGTCCGGTCCGTTGGTTAGATTCGCCCCATGACTGCGGCGGAATCAGCGAAAAGAATCCTCGATACCATGCTTGGGCATCTCGGGTTTACCGCGACGCTCGAGATCCAGCAAACCGATGACGGGCCGGCCATCCAGGTGATGACCAACGAGGCGGAGCTGCTCATCGGAAAGGACGGTGACCGCCTCGATGACCTCCAGTATCTGGTCAACCGGATCCTGCGACGCCATCTGCCGAAAGCCGAGCGGATCAAGGTGGATTGCGAGCATTTCCGGGCGATGCACGAGCACAAGCTGGCCACCGAGGTCCAGGGCATCGCCGAGCGGGTTCGGACGACTGGAAACCCTTTCCGGATGCGCCCGCTCAACGCCTACTATCGCCGTCTGGTCTACAATGCCCTTTTGAACGAGACCGACATCGAGTCCCACTCGCCTGATGGTGACGACCGTCTCAAGCGCATCGTCATCCAACGCAAGACCCCCCCCATTTCGCCGACATGAAAAAAATCCTCTTCGATTGCGGCACGCGTGATCTGCCTGCCTCGCTCGGCCTCCTGCTTCTTCGTCTGGGAATCGGTTCGATGATGCTCATCGGCCATGGCATCCCCAAGCTCCAGTCCTACGCCGACAAGAAAGACGACTTCTTCGTCACCTCGATGTGGCCGTTTTCCCACATGTCGCCGCCGGTCAGCCTGATTGCCACGATCGTGGCGGAGTTGCTCTGCGCTGGCCTGATCATTCTCGGCCTCGGAACCCGTTTCGCCGCTTTCCTCCTCGGTTTTGCGATGGTGGTGGCAGCCTTTGATGTCGGCGGCTCTTGGCCGTGGTTCGCCATGCCGCCCGCTGTGTCGAGAGAGCCCGCATTGCTGTATCTCGTCCCGATGCTCGTGCTCATCGTCAGCGGGGCGGGTGGCACGTCGATGGATGCCCTGCTTTACCGGGATGCGAAACGCCGCCGCTGGTGAACCATGGAAACCCACCGGCTCATCCTTCCCGGCGACCTGAACCAATTCGGATTCCTCTTCGGGGGACGCCTCCTGGCCTGGGTGGATGAGGCCTCGTGGATCGCGGCCTCGCTTGATTTCCCGACTTGCAAGTTCGTGACCGTCGGCATGGACAGGGTCGAGTTTCATCATTCCGTCCGCGAGGGAACGATCCTGGAAATCCAGTGCGAACGCAGCCGGACCGGACGCACCAGCGTGACCTATGCTGTCCAGGTGCGCGACGGAAGGGGCCCTTCAACGCCGATTTTCTCAACGCAGGTCACCTTCGTCAGCGTCGATGAGACCGGAAAAAAGCAACCGCTTCCAAAGGAGGCGTGAATTGTGAATGGTGATTCGTAAGTGGCGGTCTTCATTTAGTCATTAGGATTTAGTCATTAGTCATTTCTCATGCTCCGCATCGAAACCGTCGACATTGTCCTGCCTCTCGATCAGTCGGAGGACCTCACCGCGTGGAAAACCGCAGCGGCGGAGAAGCTCGGGATTGCGGCGGAGCGCATCGATGATACACGCCTGCGGAAGCATTCGATCGATGCCCGCCATCGCCGGATCAAGGTTCAGCTCAGGCTTGAGGTTTCGATCGACGGTCCCTTGCCGCCGGAGGAACTGCCTCACTGGGAGGTTCTCACGCTGCCTGCGAATGCGAAGACGATCGTCATTGTCGGCTGTGGTCCGGCGGGGATGTTCGCGGCGCTGCGATGCCTCGAGCTTGGCCTCAAGCCGATCGTTCTGGAGCGTGGCAAGGATGCCAGCGCGAGACGTTTCGATCTCGCCCCGATCCTGCGCGAGGGGCGTGTGATCGAGGAATCCAACTACTGCTTCGGCGAGGGCGGAGCCGGGACCTTTTCCGATGGCAAGCTTTACACCCGCGCCACCAAGCGTGGCCCGGTTGCGAAGGTTTATGAAATCCTCGTCGCCCACGGCGCGCCGCCGAAGATTCTAACAGACGCCCATCCGCACATCGGCTCGAATCTTCTGCCGAACGTGGTGAAGGCGATGCGTGCCTCGATCCTCGCCGGTGGCGGAGAGGTTCGCTTCCAATCGAAGGTCACCGATTTCCTGCTCGATGGCAGCAAGCTTCGCGGTGTGGTGCTGGGCTCGGGTGAGGAACTTCCCGCCGCTGCAGTGATCCTTGCCACCGGGCATTCGGCGCGTGACATCTATCGGCTCCTCGCCGCGAGGAATATCCTGATGGAGGCGAAGCCCTTTGCGGTCGGCTTCCGGATCGAGCACCCGCAGCCCTTTGTGGATCGTATCCAGTATCATCTTTCCAAGGATGAGGAACGTCCGCGGTTGTTGCCTGCGGCACGCTATCGTCTCGCGACAAAGATTCGTGGCCGTGGTGTGCATTCGTTCTGCATGTGTCCCGGCGGCTGGATTGTCCCGGCCTCGACCGAGAACGACGAGGTCGTGGTCAATGGCATGAGCCTGGCGCGGCGTGACTCGCCGTTCGCGAATTCCGGCATGGTGGTGACGGTGGAGCCTGAGGATACGAAGCACTTTGAAAAGGAACATGGCATCCTTGCGGGTCTCGCCTACCAGAAGGAACTGGAACGCACCGCCAAGATCGCCGGCGGTGGCGGACAGATCGCCCCCGGCCAGCGGGTGACGGATTTTCTAGCGGGTCAGATTTCCTCAAGTCTTCCGGAGATGAGCTATTTCCCCGGCGCAAATCCGGCACCGCTTCATGAACTCCTGCCGAAGGGCATCGTCAGCCGCATGCGCGAAGGGCTCCGGCTCTTCGGACAACAGATGCATGGCTACACCAGCAGGGACGGACTTCTGTTAGGTTTCGAGACCCGGACCAGCTCGCCTGTTAGAATCCCGCGCCGTGACGACACGCTGGAGCATCCTGAGATCACCGGGCTCTTTCCCTGCGGCGAGGGTGCGGGTTACGCGGGAGGCATCGTGAGCGCCGCGCTGGACGGCATGCGCGTCGCAGAGGCAGTGGCGGGATGAGTTTTCCTGCCAGTTCCGTTTACAATGGAACTCGTCGTTTGGAATGTCGCCCCACTCGGCGGCGAACTACATCTTCAAGTGTTTGACTTGGGGCAGGATCAACGTGGTCCTGCCCGAATGAATGCCCCCGGACAAGCGGGGGCCACTTGAAAGAATATGCCATCCACTCCATTCATCACCGCCGGAGTCATCCTTGCGGGGATTGTGTTCCTCATCGCCACCTATCAATGGATCCTCCGGATCATCGGGGTCGTGATCATTCCACAGAACGGCATCGGGATCGTCACCAAGAAGTTCGTGCTAATCGGGCCAAACAAGATCCTGGCCGACGGCGAGATCGTGGCTCTCAAGGGTGAGGCCGGCCTCCAGGCCGACGCCCTCGCGCCCGGCCTTCATTTCTGGCTCTGGCCCTGGCAGTATTCGATCCACACCGAGCCCTTCACGGAAATTGAGGAAGGTCTGATCGGCATCGTGGAAGCTGCTGGTGGCAGGCCAATATCCGGTGGGCGCGTCATCGGCAACGCCGTCGAATGTGACTCGTTCCAGAGCGTTCGAGACTTTGTCGAAAAGGGAGGTGAGCGTGGACCGCAGATGGCCGTCATACCTCCCGGAAAGTACCGTATCAATACCGCGTTCTTCTCCGTCATGCGCGAGCGTGCCCTCGAGATCGAGGACAACATGGTCGGCGTGGTGACCACCAAGGAAGGCACTCCGCTGCCAACCGGTGAGATCGCCGGTGGTGAGGTCCCCGGCCACAACATGTTCCAGGACGGCCAGCGCTTCGTCGAGGCCGGCGGCTACAAGGGACTTCAGGAGCAGGTGCTGCTCGCGGGCCGCTATTATGTGAACCCGCGCTTTGCCACGGTGCAGACTTATCCGATGACCGAAGTGCCGATTGCCAATGTCGGAGTCGTGATCGCGTACGTGGGTTCGGCTGGCGTCGATGTGACGGGTGAGGCCTTCAAACACGGCAACCTGGTTTCCCCTGGGGAAAAAGGTGTCTGTGTAACACCGCTCGACCCCGGTCGCTATCCGATCAACCCGCTCACCCACAAGGTCGAGTGTGTCCCCACCGCCAACGTTGTGCTCAACTGGGCCACTGGAAAATCCGAGGCCCACAAGCTCGACCAGAATCTCAGCACCATCACGGTCCGCTCCTCTGACGGCTTCACTTTCAACCTCGACGTCAGCCAGATCATCCACATCCCGCGCAATGATGCGCCGAAGGTGATCGCCCGCTTCGGCAGCGTGGCGAATCTCGTGACCCAGGTGCTCGAACCCACGATCGGCAACTACTTCCGCAATGCGGCGCAGGGATCCGATGCCATCGCCTTCCTCAAGCAGCGCCAGGAACGTCAGGATGATGCCAAGCGTGCCATCTCCGGCGCTCTCGGCGACTACAACGTTGGTGCGGTCGATACGCTGATCGGTGACATCGTTCCGCCCGAGTCGCTGATGAAGACCCTGACTGACCGCAAGATCGCCGAGCAGGAAAAGGTGACCTACGGCACCCAGATCGAAGCCCAGTCCACACGTCAGAAACTGGAGCAGGCCAAGGCCCTCGCCGACACGCAGGCCCGCGTGGTCGATGCCGAGCGAAAGGTCCAGATTTCCGACTACGATGCGCAGGCCGCCGTCAAGAAGGCGGAAGGTGAGGCGAAGTCGAAGACCATTCAGGCCGATGCCGACGCGATGGTGGTCACCACGGTCGGTCAAGCCACCGCCAAAAAGACCCTTGCGATCGGTAACGCCGAGGCCGAGGTCACGAAGGCGAAGATCGAATCGATGGAAGCTGGAAACTACGCCGCGATCCAAGTGGCCCAAGCTCTCGCGGGCAGCGGTTTCAAACTGGTCCCCGAAGTCATCGTCGCCGGCGGTGCCAACGGCCAGGGCGGAGGCGGCACGCTGGTCGATGTTCTTCTTGCGAACCTCGTCCGCGATCAGGCAGCGAAGCCCACGATGGCTGCCACGCCTTCAGCCCCCGAGGTTGAAGTCGCTTGAGAGAGATCGTTCGTAAAGTCTGACGTGCGACCGGGTCATCTGGTCGCACGTCTTTTTTTACACGCGGAAGACACAAAAGACCGAGGGGATTTCCCCAAGCATTGACGGGACATCGCGGTCTTTCCAGCCTCACAGGGTGAACATCGTCTCTGCCGAACAAGTCCATCAAGCCCTCAGCTGGCCGTCCCTGCTCGATGCCCTTCAGACGACCTTCGCCGGTACGTTCACCATGCCGCCGCGGCAGGTGCTGCGGTTGGATGACTCGACACACGACGCATTTGCCCTGCTTCCGGCATGGAATGACGATGCCATCGCGGTGAAGGCCTTCACCTACTTTCCCGAGAATCCTCCGCCGAATCCATCCCTTCATTCACAGATCCTGTTGTTTGATCGGCGTCATGGACAACCGCTGGCCTTGATCGATGGCACCAGCGTCACCTGGTGGCGCACCGCCGGGATATCCGCCCTCGCTTCCCGTTTCCTTTCACGCGAGGATTCGGAGACGCTGCTTCTGTTAGGCACTGGAAAACTCGCTCCTTTCCTGATCCGGGCTCATGCCTGCGTGCGTCCGCTCAAACGTGTCATCGTCTGGGGCCGGAGTCCGGAGAAGGTCGAGGCATTGTTGTCATCGATGCGGGATCAACTGCCTGGCATCACTTTTTCCGCAAGCACCTCGATCCGGGAGTCATGCCCGGAGGCTGACATCGTGGTGTCCGCGACGGGTTCACATGAGATTCTGGTGGAAGGGCGCTGGATTCGTCCTGGAACGCACACGGATTTCCTGGGCAACCATCATGCGGACAAGCGCGAATGCGACACGGAGCTGGTGTGTCGCTCACGCGTGTATCTCGACACCCGGGTCAACTGCCTCAAGGAAGCGGGCGAAATCCTGCTGCCCATCGCTGAAGGACGTTTCACGCAGGAGCAGGTCGTCGGTGAGCTTTCGGAACTCTGTTCCGGAACGGCAGCGGGCCGAGTTTCCGACGGTGAAATCACGCTTTTCAAGTCGGTCGGCGCCGCGCTCGGCGATTTGGCTGCCGCCCGGCTGGTGTGGCAGGCTTCGCGCGGATGAGGATTCAGCGTGAGCGTGGCGACTGGCCGCGTGGGGTGAGTGTGATGTCCTCCTGCGGAACCTTTGCACCCTCTTCGATCCACTGGCGGATGAGTTCGAGCTCCTTCGGTTTGAGACCGTGGCCGGTCGGAGGCATGGCTCCGACCTGGTCGTCGGAGAGCGTCATGACTTGATAGAACCGGCTCTTCTCCGGAGCTCCTGGAACAATGAGTTTGTAGGGGCCTGTAATCGAGGCCAAGTCCCTGGTGCTGTTGAAAGATGGCATGTTCGGCAGGCGCATGGCTCCATGGCAATGCACGCAGCTGCTTTCGAGGATGGGACGGATCTTGTCGAAGGAGGTGCGGGTTCCGCCGCTTGTCGTTGAAGGGCCGCTTGGAAGACAACCATTCAGAACCATGAAAAGCAGGGGTAGAGCGGGGGGGACGAATCCTTTCAAACGCGTTGGAGAGATCATGGGAATCATCTTGTGGTTCTGGCTGCGACAGGTCCAGTCGATGAAGATGGGATCGTCGGAGGTTTGGAGCGGATGTCGCCAACGCTTCCTACTGGACAGGTAGGTTGGCAGTGATTTTCCGGGCCTCTGATTCCCAGATCGAGCGGCTGTAGCCTCGGTGAAAGGATGACGGGGCGAACAGCCGCTTGCCATCCCTGGCGTCGACGAACCATTGGCCTTGCGGCCCGTTCTTTGGCGCACGGTTAGAGAAGCCCTCAGGGATATAGGTGGGTGGCACGGACTGGATCTTCTTCCACAGGCCGAGGGCATTCCATTCAGACTCCGGCTTGAGGCTCGAGTGTCGGCCGTAGGCCTTGCCGAGTTCCTTGGGCAAGGATCCCAGTGGGCCACTGGCGAATTCGTTCAGGATGCGGGAGTCCCCCACCGGGTTGTCGAGGAGCCCGCAGTTGGCAAAGCACATGCAGACTGCGAGGTTCACCAGCCCGAGCCCGAAGATCAGTTTCAATCCATGATGGCGCTCTGGAAGGTGTTTCATGACAATCGTGGGAAACTCCATTTAGAGCCAGATTCTGTTGCATGCGGTTGGCGCGAACAATCTCCAATTTCTCCTGAGGTTGCGTCACGGGCGATCTTATTCCGTGCCATCGACCCAGCTCCTGCGCTACCCTCCCCGCATGCCATTCAGCCATTTCGGATTTCGAGAGGAGATTCTCCGCGCCGTTCAGAAAGCAGGATACACCCGTCCGACCCAGGTTCAGGCAGCCGCGATCCCGAAGGTGATGGCAGGGAACGATCTGATCGCGATCGCCCAGACGGGCACGGGAAAGACGGCCGCATTCGTGCTGCCGATGCTTCACCGGCTTTCGGAAAAGCGTGCCGAGAAACCACGCGGGGTGCGCGCCCTGATCCTCGCGCCGACCCGTGAGCTCGCCCTGCAGATCATGGAGAACATCCGCACCTACGGGCAGTTTCTCCGCATCCGGGTGGCGGCGATCTACGGCGGGGTTGATGAGGATGAACAGATTGCGATCCTGAAGAAGGGCGTTGAGATCATCGTGGCCACTCCCGGGCGGCTGATTGATTTCATCGGCCGGCTGAAAGTGGACATCGAAGCGCTGGAGACCCTCGTGCTCGACGAGGCTGACCGCATGCTCCACATGGGATTTCTCCCGGACATTGAGACGATCGTGGAGAATCTCCCCAAGCGCCGTCAGACCCTGATGTTCTCGGCAACGTTTCCGAAGGAGGTCGAGTCACTGGCTCGGCGCTTCCAGTATCAGCCTGCAATGGTGCAGATCGGTCGGCGCTCGAATCCTGCGGACACTGTCGCGCAGTGCGTCTATGAGGTTCAGGGGCACCTGAAGGGGCTGCTGCTGCTGGAGTTGCTCAAGCAACCAAAGTTCAAGCGGGTGCTGGTTTTCGTCCGCATGAAGGATGGGGCTGATCGCCTAACAGATTTCCTCAAGTCCTCGCAGGTTGATGTGGTCAAGCTTCACTCCAGCCGCACGCAGGAGCAGCGGATGAAGGCGCTCCAGGATTTCAAGGATGGCAAGGTGCAGGTCATGGTCGCGACTGACATCGTGGCGCGTGGCATCGACATCGAAGGCGTGACCCAGGTGGTGAACTACGACCTTCCGGTCAATCCTGAGGATTACGTCCACCGCATAGGCCGCACAGGTCGGGCGGAGGCGGAGGGAGAAGCGATCAGCTTTGTTCCGCGGGGCGAGCTAAACCTCCTTAACATCCTCGAACTCTTCATCGGCCAGAGATTGGATCGGAAGAAGCTGCGCGGCTTCGACTACCATCAGGTCGTGCCGCAATCCCCACTCACGGAAAAGCCGGCGAAGCGCGACTGGCGGAAGCGCACCCGTGAGATGGAATTGAAGCGCGAAGGGACGAAGCCATCATTCCGAACGGTGAAAAAGGTGGATGGGAAGGCAGCCCCCAAGCGCGGCCCACGGAGATGAGTTCACCGGGAGAGATGGATTGCGAGAGGAGAGTCTGAAGACATAAAGGGACAATTCATGCGCGTCACACCCATCGGATGCACTCGCTCAGCGAGTTCATGAAGACGCTGCTGCAACGCTTCACCCGCTGGTTCAACCGGGTCCACGAACGCAGCGGCACACTTTGGGAACAGCGTTAAAAGAGCGTCATCGTCGAAAGTGGGATCGCGGCACGGACGATGGCGGCTTACATCGATCTGAATGCTGTTAGAGCGGCGAAGGTCAAAGGTGACATGGCCATCTCCCCACAAGACAACGGCACGGTGCTGCCCGAGCTGAGCGCGGCGGTAATGCTTCGTTGCAAGGTCCGTTACTTCACGGACGGTGCCGTGATCGGCAGCAATGCCTTCGTCAATGAAGCCTTTACCGCCTCACGTGAACGCTTCAGTGAGAGGCGCAAGGACGGTGCGCGGAAGATGAGAGGCTCTGGAGCGCCCGCGAGCGCGATCCTGTGGTCTGTTAGAGACCTTCGGGTGGGTGTAGGGTAAGCTTGGCATTCACCGTCTCTTCCGTTTCGTCGCGGGCGGCTTGGACTTCTTCGCGGCCTTTGGTTCAGTGAAGGTCTTTTTCTTCGAGGGCGTCGCGGCCTTGATCGCGGGCTTGCCGCTGAATTTGGCAGGCTTGCCTTTCAAGACGGGTTGGGCGGGCTTGGTGCTTTTCTTTTTACCTTCAGCCGAGGGCATGCCCTGCGAGATCTTCGCGTCTGGATCAAGCGCGATCCGGAAATCGACGAAGCGCCGCACGCGATCCACACCGATGACCTCCATCGGCAGGCGCATGCCGATCTGGATGAGGTCGCCGTCGTAGCTGGCCCAGGCTCCGCGATGTCCTTCGAAGCGCCAGCGGCCTTCGGGCAAGTCCTCGCGTTTCACCGCGCCGCGGATGCCGAGATTCGGCACCTCGACGAAGAGCCCCATCGGACGCGCATCGGTGATGAGTCCGTCGAAAACGATCGGCTCTTCCAGCTCGGCCACGCGACCGAGGAACTCCATCATCTTGAGCTGTTTGGTCTCGCTCTCCGCTTCGGCGGAAACCCGCTCGGTGTCGGAGATATGGCGGGAAATTTCACGCAACTCGTTCTGCGATGGCGTGCGATCCGGTACCTTTGGCGCGTTTTCCAGATAAGGCTGCATCGCACGATGGACGATGAGGTCGGCGTAGCGACGGATCGGACTGGTGAAATGGCAGTAGTCGGCCTTGGCGAGTCCGTAGTGGCCAATGGCGTCTGGTGAATAGGCAGCGCGCTTCAGGCTTTTGAGCAGGCCGAGTTTGATCGAGTGTTCCTCCGGGCTGCCTTTTGAGTCGTCCAACAACTTCTGGATGTGGGCGCGGTTGGTCAGGTCGCCGGGCTTGTAGCCGTGGAGTTTCGCGGTCTCGGCGAACTCGAACAGCTTCGAGAAATCCGGATCCTCATGAATGCGGTGAACGGCCGGCTTCTGGCGGCCTTTCAGCAGTCGGGCGACCACCTCGTTCGCGGCGAGCATGCACTCCTCGACGAGTTGGTGACTGGAAGTGTGCTCGACCGGGATCAGTCCGCAAGCGCGACCGTTCTCATCGAGCTTGATTCGGATCTCCGGCATCTCGAGATCGAGGGCCCCGTTGGCAAATCGGAGCTTTCTCAAGGTGGACGCCATCTTCCAACCCTCGCGGACCATTTCCTCCAGCCCATCCTCATGACCTTCGGGTGCCTCGCCGCCATCGAGGATGACCTGCGCCTGTTCGTAGGAAAGCTTTGCCCGGCTGTGGATCACGGCATCGAAGAAGCGGACCTTCTTCACCTCTCCATTCAGGGCGATGTCGAGCAGCGCGCACTTGGTCAGACGGTCAACATTTGGCTTCAGCGAGCAGATGCCGTTGCTGAGTTCAGGAGGCAGCATGGGCAGGACACGATCGACGAGGTAGGTGGAGTTGCCGCGTTCGATGGCTTCCTTGTCCATCGCGGTGCCGGGCTTCACGTAGTGGGAAACATCGGCGATGTGGACGGCGAGCAGCCATCCGGTCTTGGTGCGCTCCAGCCAGATGGCATCGTCATGGTCCTTCGCATCGGCGGGATCGATCGTGATGACGAGCTTCTTGCGCCAGTCCGAGCGGCGGGCGATTTCCTCATCGGTCGGGGATTCCGGCGTGCCTCGGACTTCCTCGAGGACCGCCTCCGGAAAGGACGTGCGGAGGCCATTGCGTTGGATGATCGCAACGATGTCCACTCCCGGATCACCCGGCCAGCCGAGGACTTCGAGGACGCGACCGCGAGGCGCGAGCGAGCGCGAATCCCACTGCTCCAGTTCCACGACGACCAACTGCCCGGGCTGCGCGGTGGTGTCGCCGACCAGATCAACGGGACCATCAACGGCCACATCCGAGCACTGCACCCAGGAGTGCTTGCCCTTCTGCTGAAAAGTGCCGATCAGACGGCCCGAGCGGCGTTCCAGGATGCGCTCGACCTTGCCCTTCGCCTCTTCATCAGGCTCATCACCGACCACCCGACGGTCTCCGCGCTGTGGCTTGCTCCGCCTTTCAGAGGGAAGCTGGATGGTGCAGACGACCTTGTCGCCATCGAGTGCGGTCGAGCAATCACGTCGGCCAATGTAAATGCGGGAGAACTTCTTCAGGTCGATACCGGTCGAAAGATTCTCCTCATCGGTCAGTGAGGGGAAAAACCAGGCATTGCCCTTGGGGTGGAAACGCAGGGTGCCGGTGAGCTGGTTGCCAGTCTTGCCGCGCAGTTCATAGCGTGACTTCCTTCCCTCCACGACGAGACCTTCCTGGATGAGAGCCATCACCGTTGCGCGGAGCTTGGAGCGATCACTCGAAGGGATCTCCAGAAACCGCGCCAACTCCGAACCGGTCATCGGCCGGTACTTCGGGGAGCGCATGCATTTCAAAACCTCATCCCGCATCAAATCCTCTGCCATGCCACAGAGTGCGCCAACCGCGGCGAGGCGGCAAACCCAAAGCACCGCAGGAAAAAGATTGCCGAGCGACCCGATCTGAGTACCGTATTTACCATGTCATTGCCTCGAAAGGGTCATTGTCACGGACCCGGAAATCGGTTTCCTTTGAACCTCATTCATTCCTCCACATCCCATCGAATCATGAAATCCCCCATTTCCCGCCGCTCGGGCGGCTTCACCCTGATCGAACTCCTGGTCGTCATCGCGATCATCGCCGTATTGGCCGGTGCCGGATTTGCCGCAGGCATGGCCGCCATGAACAAGGCCAAGCGGGTCACGTGTCAGGCTGCTTCCACCGCGTTGGAAAGCGGCATCAACAACTTCTACCAGGAATATGGGCGCCTTCCCGATGTTGGCGAGACCTGCAATACCGCGAGCGGGCAGGGTGTCGAATTGGTCACGATCCTGCTGGGCAAGGAAGCCTCCAGCAACTCGATGCAGAACAGCAAGCAACTCAACTTCCTGGCCGGGATGAAGGAAGGCAAGGCCAAGAAGGGCGGTCTCATCTATACCGGCGGTTCCAGCACCATCGAGGGACTCTACGACCCCTGGGGAAATGGTTATGAAATCACCCTCGACCAGGACTATGACGAGGAGATCATCGACCCGACCAGCAGCGGCACAACGCTTCGCGGCCGCCGGGTGCTCGTCTGGACCAAGGGAGCCGATCAGAAGGTCGGTGGCACCGGTGCCGATCAGGACGTGAAGACCTGGTAAGTCATCTTCCCAAACGTTTCCATCGAGGCCCCGCCCGGTTCGTCCGCGCGGGGCCTTTTCGTGCCTGAAACTACGGGAGATCCAGTAGCAGCAGGGAAACACCCTGGCGCGGAAGCTTGAAGGTCACGGCGGCCGAGCCGTCCTTGATCGCGATGGGCGAGTCGCTCTTCAACGAAGCAAGCTGGCCGGCCTCCTCCAGCTCCTTGTACTGGGCTTCCGTGGGCTTCTGAGGGGAGTTCATCGACTGCCAGAGCGTGTACGCATTGCTGTGGGACTGATCGATCCGGAACTGGGTCAATTTCGCCTCTCCATTCTTGGGCAGTCCGGGAAGGGATAGGGTGACCGTGGCATCCGGACCGGGAAGATCATCGTCGAGGTAATGCCAGACCATGACGGCGAGCTTCTTGCCTTCGAGACTGGCGAGGGCCGAGACGTCGGGCTTTCCACGCACGCCTTCCTTGAGCATCGTGTCCAGTGGAGTCGCGGCATCGCTTTCCACGGTCAGACGCTGCCCACCCATCTTGCTGAACATGCGGAAGACATTGAGGACCGGATGATCGATGCCATTGCTGGACAGCACCCGGAAGCCGGCGAAATAAGGCTGGTCCTCGAACTCGAAGGCCCAGGTCAGCGCGCCCTCAAGATTCACGCCATGTTTTGCGGCGAGATCATGCTTTCTCGCGAAACTGGCGGCCGTGTAGCTGGAGTACATCGTGCCATTGCGATAACCGTTCTGCGGTCCCTGGCAGGCGGCACAGCCTTCAGGGTCCGACTCCCCGATGACGATCGGCAGATGCTTCAGCGTTGGGAAGCTGGCGATCGCCTTGAATGCGCCATCGATGTCGCGCAGCTGGCTGGAGATGCCCATGCGGACGTGGCCATCGACGAACTTCGGCTGGCCCTTTGCGTGGAAGGAAATCAGGTCAATCGGGGTGCCTTGCTTGCCGGTGACGGAATTGGTGCCGTTGACGCAGTGATTCAGGAACTTGTTGAGCGTGTCTCCGCCGGTGCCGCCTGCGGTTTCCGGCCCGCCGATGCGTGCGGTGGGCAGCGCTCTTCGAACGGCGTCCACCGAGTAGTCGTAGAGCTTGTAGAACTCCTCCTGCGTGCCGCGCCAGTAGCCGATGTTCGGTTCGTTCCAGAGCTGCCACCACCACTTCTCGACCTCGGCGCGACCGTATTTCTCGACGCAATGTTTCGTCCACTGGTAGCAAAGCTCGCCCCACTTCGCGTAGTCCTTCGGAGGATAGGTCCAGCCGAGATAGATGGTGTCGTATTTCGCATCAGGCGTCCAATGGTGGCGATACGGTTCAGGCTTCGTGGAAAGGGCCTGCGGCATGAAGCCGAGTTGAACGTAAGGACGAACGCCGCGCTCGAGATAGGTGTCGAAGATCCGGTCAGTGATGGTCCAGTCATAGACCGGATTTCCCCGGGCATCCTCGGTGTAGGCGTTGGTGCTGCCCCATTTCAGTGCCGGAGTGCCATCGCCGGTCGTCAGCAGGTTGTGGGCACGGAAATAGACGTTCCTGGGCGACATCTCGCCGAGTTCCTTGAGCAGCTTCTTGCCGTCCTTCATGTAGGCATAGTTCGGCTCGTCCGCTCCGAAGTAGCGCCAGATCGGGCGGAGTTCGCCGAGTGGCTTCGAGGCATCGACCTTGATGGCGACGGGAAAGGCTTGGGCTTCCTGGGCCTGGACGGAAGCAAGGAGCAGGGCGGCGGCGGCGGAGCGTAGAAGTAGGGTCATGGGTTTGATGGGAAGAGACGCAAGACTGGAAGATTCAAGACGCAAGAGGAAAGGGTTCTCCGGGACCTGAAACCTTATCGAGGATGGTTCGGTGATTCACACGTTCAGCGGATACTCTTTCCTCGGCGCCTTTCCTACCGCCCTTTTGGGGGACACTTCGATCCAGCGGGCGGGATTCGATTCTTGCGGCGCTTGTTCTTCGCGCGGCTCGGTCGGAACATCACGAGGTGGGCTTCCAGATCCCTGCCAGCCATTCCAGTGAGTCCTTTGCGGTCCTGACCTGTGTCGCGTAATCGACATGCACGAGCCCGAAGCGTTCCTTGTATCCATCCGCCCATTCGAAGTTGTCCATCCACGACCAGTGGAACCAGCCCTTGAGTGGGATGCCCTCACCGATGGCGCGATGCAGCTCTTTCAGGTAGCGTGTGAGAAAGTCGATCCGCATGAGGTCATGCACCTTTTCATCGACGGCCACCCAGTCCATCGATGAAAGCCCGTTCTCGAAGACATACTGTGGCCGGCCATAGGCCTCATGGAAGAAGCGCGTTCCCCAGTAGAGACCCTCCGGATGAATGGGCCAGCCGAAGGCCGTTCTCGGCTCGCCGGGGGCTGGATCGACCACGCTTCCATCCGCCGAGATCCTACGACCGAAGTAGTAGTTGAAGCCATTGAAGTCCACGGATCGGGAGATTTCCTCCATGTCTCCGTCTTGGATGACCTCGTCGATCACCTGAGGATGCCGTTGCGAGAGCGACTCCGGATAACGGCCCTTGAAGACCGGATCCATCCACCATGTGTGGCTGAGAAACAACCGATGATCCCCGGTCCACTCCGGCTCCAGGGTCGCCATCCTCGCCGCTTCCACGCTGTGCGGATTCTCCGGGTCGGCAGGCATCGCGATGTAGGCGACATGAGCCATTCCAATCCGCGAGTCCTCCACCGTTTCACGAATCACCGAAGTGGCCCGGCCATGGGCAAGGTTCACATGGTGCACGCAGCGCAACACATCCGCTTCGCTCAGGGTGAGGCCGGGCGCATGCACTCCGGCACGATGTCCATGACCGAGAAAAATCGCCGGTTCATTGAAGGTGATCCAATCCTTGACCCGATCCCCCAGTTTCGTCGTCACCACTTTTGTGTAATTCGCGAACCAGTCGGCGATCTCCCGTTCCATCCATCCGCCGCGGTCATGGATCGCCTGGGGCAGGTCCCAGTGAAACAAGGTCACGAAGGGTCGGATGCCTGCGTCCAGCAGTCCGTCGATCAGCTGGTCATAAAAATCCAGTCCCCTGGCGTTCACCCGGCCCGTGCCATCGGGAATCACCCGCGGCCACGAAACCGAGAAGCGGAATGCCGGCAGGCCCGCCGCCTTCATCAGTGCCAGGTCGTCGCGCCAGCGATGGTAGAAGTCACAAGCGGTCTGGGGCGTGTGTCCGCCGAAGATCTTTCCCGGCTGTCGGGCGAACACGTCCCAGACCGACTCGCCTTTGCCATCTTCTGACGCCGCCCCCTCGATCTGCGCGGCGGCGGTGGCCGCGCCCCAGATGAAATCTTTTGGAAAATCGTGGATCGACATGGGAAGGAGGGGAAGGGGCAAGGTTCGGGATTCCATGCACCAGATTGAAAGCGAAGGAAAGTGGGAGTTTGGACTCGATCACTCGCGATCCGCCACGAACAAGGTGTGGGTGAAGCGCTTCGCCTTCGGATAGGCCTTGGCGGAAATGCAATCGACCTTGGCAAAGACTCGCTTGAGGGAATGGGCGAAGTCGTCATCGCGGTTCGCCGACCAATAGACGACGCGTCCTTTCGGGTTCAGCGCGCTTTTCACGAGCTCCAGGCCGCGACGCTGATAGAGGCGGGCATTTCCCTTCTGAACAAGAGGGTCGGGGCTGTTGTCAACGTCGAGGAGGATGGCGTCGTAGCGGTCCTTGCCACAGCGGCTGATGGGATCGAAGACGTCGCCGAGGCGGATGACGACGCGGGGATCATCGAGGAGCCGGCCATTGACTTCCCGAAGGAACTCGCGGTTCCACTGCACGATTTCCGGCAGCAGCTCGGCGACCTCGACGATCGCGTCCTGAGGAACGAGCTCCAGCACGCGCTTGAGGGTGAAGCCGAAGCCGAGCCCGCCAATCAGGATGCGGGGCTTCGGGCGCAGGCTGGAGCAGGAAATCTCGGCCATCATCTGCTCGGAAGATGAGGCGTTGGTGCTCATGAGCTGCACGCCGCCGACCTTGAGGTAGTGCTGGCCATCGTGCTCCTGGAGCAACAAGAGTGCGCCATCCGGCGTGCGGCTGGTGGCGAGCGTGGTGGTGACCTTCATGTCGCAAGGAATCACGATCTGCCTGCAAAGCGCACGGAATTTCCGTTGGCCGGAGTTCCCAGGATCGAGAGGCATTTTCGGCGGTCTGCGTCTGATTCTGCGGAAGTGAAAGTCTCGTTAGGGTGCTCGCGTAGCCGAACGCTTATGAGCGAGAACGACGACCAGGCCGCAGTGGAGCGCATGCATGCCGTTTACGGGCGGATGAAGGAGGAACTCGGTCGGGTCATCGTCGGCCAGGAGCAAGTCATCGAGCAGACCCTGATGGCCATTTTCTGCCGGGGCCATGCACTATTGGTCGGCGTGCCGGGACTGGCGAAGACCCTCCTCGTTTCCACCCTCGCCCAGGCGCTCGACCTTTCGTTCAAACGCATCCAGTTCACGCCCGACCTGATGCCTGCCGACATCACCGGCACCGACGTCCTTGAGGTCGATCCCGAGACCGGCCGACGCGGCTTCCGTTTCGTGCACGGACCGATTTTCGCGAATCTTGTCCTGGCCGATGAAATCAACCGCACGCCTCCGAAGACCCAGGCCGCGTTGTTGGAGGCGATGCAGGAGCACCACGTCACGGTCGGCGAGCACACCCTGCCGTTGCCGAAACCCTTCTTCGTCCTCGCGACCCAGAACCCGATCGAGCAGGAGGGCACCTACGCCCTGCCCGAGGCTCAGCTCGACCGTTTCCTGTTCAACATCATCGTCGATTACCCCAGCGAGTCCGAGGAGCGGGAAATCATCCGCCGCGTGACCAGTCCGTCGAAGGGCGGGGTGAGCCACCTCATGAACGCCGAGGAGATTCTCCGCCTGCAGGAGGTGGTGAAGCGCGTGCCGGTGGGATCACGTCATCGACTTCGCCGCCAAGCTCGCTCGCTCCACAAGGCCGAAAGATCCCGCCTCGCCTGACTTCGTGAAGGAAATGGTCAGCTGGGGTGCCGGCCCGCGTGCCGGGATCAGCCTCATCTCCGCCGCCAAGGCTCATGCGGTTCTGCGGGGACGTTTCCATGCCACCACCGGAGACGTCGCGGCGATCGCCGCGCCGGTGCTACGGCATCGCGTGCTTACCACCTTCACCGCAGAAGCAGCGGGCGTCAGTAGTGATGAGGTGATTCAGAGGCTGATCAAGACACTCGCCCCGAAAGAGGAACTGGTGGTTTGAAGACGAACCACGAATGGACACCAATGTACAAGAATTTCAAAGATGCTGCAGATCCTCAGTGAAGAAATCGTCGTTCACTCTCCTGCATTCGTGTCCATTCGCGTTCATTCGTGGTTGAGAACTCTTACTCCTCTCTCTTGAACTCCGAACTGAAACTCCCCGACTGCATGCGTCTCCTCCCCGAGGAGACGATGGGAGTGATGCGTCGCCTGGAATGGTCCGCCCGCCGACGGATGCAGGGCACGCTTTCCGGTCGGCACACATCTCCGGACAAGGGATTCTCGGTGGAGTTCGCGGAGCACCGCGAGTACTCGCCCGGCGATGATCCGAAGAACCTCGACTGGCGAGTGATGGCGAAGAGCGACCGCCACGTCATCCGCCAGTACATCGAGGAAACCAACCTCCGCGCCACGCTGGCAATTGATGTGTCAGGCTCGATGAGCTACACCGGCGACCACGCTGCGAAGGTCAACGGTCAGGCACTTTCCAAGCTCGACTACGCCAAACATCTCGCCGCCGCGTTGGCCTATCTTTTCGTGAAACAGGGTGACGCCGCCGGGCTGGTCACCTTTGACAAGTCCACGCGCGCCTTCATCCGCAGCGGGAGCCGTCCCAGCCAGGTGCGCCGGATTCTCGAAGAACTCCACACCACCAAAGCAGGCGACGACACCGACGTCGGCACGCCCTTGCATGAAGTCGCCGAACGCATTCCGAAACGCGGACTCGTCATTCTTATCAGCGACCTTTTTGACGATCCGGAAAAGATCGTCGAGGCGCTGCACCACTTCGATTACCGCCAGCATGAACTCGTCGTCTTCCATCTTCTCGCCGAGGAGGAGCTGACTTTTCCCTTCAAGAGCTTCCAGCGCTTCCGCGACCTCGAAGGCATCGAAGCCATGCTCCGCATCGATCCGCAGGCCGTGCGCGCTGCCTACCTTGAGCGACTGCGCGGCTTCGTGAAACGCATCGACTCCGCCTGCGGAAAACTCCGCGCCGACTACGTGCCGGTGAACACGAAGACGCCGTTGCGCGATACCCTGCTGCGCTATCTGGGAGGACGAAAGTAAATGCTCTTCCTCAATCCATGGTTGCTGGCTGGGCTGGTGGGGGTCGCGATTCCGATCATCATCCACCTCGTCCGCCAGCAGGCTGCGAAGCCGATCGACTGGGGCGCGATGCGATTTCTTTTCGACACGCTTGCGATCCGTCGCCGCCGGATGCAGTGGGAAGATCTGCTGTTGATGGCCGCGCGCTGCCTGCTGTTAGGTTTTCTCGCTCTGGCTCTTGCACGGCCCTTCGTTCCACCGGATTCGAGTGTGCCATGGTTGTTCGTGCTGCCCGCTGCCCTGATCGGCATCGCACTTCTTGGCGGCTCCTTCGTGCTTTCCGGAAAGCCGAGATGGATTACGCGGATCATCTCGGTGGTGCTGCTGCTTTCGGCGGGTGGCCTGGTGTTTGCGGAAAAGATCTTCAACTTGAAACGCTTCGAGGCCAGCGGCAGCCGCGATGTGGCCTTGGTCATCGATGGTTCGTCGTCGATGGAACTCATGCATGGCGGCAAGTCGGTCTTCCGCCAGGCGGTCGAGGAAGCCAAGCAAGTGGTCAAGGACGCGCCACGCGGCACCGCTTTCACCGTTGTGCTCGGTGGTCCAACGCCTGAAGCGAAAACCTCGACGCCTCTCACCCATCGTGCCGATGTCCTTGGCGTGCTGGATTCCCTGCAACCCGTCGGCGGTACCTTCCGCGCTCATGATGCACTCGGCGTGGCGACTCTCGGACTCAACGAAGGCAGCAATGCCTCGAAGGAGATCCTCGTTTTCACCGACGACCAACGCACCGGCTGGCGACTGGAGAATCCCGGAGCCTGGCAAGGCCTGGAGAATGCCTGGGCCGGAATGCCGACCCGACCGAAGCTTCTTGTTAGAAACTTCGGAAAGCCCGCGCAGTTCCAGAACCTCGCCATCACCACCATCGACACCTCGCGTCAGGTGGTCGGCACCGACCGCGAACTGGCGTTCCGGATCACCGTTGAAAACACCGGCACCGAGGCCGTCACTTCCGGGCCCGTGGTGTTGGAAATCGGCGGCAAGAAGGTCGGTGAGCAGGCGGTCGGGTTGTTGATCGCGGGTCAAAAGGAAACCGTCGAGTTTCGCCATCGTTTCACGAAAGCCGGTCCGCAGATCGTCGAGGCGCGGATCGATTCCAAGGATGACCTTTCCAGCGACAACCGCTGTGAGCGCGTGATCAACGTGCGAGGTGCACTTCCGATCCTGCTGGTCGATGGCAATCCAGCAGGCTCGTTTTTCGAACGGGCCGCCGGCTATTCGGCCCTCGCGCTGGCCCCTTCATCCTCGCTGATCACTGGCAAACGGGCTGGCGAGAGTTTCCTGATGGATCCACGCGTCGTCGCAGCTCCGACCCTTTCGGAGGAGGACCTCGATGAGGCTGCGGTGATCATACTGGCGGATGTTTCACGCCTGCCCGAGCGCATCGCCTCGAAACTGGCATCGAAGGTTTCCGACGGCGCGGGCCTGCTGGTGATCGCCGGACCAAGGGCCGAGTCCGCGTTTTACAATGGCTGGAGCGGAATCGATGGAAAGCTTCTGCCGATGTCGATTGGCGAGGAGGCGACCGACGAAGCGGGCGTGTCTCCTGCCGCGTCGACTTTCGTCCATGAAGCGCTCGGGATCTTCAAGAAGGACAGCGATCTCCAGGCCTGCCTGGTGAAACGCTGGCGGAAAGCCGGTGAGGTGGTCACTGGCGGCGTGCAAGGCGCAGCGTATTCCAACGGCGATGCATTTCTGGCCAGCCGCAACTACGGCAATGGTCGTACCATGCTCACGACCTGTGCCTTCGATGCCCGCTCCGGAAATCTTCCCGCAAGGAGTTCCTTCGTGCCGCTTCTGCACGAACTGGTCACCTGGCTGGCGGGTGGGGGAGTGAACCTCAACATCGAGGCCTCGTGGAGCCCGAGCATCGCCCTCAACGGAATCAATGGCGGGCTGTCCGCCCAGTATTTCAAATCCCGGGATCAGAACCGGAAGGCCCAGATCACCCGAATCGATCCCGCAATTGACTTCACCTGGGGCAATGATCGGCCCGACAAGCGGATGCCGCAGGACAATTTCTCGATCCACTGGAAAGGCAGCCTCATCGCGCCCGTCAGCGGCGAATACCTGTTCGATGCCGAGGTCGATGACCGGGCCGAACTCCGCATCGCGGACCGCAGTCTTGGCAAGGCCCAGCCCTGGTCGAAGGAACTCGGACGCGTGACGCTCGAAGCTGGCAAGCCGGTTCCCATCGAACTGGAGTATGAGGAGGACGGCGGCGAAGCTTATGTCCGGCTGTTTTGGACGCCGCCGGGTGGAACGCGCCAGTTGGTTCCATCCTCCGCGCTGCTTCCCCTCGCCAGCGATTCCAACAGCCCCATGAAGGTGGTCGATCCCCTCGGACTCCCACGCGAGGCCACGATCCGCAGTGGACGACGTGGACAGGAACTGGTCATCAACGGATCGGCGATCCCCGGGGTCTATCAGGTGGCTGCCGGTGAGTCCTTGAATGAGGTGATGCCGGATCTGAACGGAGGACAACTTCCCATCGCCGTGAAGCGGGACGCGGGTGAAAGCCGCTTTGAGCCGATGACGAATGACGATCTCGCCCTGATCCGAAAGCATGCCGATCTGCTTCAACCCGGATCGGTCGCAGACATCCTCGGAGTGCTTCAGGGCAAGGGCTTCGGGCGCGAAATCTGGAAGCTACTGGCCGCCGCCGCCTTCGTCCTCTTCCTGCTGGAAAGTATCCTGGCGAGATGGGTTTCCCGCTCAAGACGCACCGCCGAGGATGTGCGGGTGGAGTTCGGGGAAGATGTGGTCTGGAGAACCGGTCGCTGATTCATCCGATCGGCGCGATGCTTTCGAGAATCAGCACCGGCCGCGCTTCGGCATCGCTGCGATCAAGATCGACCGTGAACTTCATCGACCAGTCGTTGTCGTCCTCGGGATCGATCAGGGTCTGCTCGCAGGACCACTTGCGCAGGCCTTCAGCCGACAGATCCTCGATCCGCGTGTGCTTGGTGTTGCGCGCCTCGGGATCCAGGCGGATGCGTTCATGCACGGCGAAATAGTCATCTGTTAGAGCGAGGAGCCGCTCACGGTTCCACGGAAGGCCATCGGAGTCCAGCGGCTCGATCCTTTCGAACAGATCCTCGAACTTTCCATGGGAAAGAGCCTTCACCACATCAAACACCGCATTGCGGAGCGCACGGGTGAAGGCGGGTTTGTTGCGCGTGAATGGCTGGGCCTGCCGCTCGGCGGGCGGACGATCGGCCACGGGCACATACTCGGGATTGCGGAGCTTTTCCCACTCGTCGAGCAGGCTGGAATCCACGCTGCGAAGGATGTCCTCCAGGAATGTCTCCACTTCCAGCACCTCCGGCGTCTTCATCGCGGGCGGCACGGTCTGCGAAAGGACCTTGTAGACCTCGGAAAGATGGCGCAACAGCACGGCCTCGCTGCGTTCGAGGCCGTAGGTCTTCACGTAGTCCTCGAACGACTGCCAGTTCTCAAACATCTCGCGGGCGATCGACTTCGGCCGGACATTTCCCTCCGCCATCCAGGGACGTCCGGCGACGAAGGCGTTGAAGGTGTCGTAGATGAAATCCTTGCCGGGCTTCGGCCACTCGACCTCCTCCAGTTGCAGCATGCGGTCCTCGTATTCGACGCCCTCGTTCTTCAGCTTGCCGATCAACTCGCCCTTCAGAAGATCACACTGCTTGCGGAGGATGACCTCGGGATTCTCAAGGATCGCCTCGACCAGTGAGATCACGTTCAGCGAGTACTCCGGTGATTCGATCTCCAACTGCGGCAACGCATCGATCAGATAAAGTCCGAGCGCCTGGTTCATCGAGAAATCGTCTTGGAGCGCGACGTTCAAGGCCACCTTCGCGGGACCGGTTCGTTCGGCCGGAGGAATGATTCGCAGAATGTTTCCTTCAACAAGTCCGCGGAACAACTGGAAGGCCCGTTTGCGAAGTGCCCGCTTCTTCGACTCCGGTTCGTGGCAGTTCGCGATGAGTCCCTTCATCACCGCACAGCCATCCTCATCCTGTCGTCCGAGAACGTTGAGCAACATCGCGTGATGGACCGGAAAGCTCGACACCAGCTTCTCAGGAGCCGAGTCGATCAGGCGGCGGAAGGTTTTCTCGTCCCACGCGACATATCCCTTCTCCGGCGGCTTGCGCTTCACGAAGGACTTCTTGCCGTTCGACTTCTTCTCCAGCCGGAGGTTCTCGATCACATGCTCTGGAGCCTGTGCGACGACGTAGCCGACGTTGTCGAAACCACGACGTCCGGCGCGACCGCAGATCTGCTTGAAATCGCGGACCGTGAGGGTCTTGGTACCATTTCCATCGTACTTGCAGAGCTGCGTGAACACGACCGTGCGGATCGGCACGTTCACACCCACGCCCAGGGTGTCGGTGCCGCAGATCACCTTGAGCAGGCCGCGCTGGGTCAGTTTCTCGACCAGGATGCGGTACTTCGGCAGCAGCCCGGCATGGTGGATGCCGATGCCATGGCGCAGCAGCTTGCTGACTTCCTTGCCGTAAGGACTCTTGAAATTGGCGTCGTGCAGGGCTTCGGCGATCTCACGCTTTTCCTCCTTCGTGCAGAAATTTGAGCTCAGCAGGTTCTGCGCGCTGCGTGCACAGGCGAGCTGGGTGAAGTGGACCAGATACACCGGCGAGCGACCCGCCTCGACCAGTTCGATCACCTTTTCTTCCATCGGCGTCTCACTGTATTCGAACTCCAGCGGCACCGGCCGGTTCTCGGATCGCACCAGCGAGGTGTCGACTCCGGTCAAGCCAGTGAGAACCTCTTCGAAAAAGGCGGTGTCGCCCAGCGTGGCCGACATCAGCAGGAAGCGCGACTGCGGCATCGTCAGCAGCGGCACCTGCCAGGCCGAACCGCGTGAATGATCCGAGTAGTAATGGAACTCGTCCATGATCACATCGTCCACCTGGGCCCTGGAGCCTTCGCGCAGGGCGAGATTGGCGAGGATTTCCGCCGTGCAGCAGATCACCGGAGCGCCGGGATTCACGGTCGCATCGCCGGTGATCATGCCCACGTTTTCCGGCCCGAAGATCTTGCAGAGCGAAAGGAACTTCTCGTTCGCCAGCGCCTTGATCGGCACCGTGTAGTAGGCCCGCCTGCCCTGGCAGATCGCCTTGAACTGGACTGCCAGCGCGACCATCGACTTCCCGGAGCCGGTCGGGGTGTTCAGGATGACGTTGCGGCCGTCGAAAAGTTCGAGGATTGCCTGCTCCTGATGATCGTAGGGCTCCACGCCGGATTCGATCAGGTAGTCGAGAAACGCGCTCAGGATCTCATCCGTGGAGGAGGGATCACTTAGCTTCAATGGATCGAGGACTGGCATGGTGCGCGCGGACCATGCGGCGAAAACCCGGTCGCGGAAACCCTGAAAACCGGAACCCGCAGGATTGAAAGGAATCTCCTGCTGTGAGGACATTCAAGCGGCTCGGGAAATGATCTTGGCAAAGGATGCGGTGGCATTAGCTTCAAGTTTTCCGATGCAACGTGTTTTCTCCAGTCGTGCTGAATGCCGGAAGGCGGTTTGTGGTCTTTTGATTCCACTGCGGAGAATGATCCCGTTTCTCGTGGCCATCGTCGGATTTCTCCCATCGGTTTCTCTAGCCGCCAAAGACGAAAAGCCCGAACCGCCGAAAGCCGCGCCCATCCCGAACTATGCGCCGGCTCAGAAGCCGGTGGCCACCGGCGAGTATCCGGTCGGGGTGGTCACCATCCTGTTCCGGGAAACCGCCCTCACGAACGGCATGGCCCAGGCTATTGCGGACATCAACACCGTCAAGGGTGGCACCAATGAGTCCGGCAACAAGGACGATCATGGCAGCAAGGGCGGCAATTCCCCGGTGAGCCAGGAGGAGTATTTCAAGATCTACAGCAATGGCATCGTCTGGCCGAAGATGATGATGATGCCGGATGAAACGACGTTCTATCAGGATCCCCATTTCTACGGCTACTACTGCGAATACGACTACTGGGAGAACCCCATCGGCTGGATGACCGAAAAGGAAGGAGGAGAGCGGGTCGATAAAATGAACAAGGCCGCCCTGCGTTTCGCCGAGAAGAACTTCCGCGGCCCCACGCCCAAGGTCATCTGCTACAACTACATCACCACCCGCCCGGCGGCACCGGATTCCCAGGTCACCGCTGACCTGCTCAGTTTTTATCAGAACCGCGGTGCGGATCCGGATCGAACCAAGGCCGTCAAGACCCGGAAGTCCCGGAAAAAGCAGGTGCAACCCACCAACCAGCTCGACCCCTGGGCCTTCTACGCTCCTACCTGCAAGTGGGGTGAGCCGATGTGGCCAAACTCGAAGATCCAGATCAACGATTCCGCCGGCGGAACCCTCGCTCACGAGTTGGGCCATTGTCTCGGAGCTCCCGACGTCTATCGCATCGGCCGCTTCAACGACGGGATCAGCGGCAACGCCTGCTTGCTGGCTTATGGTCCGACGGCAAACGCCTTCAGCCGCTTCTATCATCACGGTTTCATCGCGGAGAAGAACCACCCGAGTCTCAAATCCTCCGGCTCCTACACGCTCTATCCACGCCACATCACCCCGAAGGATGACCAGGCGGTCGGATACCTGATTCCAACCAACCACCCCCACTATTTCTATCACGTGGAATATGTCTACAAGGAGAACAGCACCGTCGGCATCGGACCGGCCCGCGAAGGCATGCTGATCTCCGTGGTCAATCTGGGCAGGGAAAACTACCTCGGCTCACCGGACTACTTCTACGTCTATCGACCGAACGATCCGTTCTTCCAGGGGCTCGGCGATGTGGAACAATGCCTCTTTGGAAAGGCCAAGAAGCGGACCGAGTTCAACATGCAGACCGAACCCTCCTCGCGACTTCCCAACCTTCTCGACGGAGGCGTTTCCTTCAAGAACATCGAGGAGCATCAGGGCACGCTGACCTTCGATCTCGAAATCAACCATCACAAGGTCGCCGGCAGCGAATACACCCAGTCGATGCTGCCCCAGATCCGCCTCGATGAAATCACCGACGTGCGGCCTAACAGCTTCACCATGAACGCCACCATCAAGTTCCGTGGCGAACCGATCATCACCGACTATGGGTTCTGCTGGTCCACCTCAAACAACCCAACGGTGAGGGATTCCACCTTCACCCTCAGTCATCGCGAGTGGTATCGCGGCCACGCCATCGACCTGAGACCCGAGACCACCTACTACGTCCGCGCTTTCGCCACCAACGGTCTGGGCTACCGCTACAGCGATGAGGAAAAGGTCATCAAGACCCCGGCGCTCAGTTCCGCCGGTCCGCCCATCGGGCCGCTGCTCACGGATTCTTTTTCGCATAACAACTACCTCTTCACCCGTTACAGCAACGAGACAGTCGAGACGGGCGACGGCTTCATCGGCTACAGCCCAACCTGCGTCCTGGCCAAGCTGATCGCTTATTACCGGCCAGCCAAGTTTCCCTCGGTTGCCGAACCCGGAGAACGGCCGAAGCCTGTCGATTTCGATCACATGAGCTGGCGTCCCGGTGCTGATGATAACCCGGCGCGACTGGATGAAGTCGACGGCTTTTTCCAAAGCGTGTATGACCAGAGCCGCGCCCTCGCCCTTCACGACCCCAAGCCGGCCAAGGATTTCCTGACCAACCTCGTCAAGCTCACGGGTGCCCGCAGCAAGCCGGTCATGCAGACGATCACGGAGGAAAACCTCAAGTCCGTCGCCGATCTCATCCGCAAGGACCTGCTTCAGAGTCGTCCGGTGGTGGTGGTCTTTTCCTACGACGGCGAAAGCGTCTCCGATCCCGCCCGCTGGGCCTTGATCGACGGCATCGACGAACGCGGTCGCCTTCACGTGGACTTCCCTCAGAACACGAAGTTCTTCGTCGAAGGCAACACCGTCGAGATCAAGTCCGGCACCCTTCCCGCCGAGGCGCTCCTGGTGCCGCTCTACAAGACCCACGTCATCACCTCGATCAACCTCTCCCGGGAGTAAGCCAGCCGCCTCACGGGCACTCGACCACCACGCGCAGACGAGTCGAGACCAGCAGGCAGCGGACCTCCACATCGGCATGGATCAGGCTCAACGCGCTCCGATACGCCAGCATCTGGCCAGCGTAGCGTTCGAGGAGATCCTGCGGCTGCTCCACCGCATCGGTCTTGAAATCGATCACCTCCAGCAAGGTCACCTTGCCTGAGACATCCCGATGCACATGCAGGCGGTCCATGATGCCGCTCATCCACACGCCATCGATCACGACGTCGAACGACTGCTCGCGATGCAGATCGATCAAGCGGCCCTTGCGCTCAAACAACGGCCTCAGCAACGGCGAACCCATCAACTCGCGCACCAAACGACCCGCCTCGGTCTGCGGCAATCGAACCTCACCCTCATCGATCCAAGCAATCCTTTCGAAAGCCTCATGGACCTCGCTGCCGAACTTCATGCCACTGGCGGATCGGGCAATCGCAACGCCGGAGGATTTCTTCGAGCTGGAGGGAGTCGATCTCTCCCGACGTGCCACCGACTCGCCCAAAGCCGGCATCTCTGGCGCTTGCTTGACCTCTCGTGATTCGACCGATCGGAACCAGCCGGGATCGCCGGATTGAAAAATCACCGGGCCGTCCAGCCGCGAGGCGGAGCGGGCGATCCAGCTCGCGGGCGAGGACCAGGCCTCGCTTTTCTTCCTGGACTTCGGGGGTTCCGGCAGCAGCACGTAGAGGCCGCGCTTCGCCCGCGTCAGGGCCACGTAGAGCACGCACATCGCCTCGTAGCGCTGATCATCCGCCCATTGCTCTTCGGCCTCTGCCAGGGCGGGCACCAGCTTTCGCACCCATCCCGAGGGCGGTTCGAGCAGCCATTTCCGGTCCGAGAACACTCCCTTCGCGATCGTGAAATCGCCGCGATCCGGAACCTGCGTGTCCTCGATCTCGGGAAGAATCACCACATCGAACCCGAGGCCTTTCGACTTGTGGACAGTCATCACCTGCACCGCCGCCGTGCCGGGGCTCTGGGCGATTTCGAGACCATCAAGCCAGCGCGCCGCTTCACGAACACCCGATTCGCCGCCGGCATCGAACTCCGCCAGCGCCGCCATCACGTCGCCCGCGCGACGTCGTGAAAACTCCGACAATCCCTCCCACAGCGGCTCGATCACACTCTCCGCCATCGTGGCGAAACCCCGTGCCTGTGCCTCCTCCAGCAAGCCTTCCCACGCCTTCTGCCAGACCTCTCCGAAACGCGAGTCGATGATCCCGGAAAGCGGCGACATCGCGATCAGCTCACGCGAAAAGGCATCCGCCGGATCCGCCAGCCACTTGATCAGATGAAACAGGGCCACGCCCACCGCGTTGTCCTCCAACGGCCGGCGGCGTCCTTCCTCGATGACGTCAAAGCCCTCCTCACGCAGCAGCGACGCGATCTCCCGCACCTGCGTGTTCGTCCTCACCAACACGCCACAGGTCAGCGCCCGTTCACCCACTCCGATCTCACGCAAGAGTTCGATGAGCCGATCCGAGCGATCGTCCTTCGACACCACCTCAACCCGCGATTCACCGGTGA
This sequence comes from Verrucomicrobiaceae bacterium, assembly GCA_027485995.1. Taxonomy (GTDB): domain Bacteria; phylum Verrucomicrobiota; class Verrucomicrobiia; order Verrucomicrobiales; family Akkermansiaceae; genus Luteolibacter. Next base: position 38,857 of record JAIXPW010000007.1, read on the forward strand.
GCCCGGGCTTCGCCGAAATGTGATCCTCCCACCGCCAGCGCGCCGCCATGGCATCCCCGAAAAGTTCGTCCACCGTCGCCTTGTCACCGCAGACGACGTTCACCAGATCCAGCACCGCCGGACACGAACGCCACGAGTCCGGCATCGTGCGAACGCCCAGCGAGCCGTCGCGATTGTATCGATTGGACACTTCATCGAAGAGCGTCACATCTCCGCCGCGCCAGCCGTAGATCGCCTGCTTGCGGTCGCCGACGACGAACACACTGCCGTCCTCACTTGTCGCCGCTTCATCGAGCAGGGGCACGATGCCCGTCCATTCCGCGCGGCTCGTGTCCTGGAACTCATCAAGCAGCCAGTGATCGTATCGCGCATCGAGCCGGAAATCGACCGCCTCACGACGCAGCCGCGCCTCCTCGCTTCGCACCCATTGTCCCATCAGGACCTTCACGTCGTCGAAGCCCAGCAGGCCTTTGCGCCGCAGCCGTCGCTCGCATTCGGCATCCAGTCCGGAAACCAAGGCCGCCACCGCCTTCGTCCGCGAGACAGCGGCCGAGAGTTCACAGGCGGCGAGGAAATGAAACAGCTCCCGCCAACGCTCCGACGTTCCGGGCGAAAAGCGGATCGGCTTTTTGCCGAGTACCACCTCGATAACGCCGCTGCCGGAAACGGCCTCGACCATCCGCTCGAACAAGGTTTTTCCCTGCTCCTTCACCTTGCCGCTGCCGATGGTGTGGAGCTCGAAGGCCTCGATCAGCTCGATCACCTTCAGCTCCGATTCATCAGCCCGCAGCGCGGAAAGCAGCTTGCCCTTCTGCTCTTCCCAGGCCTCCACCGCAGGCAGTTGGCCGAACACGCCGTCGCCGCCCCAGGCTTCCAGGGGCCAGCCTTCCTTCCACCAGCCGTGCCACGATTGCAGGAATTTCTCGACCGACGCCAGCACGCCCTGGCCTTCCTTGCCGAGAGTCGCGCGACGGAACGCATGGAGGAATTCCTCCGCGCCGTCATCCGCCAAGGCGTCGCCGAGGACGCCGACGAGAATATCGGAAAGCGCGGCCTCGAGCTTTGGCCCCTCGATCAGTTCGAAGGTGCCGCCGGTCAGTCCCAGTTCGTACTGGAATCCTCGTACGACGCGGGCGAAGAAGCCGTCCATCGTCCCAAGTTGAAAGCGCGGCAGGGTTCTCACCACCTTCGCCAGCGTTTCCGGAAACGAGATTTCCCGACCGATCTCCGCACAAAGGTTGGAAGCCTTTTCAGCATCGACCGCACACTCCGCGAGCTTCGTCAGCACCGAGTCGGCGAACTCGCCCGCCGCCTTGCGGGTGAAGGTCAGCGCCACGATCTTTGCCGGGTCCACTCCCTCCGCACCGATCAGGCCGATGACGCGATTGCCGAGCTGGAAGGTCTTTCCCGATCCGGCCGAGGCAAGGATCATCAGGTTCTTGTGAAGGATGGAGGGCTTCATGCCGCACCTCCCATGCTGACGGTTTCGTCAAGCGATCGCCCGAGCGAGAGAACTGCATAGTCATCGTAGTCCACACGCTCCGCCGGCGGCCAGAAGACCTTGGCTTGAGCCTGATGGATGACCCACCGCGCACAATCGAGCGCTGAGGCCGCATCGGCTTTCGAGAAGCCATCCCAAACGGAGACCTTCACATCCGCCTCGGTCGCGCCGAGCGCGAAATAGCCAAGCTCGTCGATGTCTCCGAGCGCGGCGGAGTACATCGCGACCTGCAGGTTTTTCCATCGCTTCTCCTTTCCCTCCGAAGTCGTGCAGAGCACCTCCGACACCTCCTTCAAGTGCGCCGGGAGCCGCGTGTTCGCCTTCATCTCCACCCGGTGAGCCGCTTCCACCGGCGAAGCCTTCGCGCTGGTCTTGTAGTCAAGCACCCGCCGCCGGCCATCCTTGTGGCGCTCGATCCGGTCGATCCGTCCCACGATCGTGAAACCATCGACCTCGATCTCGAACTTCTTTTCCACCTCGTCGATCCGCCAACCCGCCGCCCGTTCACAAGCCTGGACACGTGAGAACCACGAAAGCCTCTGCCGCAGCGATTCCGTCTGAATCCTCACCGCCAGAGGGATCTGTTCACCGAAGCGCTCCGCCACCACGCGATCCAACTCGGCATGCACCCAGCTCTCGATCGCCTCGGTTTCCGAAAAGTCCCGCGCCTCCTCATCCAGCGCCCAGCGTTCGAGCACCGCGTGGGCGATGTTGCCGTAGTCACGGGCATTCCACTCGACCCGCTCGGGCTCCGCCGCGCTCATGCCGACGACATGCTTGAGGTAAAAGCGGAACGGACAGGCGAGGTAATCGGAGAACGCCGTCACGCTCAAACGCGGCTTCACCTCGACCAATCTAGGCCTCCATTTCCACGCCTCTTCCAAGGTCCACGCGAGCGAGGAATCCGGTGGCTCCAGCTCACGGAAAAGCACCTTCACCCGCGCGGGAAGTTCCGCCTCGGAGGTGGCAAGCAGAAGCCGCGAAGGCAGCAAGGAATCGCCTCCTGCACCGGACTTCGCCAGCAACAGATCGACGCAGCCATTGGCGCGACGCGACTCGATCAGGGCCGTGAGCAGGTAAGCGTCCCTCGCTGAGCGCGAGGCATCGGTCGAGAGGCCTAACAGACGTCGCGTCCCTTCCGGCATCCACGCATCCGTGCTCGCCCGACCCGGCACTTTTCCTTCGTTCAGACCGCACAGGATCAGATGCGTGGCGGGTTCGTGAAAAAGCTCCAGCCAGCCCTGCACATCGAGCACGCGGTTCTCCGGCGGCGTGGGAACGGGCTCGGGCAGTGTCGCCAGCAGCAGGTCGATCCAGTAGCCCGGCTCACGCTTTGCCTGTGAGGCGATCGGGGACATTTCCTCCAGCCATTCGCGGACCGATTCGGTTTCCGTCCCTTCCGGATCGATGGCGTCCAGCAGGTGCTCCAGTCCGGACGGAAATCCTTCGCGCAGGAAAACACCCCGTCGGCGTTCGAGCGATTCCAGTGTCTCGATCGCCAGTTGGATCGCTTCCTTTTCCGGCTCACGCCTGGTCAGCAGAAGCGCGCGTCCGAGGTCCTCGCGGTTTTTCGACAACCATTGATCACTCGCTCGGGAAAGAGCCGCCACCCGCTGCGCGCGACGCCCTCCAACAATCGCCGCCGTTTTGGGAAAGCCCAGCAGGTCAATCGCCGCCGCGGAGTTCGGTCGCGTGACAAAGGCCCGCCAAGCCCGCAGCCATGCCACCACCGGTTGCGCCGGGAGTTGCGCGGGATCATGCAGCACCCACCCGGCACGACCAAACACACGAACCAGTTCGCCCGCCGTTTCCTCGTCGGCGGATCCGAGCGTGAGTCCATCCGAAGGCGTTTGCCTCAGCGCCGCACGACGCAGCGCCTCGCTTGCCTGTTGACGTGGATCAGCAGTCAAGGTGACCGAGCCCTTGCCCTCATCCGGCCAAGCGATTTCACGGATCGTCCAGAGGTCTTCCACCGGTCGCCCCAGCTCATCGAAATCCTCCGCACAGGCTTCCGGCGCACCGATCAGACAAGTCACGTCCGAGACCCACAACCGACTCGCCACCGCCGCCGGAAAATCGGGCACGCCCGCGAGGATGATCCGCCCCTCCACCGGCTCACGCGACAAGCCCTCTAACAGACAACTCCGGGAAACTTGTCCCCACCCGGAAAGCCGCGCCTCCACCCTTGTCTCCAGGACCTGCAGGGCCGCCCATCGCTCGGCTTCCGGAGTCTTGGAAAGCCTTCTCGCCGCAGTCGCCAGCGTCATCCCATTTTCCTGCAATCCCGACCGTACCCCTGCCAGCGACCGTGCCAGGCCGAGTGACCAGCCTGGCCCTTCACCCACTCCGGGAGGCATCGGAAACACCGCCTCGAAGGCCGACCAATCGTCGATCGATTCCAGCACCTCCACCCACGCCAGCAGCTCGACCGCCTCCGGCGCAGCTCCTTCGGTTCTCAGGAAAAATCCCGGCGTCACCACCTTCGGCGTCAGGCATCCGCCTCGTTCGGCCAGCGCCTCGCGCAGACGTCTCCCCGACTGCGCCGTCGGCACCACCACGATCAGCCCCGGCAGCTCCTCGCGACGAGCCAGCAGCCAGTCCACCAGCAGTCCAAGAAAAGGCCGCTCCCAGCCCAAAAAGTGTCGCGCAAGCATCGGCCACCTTGATGCCCCAGCACCCAGGGCCGCGAAAGCAAAAGTTGCGAAATCCACCCTCACCCTGCGGATGTCCTATTCCCCGTATTGATCACCTCCACCAGACCCGCGCCCACTCGACCATCCGGAAAATCCGATGGCTTCTTTTGCAATCCCTTCCTTCCCCAAAAGCTTTCGTATTTGCCGGAAATGGCCGATTGGGATAAGTTCCTGACCATGACTTTGACCGTAACCATCCCGGATGATCTGGCGGCAGAGCTGGGGGCAGGCTTCCAGAACCTCGGTCGCGCGGCTCTTGAGGCGCTCGCTTCGGAGGCGTATTCGAAGGAAGTGCTTTCGCTGGAACAAGTACAAAGACTCCTGGAACTGGGATCGCGATGGGAGGCCCAGGCCGTCATGAGCAGGCACGGAGTGTGGCCGGATCAATCGGCTGAAGAAATTCTGGCCGACGCCCGCCGTTCCTGCGAGTTCCGTCACGCGATCCCGTGATCGTGATCAGTGACAACCCTGTGTTGCGTCCCCTTGTCTCGACCCTGCGCCCCTCGCCACTGGAGGCCCCTGGACTGCGGAGACTCGTCATCGCCTCAGGCTGAGGAGGCTCGCCGACGGGGGAGCAGTTCATCGGTATCCAGCCCATGAGTGGGTGAATGCTCGCCGCCTCCAGCTCTTGCCAAGCCTCCCCACGCCCTCCAGCATCAAGGGCAGGATGCATCAGCGTTCCGAGCCTCATTCCGCCATTCTCTGCCACCGATGAACCCATCAATGGTCAACTACCACAATCTCGCGGAATCCGACCCTACCATCAAAGCAATGAGTTCCTCGAATGACAAACAGTTCCCCCGAGGCGCGGAATGGGTACGCGTGGACTTCCATCTGCACACCAAGGCAGACAAGGAGTTCAAATACAGCGAGGACGAAAACTACTACAACAGCACCTACGTCGATGCGCTGGAGAAGGCGGGCATCCGTCTGGGCGTCATCACCAATCACAACAAGTTCGACTTCGAGGAGTTCAAATCCCTCCGTTCCACCGCCCGAAAGAAAAAGATCGGACTCCTGCCGGGAGTTGAGCTTTCACTGAGTGATGGCCGTGCGGGCATCCATGTTCTGATCGTTTTCAGCGATGATTGGATGGATGCAGGAAAGGACTACATCAACTCCTTCATTGGGAGCATGTTCCCCGGAAAGACTAAAGAGGAATACGAGCATGAGAACGGATGCAGCGAAAAGACGCTTCTTCAAATGGTGGAAATGCTCGATGGATTGTCCCGTGGCGACTACTTTCTGATCTTCGCCCATGTGGAGGAGCCCAAAGGACTCTGGAAGGAACTGGGGATGGGCAAGCTCGCTGCTTGGAAAGACAGCCGTTATGATGCCCTCCGGAATCGAACCCTTGGATTCCAAAAAGTGCGTTCCTACAACAAGCTGCAAGAGGCGGATAAACCTTGCCGACTGAAGGCCAAGAACGCTCTGGGTGCCTGGTATCCTGCGGAGGTCGAGGGCTGTGATCGGAAGAGCATTGGTGAAATCGGTGAAGGCCGCTCTTGCTTCCTCAAGCTGGGAGCGCTCTCGTTCGAGGCGGTTAAGTTCGCCCTCTTTGATCATGAGCATCGGGTTCGTGCTGAATTGCCGGAACCCCGGCAGGCGGTTCTTTTGAAAAAAGTCAGTTTCGCAGGTGGTGCCCTGGATGGAATCTCTGTCCCGTTTTCCGCATCGCTGAATTGCCTGATCGGTCCACGAGGGAACGGCAAGTCGGCGGTGATCGAATGTCTGCGCCATGCACTGGGTTTCCGCGAGGGAGCAGATGATCAATACAAGTCGGGACTGGTCGCGCGGATGCTTTCTCCCGCTGGCAAGGTCGTGGTGGATGCAGTGGATGAGTTCGGGCGAGAGGTGCGCGTAGAACGCGAGCGCACCGGGCAGCCGTCCGTCTATGTCGATGGAATTTACCGAGACAACGTGTCGCCCAAGTCGGTGCTGAAAGAAATCCAATATTTCGGCCAGAAGGATCTCTCGGCACGTTCTGAGGCGTTCGACGAGAACTTTCTCGACCAACTGCTGGCCGACCGTCTGGATCCAAAGCCGCAAGAGGAGGCCGCTCTCATCGAAGGGGTCCGGCAAGCGGCCAAGCAGCTCAAGGAGACGCTCGAGGCCACCGATAAGATCGCGGCTCTGCAAAAGGAGAAGAATGAACTGGAGCTGCAGCTTCAGGTCTTCACCGACAAGGGCGTGGACAAGAAGCTCGCGGAAATGACACTGTTCGATGGAGACTGGCAGGCGGTCGTTTCGTGGCAGCAGGCACTAAAGGAATTGGGCCGGAGTTTGAAGGAAGCGGCGGACTGGGATGATGCTGATGCGGCCTTCCCTGTGCTGAAATCGAAACGGACCGATGACATTGCCGCCGACCTTGCATCCGCCAAGACTAAGTCAGATGAAGCCAAGGCAACCGCTCAGACGGCCATTCAAACTTTGCGGGAATCATTCGCCGCCGTCGGCGAGGTGCTCCAGAAGCTGACGCCGGTACAGGAAGAGATGAAGCAGGAGGTGGCTGAACTGCAAAAGACCCTGAATGAGCCGCACCTCGATCTGACACTATTTCGCACGAAAAAGAATCGCTTTGATCAGTTGGTGAAGTTGCTGGAGGCAGGCGCTCAGCGCGCCAAAACCGAACAGAACGCCCGGGACCTCCTCGGTGCGGCGGTGAACAAACTCCATGATTTCTGGCGTAAGCGTTTCACCGAACGCGAAACAGAGGTGCGTCGCCTGGAAGGTGAGCTGCCGGAGGAGATACGCCTCAAAACGGACTTCAAAGGCAAACGTCGGGCCTTTGGTGAATTTCTTCGTTCCAAGTTCCGAGGCAGTGGCTTGCAGGCGGCATCCTACGACACGCTGGAGGAAGAGTTCATCGATGGCAGGGAGCTGTATCAAAGCCGGACGGAATTGGGGGCAAAAGGCCTGAGTGAGAATGCCGCCATCAAAGTTCAGGTCACGTTGCTGGATCACCTCGCTGATTTCCTGACCTTTCGGACTCCGGATGCGACAGCTGTCCTGTTCAACGGGAAGCTGCTGGGGGAATATTCGCTCGGCCAACGTGCCACCGTGATCCTGCACATTTTGATGCACCTTCAGCGCTACCCGGTCATCCTCATCGACCAGCCGGAAGACGATTTGGACAACGAAACGCTTTACAGCCATTTCATCCGCCAATTGCTGGAGCGGAAGGAACTGACGCAATTCATCTTCGCCACGCACAATCCGAACATTCCGGTGCTCGGCGATGCGGAACAGGCCGTCGTCTGCCGCAAGGAAGGGGAAACCTTTTCTTTCGACCATGGTAGCATCGACGATAAAGAGATTCAGCAGCGCATCGTGACCGTCATGGAAGGTGGCGAGGACGCATTCCGGCGCAGAAAGGAAATTTATCAATTATGGAAGAGTTCGAACTGAGAAACCAAATCTTGCTGGGCGAGGACAGCACGCGGCAATTCAAGCGTGAGCCATCGGCTGACGCCAAGATGGCAGGCGAGATCGTCGCCTTTGCCAATAGCGGCGGAGGGCGCATTTTTGTAGGTGTCGAGAAAGACGGCACCATCTCCGGACTGACGGGCGATGAAGCGGAGAAAGTCGGTGAAGACATGGCGAAGGTTGCTTGGGACCGTGTTCGTCCGCCGTATTCCATTTTATCGAAATCAATTCCCACGAGCGATGGCATCGTTGTCGTCATCGAGATCGCCGATGGGCCGTCCAAGCCCTATTGCGACAACGAAGGAGAATATTGGGTCAAGAACGGGCCGGACAAACGCAGAGTGCGAAGCCCTGAAGAAATGGCGCGTTTGTTCCAATCGGGAGGGAAGTTCTACGCGGAGAGCCAAGTGGTAGCAGCTTCGGCTTTGGAGGATTTTGACTACGAGCGATTCGAGCGTTTCTATGAGGCGAAATACTCTGAGACTCCTCCAAGTCGGAGCGAGGAGGGTGAGGCATACCAGAGAACCTTGGAGAATCTGGAGTTGGTGGATTCAGGCCGTGTGACGGTGGCTGGTTTGCTGTTGTTCGGAGAACGCAGGCGTTTGCCAGTCCTGTTGCCGGAGATGAAAATCGATGCGATTTGGTTCAAGGGCACAGATCGAGCGTCGGTCGAGTGGCACGATCAACGTACGATATCCGGCACGTTAGCCGAGCAATTCGATGAGGGCATGGGTTTCCTGAAGCGATGGAATGCACGAATCCAAGGTGAAGGTTCCTTCAATCAAAAAGGAACCCCTGGGATACCCGAGACCGTATTTGAGGAGCTGCTGGTGAATGCCCTGATTCACCGCGATTACTTTATCAAAGACTCCATCAAGCTGTTTGTCTTCGATGATCGCATCGAAATCCGCAGTCCGGGAAAATTGCCGAACAGTCTAACCGTCGATCAGATTCGCAGAGGAGTGCGGAGGAGCCGCAATGTCCTATTGGCATCGTTTGCGCCTGATCTCCTGAATTTCCGAGGTGTCGGCAGCGGCATTGTTCGGGCTCTGAAAGCATGGCATTCGATTTTCTGGGTGAATGACACAGAAAGCGAAGAGGTTGTGGCGACTATAGGACTTTCCCCGACATAGCGCTTGCTAGGGGCGTCTTGGAGCACAGAGGGTCGAAAGCCCGAGAACTGAGTGTCGAACCGACAATCACACAGCATGGAACCGAAAGGCGGAGAGCCTGTAGCACTCCCGCCGGGTGGAGATGGTAGAGATCGTGAACGACATCCGGGCCGCGACCGAGAAGCACAACGCGTTTCTCAAGGAGCTGGGCCAGTCTGAACTGCTCTCTCGTTAATCAGGCTCGCCATCGCTGCAAAAAATGCGCCCGGAGGCTGCCTTCCGGGCGCGAGTCTTCGGTGCTTTTTGGAATGAGGTCAGGCACTCGGTGGCGTCGGCTCCGGCCCGGCGGGTGGAGCTGAGGCTCCGAGATCGCGGACGATGCGGGAGGCGGTCCAGGCGTTGACGAAGGCGGCTCCGGTTTCGGTCTTCCGGAAGCGGAGGACGAGGCGGTCCATCTTTTTCAGAAGCTCGCTGATTTCCCGGAAGCGGGGGCGGAGGGTGACGGTGAGCGAGCGTCGTCGGGAAATGGCGGCGGCGGGATCGGCGGTGATGGCCTCGAAGTCGGCGAGTTCCTTGGCGAGCAAGGTGGCGTCGGCCGGGGTGAGGTCGTAGTCGGCCAGGGTGGCGGCATCGCTGGCGAGGGCCTGGGTGAGCTTCTGGTGGAGGAGGCGGGCCTTGGCGATGAGTTCGGTGTCCCGCAGGCGCTGCCAGGCGCTGAGCGAGAGGTCGATCTGGGCGGCTTCGCCTTCGCTGCCGTTTTCCTCATGCCACTCGGCGAGGGTCTGGCCGATCTCGTGGGCGAGGGTTTCCAGCTCCTGCTCCTCTCGTGCCTTCGCCTCGGCATAGCCGGTGGTGGCGGTCTGCTGGGCGGCGATGAGGTCGGTGAGGGAATTCACCAGCAGTCGCAGCTCGGCGGCGCGGGTGGTGAAGGCGGTGGGTTTCTGGTTCTTCCAAGCCCCTTGATACTCAGGGGAATCGAGGAGCTTGAGGACGGTGAGATGCATGTTTTGACGATTGGCGAATTCGTTTTGCATGATGTCGTGGTTGGTTGGTTTCGTTGGTTTCTCCGGGGAGAGGGGTGCGAGGGCCGAAGTGGTCGTTGCGGGGGCCGAAATGGCGGTTGCGAGGGCCGAAATGGCGGTTGCGAAGGCCGAAGTGGCGGTTGCGAAGGCCGAAGTGGCGGTTGCGAAGGCCGAAGTGGTCGTTGGGAAGGCCGAAGAGGCCTTCGCAAGGGCCGAAGAGACGGTTTCGGGGGCCGAAGGGCTCGGTTCGGAAGCCGAAGCGGAGGGGACGGGGGATCAAGCGGCAGTTACGGAACTCAACTGCGGAGCACTTGTCTGGTGGTGATGGGTTGTGGAAAACGAACGGCATCAATCATCCTCCCGATGATCGAGGGGAGTTAAGGCATGGAGATTGGGAGGAAAAGACAAATCTTTCAGACGAATCTCGCTGAAAAATAATTGAGAAAGCCACGGATGATCAATCGCTTGTGGAGTCGTCCTCCGACATGGACCGCGCTTCGGGGCGCTCGGCGGGACCCTCCTTGACAGCCTTTGAAGAGGGCTGGCGATTCAAGAAACTGGGCGAGTGCCGGATTTGTGGGTATGTCTGGAGATGTGGGGAGGCTGTCCTGGATTCCCCTTGATCCTGAAGAGGAAGATGGAAAACCACTAAAATCACGAAAAGCACGAAAGCAGAAGCCATTGCCGCCATCTTCGCAGTCACCTCCCTCTAGGGGGCTTGTGGGCGCGGAAGGTGCGGCAGGCGGTGGCGAAGGCTTTGAAGATGGTGAGGGAGGCCGGGTTCTCGGCGGCACGCCATTCGGGGTGCCATTGGAGGCCGAGATTGAAGCCGGGGGCGCTTGGCAGGGTGATGGCCTCGATCACGCCATCGGCGGCCAGGGCCTCGATGCGGAAGCCGGGGGCGAGGTGGTTGACGGCCTGGCCGTGGATGGAGTTCACCGTGATACGGGTTTCGCCGAGAAGCACATCAAGCAGCCCGCCGGGGGTGAGTCGCACCTCGTGGGCGGGTCCGTATTTGGTATCAGGATCGGCCTCGGCGTAGGGCTGGTGGTTGGCGTTTCCGGGGATCCGATGCACGGCCTGGTGGAGGCTGCCGCCGAGGGCGACGTTGATTTCCTGATGGCCGCGGCAGATGCCGAGGACCGGGAGGCCACGCTCGAAGGCGGCGCGGATGAGGGGCAGCGTGAGGGCGTCGCGCTTCGGGTCGAGGGGTAGGGAGGGGTCGAGGATTTCCTCGTCGAAATGGCAGGGGTGGACGTTGTTCGGCGAACCGGGCAGCAGCAGGCCGTCGGCGATTTCCAGAAGGGCCTCGAACTCCCCCAGCGCGATTCCCGGAACGAGCAGCGGCTGGCAGCCGACCAAGCGCAGGGCCTCGGAGTAGGCCTCGGGGACGCAGTGGAAACTGCGGGCATCCACTTCCCGGATGCAGGCTGGCAGGAGGATGAGGGGGGCGGGGGATTGATCCATGACGTGGGGGGAAGGGCGGCGCGGATCCTTTCCAACCTCAGCGCGATGCGGGGGATTTCCCGGTCGGGAAGAGGATCCGGGTGGCGTCGGCGATCGCGGCATTGGCGCGTTTGACGTCGTCGGCATGGAGGCCGGATTTCTGACCGCGTTTCCAGGTGAAGTCGGCCAGCACGGCGTCGATTTTCTTCAGCGCGGCGGTGCTCTCCGGGGTGGGCTTGGCGGCCGACCATTCACGCAGCAGGCGGATCTTTTCAAAGCTCTCGATGCCGTCGCGGAGGCGCTCGAAGCGGATCGACGAGCGGTCGCCGGGATAGACAAGGAAGCAGTCGCCGGAGGGCCAGGAGGTGAAATCGGTGGAGACGAGGGGGTTCTCGACCCAGGAGTGGAAGGCCCAGCGGAGAAAGCCATCGTAGCCATTGGCAGCGGAAAACAGGGCCAGCCATTCGGATTCGGCGGGCGGCGAGAAGGTGAAGGTGTTCGGCACTGGCGGGCTCGTGCAAACGTAGTAGGTCGACTTTCGTCCAGCGGTCCGTCGGGCCAGCAGATCGGCGGGCGTGAACTCGCCGCTGGTCTGGATGGAGGGGGAAAGGTCGTCCATTTCCCGGGTCAGTTCGCTGGGGTGATTGATGGCGGAGGCGACGCGGATTTCCGGTGCGTGCTTGGTCAGGGTCGCGAGGGCGCCGCGCATCAGGCGGTCCGGGCGTTCGTCCATGCCGATGCGCATGCGTTCGAGCCAGCCCTTTTTCCGAAGGTGGTCCTTGAAGTCGCGCAGGAAGGAGCCCCAGAAGCTGTCGTATTCCGGGCTGCCGGGTTGGAGGACGAGGTCGAGGTAGGCATTCGTGGCCTCGTCGAAGTATCGGAACGAAAGGCTCCACGGGATCATCGAATAGCCATGGATGCGGGCATCGGCGAAGCCGCATTCGTCACTCATGAAGCTGACCCAGCGGTCGAAGATCGAGTAGTCATAGGACCAGGAGCCATCGGACTTTTTCCGCCAGTCGATCATCGCGCCGAAGCGGTCGTAGGTCTGACCGCCCCAGGCTTCGTGGATGAGGGTGGTGGTGATGGTTTTCTGTCCGGCTTGGGCGAGGCGGATCATCGAGGGCTTGAGCAGGGCGAAGTGGGCGTCGGACCAGAGCGGCACATCGTGAAAGCGCGCGACGGCGTCGGGGTGCTGCCAGAGGTCGAGGTGGAAGGACCATTTCCGGGGTTCCGGCAAGGTGGCGGGGAGGACTTCGAGGCGCAGTGGGAAGTCGAGCTGAGACGAATTGCTGCGGGCGGTGAAGGTGCCGGTGTAGAGGCCGGGCGGGGTGTTGGCTGGCACGTTGACCTCGATCCAGACCGGGCGGTTGGCTCCGGCGGGGAGGTCGAGCTGCGTGGCGTCGTCGAGGATGTCGCCCTGGGGTTTTCCATCGGCGAGGGTGTAGCGGACGAAGCGCGCGGTGGCGGTGAGGGTGCTGTCGCCCTGGCGGAGGAGGATCGGATCGAAACGCAGGGCCTTCTGGGGAGCGTCCGAACGGAGGACGACCTGGGCATTGACCCGTTCCTGACGCCAGGCCTGGAGGCTGATGCCGGTGGCGGGTGCGGCGAGGCCCTCGATCGGTCCGCTGGGCGGGTAACGGAGGTCGGTGCTGCCGATGCCGCCGAGGAGGGCCTTGCCGGGAATGGAGGAGTAAGCCTCGATTTCCACCAGGTGACCGCCGTTGGCCGGGCCGCGGGAGCTTTTCAAGAAGGTGGTGCGGATGTGGCGGAGCTTGATCGGGGCAAAGGTGAACGCGTTGCCTTCCGCCGTGCTGGTGATGGAGTTGGCGGTCATGTCGCCGAGGAGACTCCAGGTTTTTCCGTCAGCGGAGCCTTCGACCTTGTATTGATAGACGCGCTCATCGCCCCAGTAGGGCCAGACCCTGAGGGCGGAAATCTCTGTTAGGTCATCGAGATCGACCTGATGCCAGACCGGAAGGTTTTCGCAGGCCCAGTGATCGCCGGGCTTTTTGTCGCCATTGACCGCGAGGCCCGGCGAGCGGTCGGACCACTGCCCGCTGGCGGTGGTCTTCGCGTTCAGGAGCTGGTTGCGCGACTGCTCCGGTTCCGGGATGACGACGGGTTCGTACGAAGCATGACGAGCCGGTGCGGCCACGAGGAGGGGTGTGGCCAGAAACATGGCCACGAGGGTGCGGAAGGAGGGACGCATCGGAAGGTTCTGAAGGAGTAAGAGGGAGTGAGAATGCTCTCCTCAGGCCTTCGATTTCTTGCCTTCGAAGTGCTCCTCGATTTCCTCCAGCGTCTTGCCCTTGGTTTCCGGAAGGAAGAAGGCGGCGGTGATGAAGTAGATCACGGTGCAGCCGGCCCAGAAGGCGAACATGGCGAAGTAGCCGTGGTTGCCGACGATTGGCAGGAAGAACGCGGCGATTCCAGTGGAGACGCCTTGGTTGACGAGCAGGGCCACTCCCATGCCGACCGAGCGGATGCGGGTGGGCATGAGCTCGGAGAGGGCAAGCCAGACACACACGCCAGGCCCGATCGAGAAGAAGGCGATGAAGACCGCGAGGCAGGTGGCGATCATCGTGCCGGTGGCTTCGGTGGGCACCGGACCGGCCTGGGCGCGGAGGATGCGCAGGGGCTGGCCGGCGTTTTCCTTGTCGTCGGCTTTAGGCGTGATCTCGATGGTCTTCTTCTTGTCGCTGTTGCTGATGCCGACGGCGATGTCCTGTTTGTTGCCGTAAGCATAGAGGACGGAGAGCTGAACGGGTTGCCCAGCTTCCACGACCTTGCCGAGGTCGGCGCTGGTGAGATCGATGGTGAGCTTGTCGGCGACGATCATCGCGTTCACTTTTTCAGCCACATCGACGCGCTTGGACTCGAAGGAGTAGAAAACGGCGGAACCAGCCAGGAGCGAGGCGATGATGCCGCCGGTGCCGAGTTTGAGGAGGAATTTGCGACCCTTGCGGTCGACCAGCGCGACGGCGACCACGGTCATCACACAGTTGAGGATCTTGATGTAGAGTCCGCTGCTGGAAGCCTTCTCCGCCGCCATGCCGGCCTGCTGGAGGATGGTGGTCATGAAGCCGAGGATCGAGTTGATCCCGGTGGCTTGGTTGCAGCCGAGGATCACGCAGGCGATGACGAAGGGCACCACATACTTGCGCTGGGTGAAGATCTCGCGGAGGGACTCGCCGAAGCTGATCTTGGGCTTCTCACGTTCGTGGGCGAGGGAGGTCTCGAGTTCCCCGAGTTCGAAGTCGGTTTCGGCGGTGGTTCTGGAACGAAGCATGGCGCTGCGGGCCTGATCCTTCTTGCCCTTGCGGTAGAGCCAGCGTGGGGACTCGGAGATGAAGAAGGTCCCGAGAAGGAACACGATGCCGGGGTAAATGACGGAGAGGAACATGCCGCGCCAAGCCTGGCTGGAGGCCGCGACGATGGCTTCCTGGTTGCCCTGGGCCGCCTCGATCGAGGCTTCGGCGGCCTTGGTGTAATGGTCGCCGACAAAGGCCGCCACCACGATGCCGAAGGTCAGCATGAACTGGAAGATCGAGGTTCCTTTGCCGCGCGAGTCGGCCTTGAGGCACTCGGCCAGATAGAGCGGAACGACCACGGCGATGACGCCGCCGCTCATGCCCTGGAGGATGCGGCCGAGGAGCAGGGGGATGTAGGTCTGGGAGGTGAAAATGATGGCGACACTGCCAACGAACATCACGGCGCTGATGATCATCATCAGCTTGCGGCCGATCAGGTCCGCGAAAAATCCGGCAATGACGGAAGCGACCATCGAGCCGAACAGAACGGCGGCAACAATGACCGACTTGTTTTCCTCGGTCATGGAAATGGTTTTCCCAAGGTATCCCAGCGCCGGGTCGATGATGCCGATGTCGATCCCGTAGAGCAGCCCCCCGAGTCCGGAGATGAAAAGAAGAAGGCGGTTGTAGAACGATGTGTTACCGGCAGGCGAAGTGGTCATGAGTCGGAAGGTTCGCCGTGCATGCTAGGGGGCGGAGCGGGCACGACAATCCCGAAATTGTTGCGAGCGAAACCCACCGGAAGGGCCACTGTTCAAAGTGCACGAGGTTCGGCACTTGACCTGATAATAGGTCAAGTCAGCATCGCGATATGACCAGTGCGAATCTCCATGAGGTCAAGTCCCGGCTCTCTCACTACGCCCGCCTTGTGAAATCCGGGGAAACGGTGATCCTTTGCGATCGCAACAAGCCCTTCGCCGAGATCCGTCCTCTTCACGGCGCGGAGGCTCGGCCCGCGCGGCGTACCTTGGGGCTCATGAAAGGGCTTTGTCCGGTGGGTCCCGAGTTCTTTGCGGCGGATGGGGAACTGGCAGAGGCGGTCGAAGGCAGCCGCATTTTTCCTCCAGCTCCGACGTCCCCCGAATGAACTGCCTGCTCGATACCTGCACGTTTCTCTGGATGACGGACCAGACAGAGAACCTCAGTCCGAGGGTCCGGGATTTGCTCGAAGACGGCTCGAACCTGATCGTCTTGAGCCAGATCTCGACCCTTGAAATCCAGATCAAGTACAATCGCGGAAAGCTGCCACTGGGAATTCCCCCCAAGGACTTCGTGGCCCGCGCGGTGGATGAATTGGGACTGACCTACCTGGAGCTGGACGACGAACACGTGTTCGCGAAGGAGAAACTGCCGCTGCTGCATCGTGATCCCTTCGACCGCTTGCTGATCGCGCAGGCGCTGCATGAGGGCCTGGCCATGCTCACGCCGGACCCCTTGATCGGTCCTTATCCGATTCGAGTGATCTGGTGAGTGCCCAAGGATTTCCTGTCGCACGCTTTCCTTTTCCCGTGGCATCGGATTAGACTGTCGATCTCATGGACGCGCTGATCCATCATTTGGAAAACGGACAGGAACTTTCACCGCAGGAGGTGGAGGTGGCGGCGGAGCTGCTTTTGGACGGAGGCGTGGCGGATGAGAAGAAGGCCCGTCTGCTGGAGGCCTTTTCCCGCAAGGGAGAGACGGCGGCCGAGATCGCGGGCTTCGTCGAGGTCTTTCTCCAGCACGCGGTGGACCCGCATGTCGGACTGCTCGAACTGGAAGGCCCGACCATCGACGTTTGCGGCACTGGTGGCGACAAGCTGGATCTCTTCAATGTCTCGACCAGCGCGATGTTTGTCGTCGCAGCGGCGGGCGGCATCGTCGTGAAGCATGGCAACCGCGGCATCACCTCGAAAAGCGGCGGCGCGGACGTGCTGGAGGCCCTCGGCATCCGCATCGATCTGCCGGCGGAGGGTTTCCGGGACTGTTTGGAAAAAGCGGGCGTCGGATTCCTGTTCGCGCCGATGTATCATCCGGCGTTCAAGGCGGTGATCGGCGTGAGAAAACTGCTCGCCGCGAAGGGTGTGCGGACGATTTTCAACCTGATCGGGCCCCTGCTGAACCCCGCCAAGCCGCAGTGCCAGCTCACCGGCGTGTTCAATCGCGAGCTGTGCCCGGTGTTCGCGGAGATCCTGCAACGGCTGGGTCGCGACAGCGCTTGGGTGGTCAACGGCACCACGGGCGATGGCCGGTCGGTCGATGAAATGAGCCTCATGGGATCGACCCGCATCTGCAAGGCCGGGGCCTATCAGGATGCGATCGATGAAGAGGTGCGGCCGCGCGATTTCGGGCTCGTGCATGCCGAGGTGGAGCAGCTCCAGGGCGGCGATGCCGAGGTCAATGCAGCCATCCTTCAGGACATTCTCAGCGGTCGGGAAACCGGACCGAAGCGCGACATGGTGCTGCTCAATGCCGGAGCCGCCATCGCCTGCTGCGGACTGGCGGATGACATCGGCGAGGGCATTGCGATCGGTCGTGAAGTCATCGCCAACGGGTCGGCTCTCGATCGCCTGAAGCGACTGCAACTGGCGGCCCGGTGAAGGATTCGCCGATTGACCCGCAGGGCTTCGATTTCCAAGATCCGGCCATGTCTGAGTTGATCGTGATTGGTTTATGTTCGATCGCCGGGCTTCTGGTCCTGATCCTGGTGGTCCTGATCAGGATCGCCGCGCGACTCAAGGGCATCGAACGACGTCTGACCAAGTCCCGGCCGTCGGTGGTGACAGAGAAAGAGACTTCGTCGGTAGCCAGCTACGATGGTGCCTTCGGGAAATTCATCGGCGAGCGCCCGGAGTTGTTGGTCCTGAAGAAAAGCGAGCAGTTCGCCGCCTTCCGCAAGTGGCGGAAGGAGCAGGGGTTGAATTGGGAGGGGAAGTGAACCCGGGGGCGGGGTGCCAACTCGGGATGGGCGGAGGGGGGAGAGATTGAACATTGAACGTCCAACATCGAACGTCGAAGGGATGGCCCAATCAAATCTGGTGCTCGGGCATTTTTTCGTTATTGAACTACTCTGTTAGGAAGATGATGTCGCTGTTTCCATGGACTCGAGCCTATCGCGCAAAGAAGTTTGCGCACCAAAGCGATTTTGGACGGCGCTTCGGTTGGATCATCGAGCGGGATGGAATTCCAATCGGAGAGTTGGAATACATCCGTTGGGATTCGAACATGCAGTTCTGGCATGAGTACTCGGTGTTCTGGCACAGCGAAGCGGATGCTTGCATTGAAGCGGAACCGGACGGGTGGGATTTGCAGAAGATTATCTTGCGCAACAAGCGCTACCCCGATGTCGCAATTTCGCATTTTCTCATATCAGCCCAAGCCAAAGGGGTAGTTTCAGTCCGAGGGGCCTTCGTCCCGATCGAGCGCTTCGAAATTGATCAAGCTCTTTGAGGGAGTTTAGGGTCGGCTCCATCGATTCATCTTCGAGACTCGCCTACCCGCACTCCAAGGAGCTTCTCTCGGAGTGGGACGCTCCAGAGACGGACTGGAGCTGGAAGCTCCAGCTACGGTTAAGATTCTGGGAGGGTGATTTCCAGGGTGTTGGGGCCGTTCACGAGGAGATGGTTGAAGGCGGAAACATCGAGCGAGCGGCCTGTCGTGCGGTAGGGGTTTCCCGTGCAGGGGGTGCTTTCGAGAGTGGTGCCGTTGAGGATGATGGTCGTTTCCGAGCTGGGAGCATCGTGGCGGAAGATGACCTTGAGATCGTGGCCTTCCCAGAGGATCGAGGCGGTCATTTCCGGCAGACTGGAGGGCATGATGGGATCGAGGATGAGTCGATCATAGCGCCTGCGGATGCCGAGGATGCGGCTTCTCACAAGATGGCAGAAGATGCCGGGGCCGCTGGAGTAGAGACGCCAGCCGCCGGCGACGGGGACCTTGCCCTCGACGATTTCCGGGTAGCGTTCGGCGGCTTCGTAGCGGTCGTGGACCTGGGCATCCGAGCTGCTGAAATAGAGGTTCGCCTGACGCGGCAAGGCATGGGGCACGGCCTCGGTGACGCCGACGGGATTGATCTGCTGGAGACCTTTCCAAAGCGCATCCGACTCGCCAAGGATGGAGAGCATTTCCAAGTAGCGGAGGTGGGCGTGGGTGTAGAAGACGCCGATCTCACGAGAGAAGGCGGCGGAGCTTTCGGCGCGCTCGAAGATGTCGCGCGGACCCCCGCGATACTGCGTGGGTCGATCCATGAGACGGGCTCCGTCAGCGGCGAGCAGGTGCTGGCGGATGATGGCGAGATGCTTCATGGCTTCTTCCTTCGTAAAGAGGCCTGAAATGATGGCGCGCTTCATCGGCAGGAGGCGATGATGGATGCCGGTCTCGGTGTCGGCTGGATGGAGGAGGGGGCGGCCGGATTTTCAATCGTCATCGAAGACGAAGAATCCGCAGGCGATGCCATCGGGCAGGAGCCAGCGATGGAAGTCCTCCTTCACGGCGTCCGCGAATCCGGCGACGCCGGGGATGGTTTTTCCGGACTGCTTTTCGAGGGTCTCCAGTCGACGCAGGACCTGATAGGAAAGCGCGACCGTCCAGGCGCTGACCATGTGCTCGCGGAGTTCGGGGCGGGCGGGCTGGAGGGAGTCGTCCCAATCGCCTTCGCCGTATCTCAGCAACGCGGTGCCGGGGAAGCATTGCTTGCGCATCCACGCAACGGCGGCGGCGGCGTGATCGAGGATGGAGCTGGGCTTTCCAATCGGGCGCGCGGTGTTGGCATCGGTCCAGTCAACGGCCTCGTCGAGGAAGGCGAAATCGGAAGTGGCTTCGAGGTAATCGCAGAGCGCCTTGAGCGGCCAGAGCGGGAT
>JAIXPW010000098.1 GCA_027485995.1 Verrucomicrobiaceae bacterium
CCCCTGACCCCTGACCCCTGACCCCTGACCCCTGACCCCTGACCCCTGACCCCTGACCCCTGGCCACTCTCTTCGAGAAAGAGCCCCCTGAAGGGAGGGACTACGAACGTTTAGGATCAGGAGATCGGAGCGAGGAGCGGCAGTGTGGGGAAGTAGGAGCGGAGGTAGCCGCGGTCGAGCGCCGCGAGGCGGTCGGCCTGGACGCTGGCGTGGGCGGCGATGACGAAATCCGGGATGAGATTCAGGCGTGGCCCTCCATTGCGTCGATAGCGCAGGAAGATCTGTCCGGCGAGGTAGGCCGCTGCGGGGCTGATGTCGTCGTAGAAGATGTGGAGTCGATCGAGATCTGCCAGGGCCGCTTCCACCTCGGGATAGGCAATGGAAAACTCGGCAAAGGCGACGGGAGAAATGATCAGTTCGCCTTCGCTGGCAGCCGTCTGGAGGACGTCCCGCCAGGCCTCCCAGCCCGCTTGTTTCCGGGCAAGAAGGAGGAGGACGGAGCTATCGAGGGCCGTGCGCATGGCGAGGTTGACTCAGGAAGGTTGAGTGCCAGGCAGTTCAACGGGCCCTCGAAGTTCGTCCATGACATCGAGCACGCTCATGTCGCCCCATGGGTCGGTCGCGCCCCTGCCAAATTGCTCCCAAGCCTCGGCTGCGATGGTTTTGGTCGCTTTGAGGAAAGGGGCAATCTCATCGAATTCGAGAACATCGCCAGGCTTGAGGTGGAGCCGATTGCGCACCTGCATGGGAATCGTGATCTGACCTTTGGAGGTAAGGGTCGCTCGCATGGCCTGAGGGTAAGCGGTGAAGGTAAGGAGCTCAAGGGGGATTTGAACGTCGAACATCGAACGTCCAACATTGAACATCGAAGGGAAAGACGAAAGGGAGGAGAAAATTCGAAATTCGAAATCGGAAATTCGAAACGGAAGAGATCCCTGCTCGCGCTTGCTCTCGACCCTCATCTCTTGCCTCTCTCAACCCTCAACTCTTCTCTCTCAACCACTCTTCCTTGACCACTGACCTCTGACCACTCTCTTCGAGGAAGAGCCCCTTAAGGGAGGGACTACGAACGTCGAAGGGGGAAGAGAATGACGAATGAGGAATTTCAGAATGACGAAATCCCCGATCCCCGGTCACAAGGGAGGTTCGCGCACGGGATTCATTTGCCGTAATGGCGTTCCATCGTTTCGCAAAAATTCAGAATCGTGATCTTGGTTCCCATCGGAATCAGCGAGTTTTCCTCCTGGAGCTGCTCCGGCGTCACCTCGCCACGGGCCAGCCGCAGTTCGTCGCGTTTCCGCGCGCGCCGCTTGTCGCGCTGAAGCGCCTCAAAGCTGACTGTCCTGACTTTCATCAAGCACAACCTACCCGCCGCATGGCATTGGGTCAAGGCGCTGGAAGCCTCTCCGAAATTCGAAATTCGAAATTCGAAATTCGAAATTCGAAATCCGAGATCCGAGATCCGAGATCCGAGATCCGAGATCCGAGATCCGAAATCCGAAATCCGAAATCCGAAATCCGAAATCCGAAATCCGAAATCCGAAATCCGATCCCCGATCCCCGATCCCCGATCCCCGATCCCCGATCCCCGATCTCCGATCCCCGATCCCTTCCCTGGCAGAAGACCCGGAGCGAGACACGCCGGGGACGGACTGGAGCGGGACGCTCGCAGCCACGGGTCTCGGCGTCCGCCTCTACACCCTCAACTCTTCCCTCTCAACTCCTCTTGCTGGCCCCTGACCCCTGACCCCTCACCGGGTTAAGCCGTTTCACTCGTCCGGAATCTCCGCTTCGACGAGCTTGGCGAGCAGGAGGAGCGATTCCTGCCAACCCAGATGACAGGCTTCCGCTGGTATCACGGCCGGAACGTTTTCCTGGGTGATGCTCAGTTCCGTGCCGCAGAAGACCTCACGCAGTTCGATCGTCACCCGGATCTCGCCTGGAAGATTGGGATCCTCGAAGCGGTCGGTATGGACGATGCGCTGGTTGGGAACCAGTTCGAGATAGGTGCCACCGAACGAGTGGCTGCTGCCGGTGGTGAAATTGGTGAAACTCATCCGGTAGGTGCCGCCCACCTGCGGATCGAGATGATGGACCTTCCCGGTGAATCCATTCGGCGGCAGCCACTTGACCTTGGCGTCGGCATCAAGGAAGGCGCGGTAGACCCGGTCGGGCGTCGCGCGCAGCACGCGGTGGAGGCGGATGGTGTGGTGGGCTGGAGAGGTCATGGCTGGATCTGTTTCACGATCATGACGAATGGCACCGGTCCGGCAAGACCGCCAATCTCGAATCTTCATGGCGATGCCAGGTTCCCCTTGCCTTGCAATGCTCCCCCTCCACGACGACGGACCATGCTAACGCTTCGTCGCCGTGTCCGTGACTGAGTTGCTTCACAGGCATGACCTCGCCTGCTGAAGCAAGTCTTCGGGCAAATCAAGTCGGGCCACCCCGATCCGATCATCCGCCATTCCATAATAGACATCGAAGCGATCCGGCATGCCGAGGTCGTCGCGCCGGTCGATTCCAGTGGGAAACACGACATTGGGAACCCTCCCATATCGCTCGGTGGCAAGAAGCGGAGTCAGGACAGGCTGCGCCGAGCGATAGCGGATGATGCGTGGATGATCCTTGTCGAGCAGCATGTGTTTGATGTCGGTGGTGACCAACGGACGCTTCAGCAGCGGATTGTCGAGGAGCTAGATCTGCCCGACCGAGAGGTAATTGGCCGCCCTCCAGTAGGCGTCGATCTTGTGAAATAAATCAGGGGTGAGCGTGTTGAATTGCATGATCATTTTCAGGTTCGTCAGCCTCCAACCGCGACCTTTTCAGATGGCTCCAGAGTCAATCCCCGCTCATTGGTGAAATGGCTGCCAGCCTCGTATTGTTCCAACATTCATGATCTCTGACAGCGCAGGTAGGGTTAGACCCCATGGCGGCGGGTGCCGTTTCATCCGATGATTCGGAATGCCATGGGAATTCAATGACTGCCGAGATCAGCAAAAACGAGGATGACTCCGTCATTCATCCTGCCCCCTGTGTCAACTGGCGGCGGGATGGCGCAGAGCTCGTCCTCGAGATCTCCGGGGATTGGAAACGCGACGGACCAGCGGTGAGTGTGACTGGAGCTGCGGATGCGGGCCTTCCCAAGAGTTATCAGATGGAAAAACTTGGCACCTATGATTCCACGCTGCCGGCGTTTCTCCTTTCCCTGATGCGATCCGCCCCGCAACCGGCGGATGCGAAGGACAAAAAGTTTCCCCCACTGGATGGCCTGCCTGAAAGCCTCCGTGGTCTCCTGTCACTCGCCCTCGCAGTGCCTGAGGAAGCCGCCGGTCAGACCACACCGCACGATTCATCAGTCATCCGCAAGCTTGGTGGGGTCACGATGAAGATAGGGGAATCCATCCGCTCGCTGATCGACTTCACTGGTCAGACCGTTCTTTCCCTCGGACGCTTCTTCACGGGAAAAGCCCGCTTCCGACCTGCTGACTTCTGGCTGATTCTCCAGCAATGCGGAGTCCAGGCGCTGCCGATCGTCTCGCTGATCAGTTTTCTCATCGGACTAATCCTCGCGTTCGTCGGCAATGTGCAGCTCACCAATTTCGGAGCCAATCTGTTCGTCGCGGATCTGGTCGGCATCGCCATGGTTCGCGAGATGGGCGTGGTGATGACCGCCATCATCATGAGTGGCCGGACAGGGGCCGCTTTCGCCGCGCTGATCGGCAGCATGAAGGTCAACGAGGAGATCGACGCGCTCCGGACCTTCGGCTTCTCGCCGTTTGATTTCCTGGTGCTTCCACGCTTCCTCGCGCTGGTGCTGATGATGCCCATCCTCACGATCTACGCCAACCTCGTCGGCATCCTCGGAGGCATGTTGGTCGGAGCCTTCGTTGGCATTCCGCCCGTGCTCTACTGGACGGAAACCCTGACTTCGGTCGATCTAACAAACTCGTCGCTCGGAGTGATCAAGAGCGTCTTCTTCGGAGCTGCCATTGCCATCAGCGGCTGCATGCAGGGCATGAAGGCGGGGAACTCCTCCGCAGCCGTTGGCGAGGCCACCACCCGGGCGGTTGTCGCCTCCATCACCACCGTCATCGTGCTCGACTCCGTCTTCGCGGTCATTTTCACCCTGCTGGACGTCTGACCCATGAGCGCGAAGATCACCGTCAAGGATCTCACCATGGCCTTTGGCCCGATGGTGGTGATGCACGACCTCAACTTCGAGATCGAGGACAAGGACATCTTCGTGATCATGGGCGGCAGCGGATGTGGAAAAAGCACGCTCCTGCGCCACCTCATCGGCCTGCAGGAACCGACCAAAGGCTCGATCTTCTATGATGGAAAGGATTTCACGGCCACCCATCCCGCCGAGCGCGGATCATTCATCAGACGATTCGGCGTCATGTATCAATCGGGGGCCTTGTGGTCCTCCCTGACCCTCGGCGAGAACATCTCCATGCCCCTGGAGGAAAGCGGCAGGATTCCGAAGAAGACCGTGCGGGATCTGGTTTCCTACAAACTCTCGCTCGTCGGCCTGTCCGGCTACGAGGACTACTACCCGGCCCAGATCAGTGGTGGCATGAAGAAGCGGGCCGGCATCGCCCGGGCGATGGCACTCGATCCCGACATCCTGTTTCTCGACGAGCCCGGAGCCGGACTCGATCCACTCAGTTCACGTCGCCTCGACGATCTCATCCTCCGCCTGCGCGACAGCCAGGGCTCCACCATTGTCATCGTCACCCACGAACTCGCCAGCATCTTCAACATCGCCTCCAAGGCACTGTTTCTCGACACCGCCACCCACACGCAGGGGGCCATCGGAAATCCCATGGATCTCCGCGATCACTCCGACAACCCCGCCGTCCGCCTGTTCCTGAATCGCGGCGAACTTCCCATATCACCGCCATGAGCCAGAAAGCCAACTCCACCCTGATCGGGATCTTCACCCTAGTTGGACTGCTCCTGGCAGGAGGTGCCCTGGTCCTCTTTGGGGCCGGAAAACTCTTCGAGAAAAGCAGCAACATCATCCTCTATTTCGACCAGAGCGCCAACGGCCTGTTGGTCGGCTCTGAAGTGAGGTTCGGCGGGGTCCGGATCGGCCGGGTCATCTCCATCAAGGTGCTGATCGACCCGAAGGGAAATCGCAAGATCATCCCGGTGGTCGTGGAGCTTTCGGAAAAGGATCTCAGGGATGTGGGCACCACTTCCGGCGGGGGCATCGACTTCGCAACCGAACCGGGGGTCAAGCATGCGGTCGCCGATGGCCTCCGTGCCAAGATGAAGCAACAGAGTCTTCTAACAGGACAACTTTACGTCGAGTTCGACATCGTTCCAGGCACCCCGGGTTTCACCTATCTGCCGGATGTCAAGCCCCCCTACCCGACAGTCCCCACCATGGGAACGGAGATGGACGAACTCATCGCCGGAGTGGCGGATGGGTTGAAGAAGTTCAACGCACTCGACCTCGAGGGAACGATGAAGGACCTGCGGGACGTTCTTGCCAGCGCAAGAACCCAGATTGCCGCACTCAATTTCAAGGCGCTCAGCGAGAACCTGATCGGCATCACCAACGACGTTCGCTCCCTCACCAGCAATCAGAAGCTCGCCAAGGCCATCGACAGTCTTGACGAGGCATTGACCAGCATGGATGCCCTCGCAAACAAGGCGAACCAGGGCATCGACCCGATGATGAAGGACCTGGAGGCGCTTCTCCAAAAGGCGGATGTCGGACTGGCCAAGATCGATGAGGTCTCTGCTGATCTCTCCAGGATGACCAACCCCCGGGCCCCCGGCGTGCTGCGCCTGCAGAACATGATGGATGAGGTCGAACGTGCCTCGCGCTCGATCAAGGAGCTGGCCAATGACTTGAAACAAAACCCTGACGCCCTCCTTCGAGGAAAGGACCCAAAACCATGAAACAACGCCTCTTGCTGACCGTCCTTCTGATCCTTTCATCCGGCTGTGGCGGGTTGACGCCGGTGAAGGACTTCTCCGTCCATCACGTCCTCGATCCACTGGTGCCTGATCGGCCACTGCGCTCCGCGAGCCCCGCCATCGCCATCAACCGGCCCTCGATCCCCAGCTATCTCGATCGCCAGCAGCTTGTCACCCGCTCGGGAGGTGAGCTCATGATCAGCAACACCGACCTCTGGGCGGAACCCTTGAATGCCGCGCTGTCCCGGGTGCTTGCTAGCAATCTCAGCCGTCTAACAGGTTCGATGAACATACAGCCGGTGGAGAACTTCACCGCCCTCGAATACACCTCGCTCCTGGAAATCCGCATTGCGCAGTTCGAGCCGGATTCGGCTGGGCGCATGATCCTCCAGGGCACGTGGAAATTGCAGCCCATCACCGGGCACGAGACGAGCAGTCACTTTTTCCGCGTCGAGGTGCTGATCGGCTTGCCATCTTCGGCGGCGACCCGTGTCACTGCGATGAATCAAGCACTCGAGAATCTCGCGCGACAGATCGCTGCGAAGCATTAAGAGGCTATCTGAAGAATGGGACTCTTTGATGGGATTGAGCCCTTTTGACAGAATCAACGGAGCTTCCAGAATTCATCTCGTTTCTTGGATTCTACGGAAATCTGGCAATTCTGTTAGAAAATGCCGAACCCTTTCATTCGGATGGATGTTCAGAAAACCTCTAAACCCCGCCACTCGGAACCAATGTGCGCCAGGTGGATCGGGCGATCATCACCTCCTCATTGGTGGGTATCACGCGAACGATCGCCCGGCTCCGGTCGGATGAGATCACCTCTGCCGAGCCCGAGTTTCGGCCCTCGTCGATCTGAATGCCGAGAAACTCCAGTCCCTCACAGATTCGTGATCGGACCCCTGCGGAGTTCTCTCCGATCCCGCCTGCGAAAACAAGGATATCGAGCCCACCCAGGACCGCTGCATAGGAGCCGATCCACTTCTTCGTCTGATAGCAGAAGAGCGCAATCGCCTCCGCTGCCCGGACATCGTTCTTCTCCCTGGTTAACAAATCTCGCAAGTCAGAGCTGGTTTCGGACACCCCGAGCAGGCCGGACTCGTGATTGACCATCTGTTGAAACCGCGCTGCGCTCATCGCCTCGGAACGGGACAGGTAGCAAGCCAAACCGGGGTCCAGATCGCCGCTGCGGGTGCCCATCGGAAGTCCGGATGCGGGCGTGAAGCCCATGCTGGTATCGAGACTCCTCCCCTCCTTCACGGCCGCAAGGCTGGAGCCGTTTCCCAGATGCGCGAGGATCACGCGACCTTTTGCCGCCAGCGGATCCAGCCGGGCAAGCTCTTCCATCAGGTAGCCATAGGACAATCCGTGAAAACCATAGCGCTCCACTCCCGCCGCCTCGTAGCGCCGGGGTATGGCCACCAGCTTTGCCACTCTCGGCATGGACCGATGAAAGGCAGTGTCAAAGCAGGCGACCTGTGGCAGCTTCGGATAACGCCGTTGGAAGGCCTCGATCAACGCCAGCTCGCCGGGCTGATGCTCCGGGTCAATGGCCTTCATCTGCCTCAGCTCCTCCATCAAGCCAAGGGTGACCCGCTCCGGTTCCGAACGCCTCATCCCATGCACCACCCGATGCCCGATCGCGGAGATCTCCTTGCCCAGTCCACGCTCCTCAATCCAATCGAGGAGACATTTGATCGCCCCCTGATGATCCTTCACCGCCCCCAGGCAGGGCATCATTGTCATCAACTTGTCCGGCCCCGAAAGATGCAGCATCGCCGAAGGGGAGCCGATTCGGTCGATCTTCCCGACAAGCAAGCGCTCCAGGCCCTCATCCGCCTGATAGGTTGAAAATCGGATGCTGGAGGAACCACCGTTGATCGTCAGGAGTATCGGCATCGCTCCAAAGTGCCATCATCTCCATTTCGCCGCCATGGGGTGTTCAGCCCACCTCAAGCAGCTACCCTTAAGTGGCAGAGTGGACTGATCCCGGCCACTCGTGAGGTTTTACCATGAGGAAAATGTGAAGCCGCAAGGACTTCCGCTGCCTTTGTTCCTCTGTTCTGCCGACGACAGGGTCACGTGGCAGAACCTCTGAACCTTGGAGTGCGGCGGAAAGTGAAAGGCCACAACGCTTTCAGATCCATGAATGATCCACACCCTTCATGCCAAATCCTGTTCGTCTTCCACGACCGGTCTTGATGATAGATCGTCGAGTGCCGAAAGTCCGTCCGTCGAGGCCACTGTTTCGTTCAATCCATCGGCCTCCTACCCGAAGTTGTGGAGATGCGATACCTGCCCCATTTTCATTCCGCTGCTGAAGATCCGTGGCTTTCCATACGATGAATCCGCGAGGATCAGCCCATTTGAGCTCGCTCCATTCGAGTTGCTGGGAAGAAGCGGCCCAGCACCGTTCACGCCCCACGCAATCGCGTAGAACGACGTTTTCAGTTTGTATATGAGCTACCGCTGCGGCATTTCCGACCACGTGAATACACAACACCTGCTCGCCCCCCTCGCATGGCTTGGCCTTGCGATCTCCGCAATCGCTCAAGTCGGTAGCCCGGTGCAGTCCGCGGCTCGCCCCTACGATCTGGACATCGTGGACAAGGTCCAGATCGCCGGATCCGACGAAGCTTCGAAGGCTTTCCAGACCAACGTGCTCCCCGGCATGCTAAAGCTGGTCGACAAGAACCTCGGTGAATACCAAACCATCAGCGAGAAGCTGGCAGCCTCGATTTCGGTCGATCCCTCCAGGCTCGTCCTCAGCTACGACTCGACCGCCCGGGTCTACTTCCTCGGCGAAGGTGCAGGTTACCTCAACACCCTCGGCATCTCCACCACAGGCGGCGGCCCTCTCAGTAAGGATGCAGCCCTGATTTTTCCCAACGCTTCAAGCCCGACAGGATATTCCGGAAGCGGAAAGCTGATCCGGACATCCGAGGAACCCTTGCTCCCCGGCGATTTCGTGGATCTCGGCACCTTCAAGGCCGGAACCTCGCTTGATTTCTTCCTCATCGCCAACGGAGCGATCGGCGGCGAGGAATTCTACTCGACGACCACCAGCCTCAACACGGACGGCATCGTTCACGCGATCAGCCTTGCCGAGAATGGCTCGGCTTACCTCGTCATCGGGTTCGAGGATCTCAACGGCGGCGGTGACCGGGATTACAACGACCTGGTGTTCGCAGTCGAGATCGGCAAGGCGAACGTCGCCAGCCTCGGGGCTCCGGAACCGTCGATGGCGATCGGCGCGCTGCTGAGCGGAGTGGCGTTCTTCGGATTTTCCCGCCGCCGCAGGCTCCGATAACCCTCATCGATACCCCCGGACACTGTGGATCACCCCCCTTCCTCCCCAGCCTTCGGTCTGGCCATCGGCTCTTGCAATGGCCTTCACCCCAAAAGCAGCAACCTGGCAATCCGTCATTACACATAAAGAAGTTTATGCCGATGATACAAATTGCCTATGTGAGTTCCGCAGTCGAGTTGTTCAACGGTGCCGCCATCGAAAGGCTGCTCAAGGATTGCCGCAGGCGCAACCAGCAGCGCGACATCAGTGGCATGCTGCTCTATCGCGGCGGCAACATTCTCCAGGTCATTGAAGGCGAGCCCGACGTGGTCTTGCCCCTCTTTGCGAAAATCTCGCGCGATCCCCGGCATCATGGAGTGATCAAGTTTTATCAGAAAACCATCGAAGAGCGTGATTTCCCGGATTGGACGATGGCATTTCACAATCTGGATGCTCCCAACGCTCGCAACGAGGAGGGCTACTCGGACTTCCTGATGACCAACGAAGGAGCGCTGGCAGTGCAATCTGCGGCGGCAGTGAAGCTGGTGAAGCTCTTCAAAGCTTCGATGCGCTAAACACACGCTCCGCAGTCCTCGGAACGGCACGACAGGGGTTGGTGTCAGTCATCGCGAGTTTCGCAGACAACTCTCGTTCTCACAATCAGCCTCCTACCCGAACTTGTTGAAATGCGACACATGTTGCCATTTTCTACCACTGACGATCCGTGAGTTATCAAGCTGTGTATCCTTGAAGCCTCCTTTTCCGGACTTTTGGATTCCGTAAATCCTATGGGACAGCAGCGGGCGGCTCAAGATGAGCGGATCGCATAAGAACGCAGGGTTGCCAGGATTTGCGCCATCAGGCGGATGACAGCATCGGCCGGTGATGCCAAGAAAGGCACGACCACCGACCGAACAGTCGCAATCGCGATGAAACGCCCCCCTCTCCAAGGCCCCGTTGGATCAAGGCCCGTGTCTCATCGCGCGCCTTCTTTGGGATGGCTGTGGAAAAAATCCAACTGCTGGAGGCAGGAAGTTGAGTCCTGCCCGGCGTCGAGAGTCCACCACGGCGAGACTTCCGCACAGGCGCAATGCAACTCGATGTGGCGGTGGCCCTTTTCCTCCAGGGATTTCCGGAGAATGGAAATGGCCAGATCGGGGGCGTTGCAGTCCAGGCTGAGATGGCCGAGGACGACCCGTTTCAACCCGGGATGGGCCAGCTCCGCGACGAGTTCGGCGGTCTGGGCATTCGACAGGTGTCCGTGCCGGGAACTGATGCGCTGCTTGGTGGACCAGGGGCGCTTGGTGTCGGCTTCAAGCAGGGATTCGTCGTAATTGGCCTCGACGAAGAGTCCGTGAACGCCGCGAAGCCGCTCGACCACACTGCGGGTGACGAAGCCGGCATCGCTGAGCAGGCCGAATTTCGCACACGGCCCCTGGAAGACGAAGCCGACGGGATCGACGGCGTCATGCTGGATGGCGAAGGCTTCCACGTGGACGGACCCGATTCGAAAGACCTGGCCGGTGTCGAAGATTTTCCAGGTCGCCCCCTCGACGCCGGTATCCTTCACCACGCGGGCGGTGGCGGCGGTGGCATAGACCGGCACCGGCATTTGCTTGAGCAGGACACGAAGGCCGCGGATGTGGTCGCCGTGCTCATGGGTGAGGAGAATGCCATCGAACGAGTCCGGCCGGAGTCCCAGTCCCTCGATTCGTGAAACCAGTTGCTTGGCGCTGAGACCGGCATCGACCAGCAGGCGCACGCCCTCGGATTCGACGACGGTCGAATTTCCCGAACTCCCGCTGCCAAGCACTGCGAACCGGATCACGGGCGGATGCTAGGAAGCGCCGGACGGTCGGGCAACGTTGATTGCTTGGACGGATTGCATTCCTTGATCGGTTCCCTAAAGTGCCGCCCCAGAACCCATGACGCGCCTTCGCCTTTTCCAAAACCTCCGCACCGCGCTGATGCTGCTCGTGGCTGCAGTGGTCATCGCGCTGGGGGTGGCGCTGTGGTGGGCGAACCGAACCGGCCTGCCTGAAACGTGGCGCGCGATGATCGAGGGAGAGCTGGAGAAACAGGGACTCCACGTCCGCATCGAGCGTCTGAGCTACCAACCGCTGCGCGGAGTGGTGGCGGAGGAGATCCGGGTGTTTTCCGATCCTTCGCGCCACCATCAGGTATCACGTCTGGAGCGGGTGGTCATCGATGTCGACAAGTCGCGCCTCGCGCGGGGGGAGGTGAAGGTCACGCGTTTTGAACTGGTGGACGGTCGTCTGGATCTTCCCGTGGACAGCGAGGATCCTGACTCGCAGATGCTGGAGGCGACCCATGTCAATGCCGTCATCTCAATGCCTGGCAGCCGACTGCTGGAAATCCGCGAAGCCAGTGGAGTGGTGGAGGGAATCGACATCACCCTTTCCGCCAGGATGCTGGGATACCGGCCGACCATGGGAGCGCCGGATGCCAATGATCCCGGCGGCAGGAATCGAATGGAGCTGCTGCGGCGTTTTCTGGATTCGGCGCGCGACTGGAACTACGGGGAACAGGAGAAGCCCAGGCTGAATGTAGTGATTGATGGGGATCTGTCCGATCGCTCCACCCTTCACGGCCGGCTCAAGCTGACTGCTCCACGGGTGGAAAAGAACGGGCACGTGCTTGAAAAGATCTCTGCTGAAGCCGAGTGGAATGGCACCTTGCTGACGGTGACCTCGATGAAGGCCACGGACCAGCGCGGCACCCTCGATGCACGGCTGGACTTCGACATGAACGGACGCGAAGGCCGCTTCGGAGTGACCTCCACCCTGGATGCCACCCACCTGCTGCAGTCATGGTTCGCCATGCCGGAGATCAGCGAGGTTTCCTTTGCCGGAGAGCAAAGGCTGGAGGGCTCCGGCGAGTTCAAACTGGTCGATGGAGGCCCCCCTGTCATCAAGCTCACCGGACAGGCCTCGTGCAAGGCGCTGCTCATCAAGGGCGTGCCCTTCGACTCGTTCGAGAGTTCGTTTTCGTGGACGGGAGGTGGTCTCTATTTGCGGGACATGAAGATCGCCCGAAGGGACGGACAGGCCACCGGCAAGCTGCTGGTTCAGGATCGATACGTCCGCCTTGCGGTGCATACGAACCTGCCGATCGACGTGGGACGCCCGTTCTTCGTGAATCACCCCTTTGGTCTGGTGCTCAAGGATTTCGGAGCCACCGAACGCACCCGCGAGGAGACGGAGTTGGAGTTCGCCTTTGACCTCGACAATCCGCGTTCGTGGATCTGCACCGGTCATGCAAAAATGGACCATGGAAGCTATCGGGGCATTCCCGCGGTGACGGCACAAACCGATTTCTCGCTCAATCACGATGAACTGGATTTCAGGAACGGCAGTGCCGAATTCGATTACCGTGCCTATCCGATGCAACAGGCACATGACGGCTCCAAGGTGGGCCCGGTGAAGGTCAAGCGGGTGCGGTATGATGCGGAAACCGCCTTGGTCGAACTGGTGGGAGTGGAGGGAACCATCTGGCCCGCACCAGTGTTGAGGATGTTCGCCAAGGACGTGGCGGACCACCTCGAAACTTACCGATTCCATCAGCCCCCTTCCCTGGTGGCAAACGGGGTGATCGACACCAAGCCGAAGGGTCGAACCGATCTGCACGTTGTCTTCAAGACCGACAGCCCTGCGGACTATGAGTTTCTGGGCGAAACCCTGGTGCTCGGAGCACCCTCCGGCGAGGTGCGCGTCCAGGGCAACCGGGTGAGTGTCGCCAATCTCGGGTTCTCGGCATTCGGTGGACCGGTGAAGGCGAGCCTCGTGAGCGCCCCCTCGAGGAATGGAGCCGGGGAACTCACCGGCGAATTCAGTTGGACCAAGCTTTCCTTCAACGAGATCGCCGCAAGATATGGATTCGAAACCCAGAGCGGTGGAAGGGTGACCGGGAGGATCGAGTTCAGCACGCTGCTCAATGCCCTCGACACCATGAACGGAAAAGGCCTTGTCGGCCTGGAGGACGGAGAACTCTTCTCCGTACCGATCTTTGGACCACTTTCCCCACTGGTGGCAGGAATCCTCGCCGACAAAAGGGCGGGATTCCAGAAAGCGGGCGATGCCTTCTGCACCTTCACCATCCGGGATGGAGTGCTGCGCACCAACGATTTCAAGACCGCGACCCCCTCCATGGTCTTCACCGGAGAGGCGAAGATCGATCTTCCCAAGCTCATGATTGACATGACCATGCGCATGAACGCCCGGGGCCTCTTGGGCATCATCACCCTGCCGCTGCGACCCTTCTATGGACTGTTCCAGTTTCACGGCGAGGGTCCCCTCAAGAAACCAACCTGGGAGAACGTCATGTTCACCTCCCCACCCGAAGATCAGAAGGAGCTGCTGCTGAGTCCACCCAAGGCAACCATCATCGAGGAGCACTGAAGGCGGGGTTGAATGAAGTGATGCCTTGCGCCTGCCTCGCCCAAGTGCCAAGGTTTCCCTGCTTCGGGAACCCACCCGTTCCCACGAAAAATCAACCACGCCCCATCATGTCAGACGCAATCGCCACCCCCAACGCACTCGATCCCGAGGCTGGATTCACCCATGCTCCATCCATCGGTCAGGCCGCCAACGATCTGCGCGCCGCCGCCGGGGAAAAGGCCCGCGAGATTGTGAGCTCCGCCACGGAACAGGCTGCTGTGCTCAAGGATCGCACCGTTGAGACCGCCCACCACCTTCGCGAGGCCGCAACAGAAAAGGCCAGCCAACTCAAAACCGTGGCGACCGAGAAGGCCGAGGCATTCAAGAGTGCCGCTTCCGAAAAGGCCCATCAGCTCCGCGCCGCAGCCTCGGAGCAATGGCAGGATGGTCGCGAGAAGGCCAGGGAACTCCACATCACCACCGAGGACTACATCCGCCAGCATCCCACCAAATGCGTGCTCGGAGCCCTTGGCGTGGGTTTCCTCGTCGGTTTGATCGTCCGCCGCTAAATGTCAGCCGTGGACCTGGAAACCGAGGCACCAAACGAGCCCCCTCCTGCCAACTGGCGGGAGGCGGTCGCGGACCTGCTGTCGGCACGCATCGAACTGATCCGACTTGAGGCCGGCCAGGCATCCGCCGAGGGCGCCAGGAAAGCGGTCGCCCTGGCCGTGATGGCGATCTCCGTTGCCTTCGCCTGGGCATTGGTCCTCGTCGGCCTCATTCCCCTGATCTCCGAATCATCCGGAGTCAAATGGCCGGTCATCGCCCTTGGAGCAGCCGTTCTGCACCTGTTTCTGGCTTCTCTCATGCTGCTGAGACTCCGCCGCCCTGGCAGACCGGCGTTCCCAATCACCCGACAGGAATTTCAACGCGACCGCGAATGGTTCAGAACTCTCAAGCCCCCGCAGTAGTCGAACTCCTCAGGCGCAGCCAGCTTGCCCGGGAACGCCTGAGCGTTGATCTCGCCGAGTTCAAGCACCGCATCGACGTGCCAGGTCGGCTCAAGGACTCCCTGCAAAGCAATCCGACGAGCTGGATCGGCGGAGGGCTCGTGGCAGGACTGCTCGCCAGCCTCGCCATCCGCCGGGGAAGGCCAGCCCCGGAAAAGAAGCGCCGATCCGGCATCACCGGGCTGGCCCTGACCGCCGCCAGTGCGGTGGCCCGCCCCATGCTGAAGGCCTGGCTGGGGAACAAACTGCGCGACACCCTCGCCGCGCGAACCGAAAACCATCCCCCTTTCGGGCAAGGTTGATCTTCCGCCTTCCCAAACCCATTTCGACACGCTTCAACAACCGCCGACATGTCCGAACACCACGTACTCGATCACGTTGACCAATACCTCCAACTCGGCCGCGACTACGATTGTTCGGACGTTCATCTCGCCACAGCCTATCCGCCGGCCTGGCGGCGCTTCGGTCAGTTGAGCCCGATTTGGGAGGACCACCCTCCACTCTCGGCCCCGGATGCCGAGCGATTGGCGAGATCCTTCCTCGGTGAAAAGGAATGGAACCGCCTCCAGGAGCACGGTGATGTCGATTTCGCCTACTCCAACGCCGCAGGCCGGTATCGCGCTTCGGTTGTCAAACAACGCCTTGGCTACGACATGGTGTTCCGAATCATCAACACCTCGATCCGGACCATGGAGGAAATCGGGCTTCCGATGGAGCACATCCTGCCCCTCACCCGCTATCAGAACGGTCTCATCCTCGTGACGGGCTCAGTCGGCTCCGGCAAGTCCACCACCCTCGCCGCCCTGATCGATTTCATCAACCGGGACCGCGACGATCACATTCTGACCCTCGAAGATCCGATCGAATACGTGTTCGACTCTAAGGGTTGCCACGTCAATCAGCGCGAGGTCCACAAGCACACCGACTCCTTTGCCAGAGCGCTCCGTGGCGCCCTCCGTGAAGACCCGGACGTCATCATGGTCGGAGAAATGCGCGACCTCGAGACCATCCAGCTCGCCCTCACTGCCGCCGAAACGGGTCACCTTGTCCTGGGAACCCTGCACACCGGAAACGCCCCGCGCACACTTGATCGTGTTCTCGACGTTTTCCCCACCGACCAGCGTGGCCAGATCCGCATCATGGTTTCCGAGTCCCTCCGTGGCATCCTTTCCCAGCAGCTCGTTCCGCGTGCGGATGGAACCGGACGCGTGATGGCCATGGAGCTCCTCGTCAACTCGCCTGCCGTGGCCAACTGCATCCGCGAGGGCAAGACCTTCATGCTGCCGGGCGTCATGCAGACCGGTAAGAACGTCGGCATGGTGACCATGGACGAATCCCTGCGAAAACTCTACATCCAGGGCCTCATCACCCAGCAGGAGGCGATGTACCGTTCAGAGGACAAGAACCAGATGCGTGACTTCTTCAAGTCCTGAGTCCCCTTCCCTTCCCCACCTTTTCTTCTCTCCGAAAACTCCTTCTTTTCATGGCCCAGATCGACGCGCTCTTCACTTACCTCGTCCAAAACCGGGGCTCCGACCTTCACCTTTCCGAAGGCCAGCCTCCGAAGGTCCGGGTTCACGGCTCCATCGTCCCAATTCCCGACCAGCCTGTCCTCGAAGGTGAGTCCTTCCGCAATCTGCTGGCGGAAATCTGCGATCCAAAGGCCTTCCAAAAGTATCTCGAATCCGGCGACCTCGACTTCGCCTACGCGATGGACGAGGAGTCCCGCTTCCGTTGCAACTACCTGAAGCAGAGCAATGGCCTTGGAGCGGTCTTCCGCTTGATCCCAACGGAAATCGCCTCGCTGGAAGCCCTCGGCGTGCCACCCCAGGTGAAGGAGTTCGGCCACATGCGCTCCGGTCTGGTCCTGGTCACCGGCCCGACCGGTTCAGGTAAGTCCACCACTCTCGCGGCACTCCTCGACTACATCAACATCAACTTCAACCGACATATCATCACGGTTGAGGAGCCGATCGAGTTCGTTCACCGCAACAAGCGCTCGATCATCACCCAGCGCGAGGTGCCGATCCAGACCCCCTCGTTCGCAGACGGCCTCCGCGCCGCGCTGCGTGAGGACTCCGACATCGTGCTCGTCGGAGAAATGCGAGATCTGGAAACCATCTCCCTCGCCCTTACCGCAGCGGAAACCGGACTCCTGGTCTTTGGCACCCTGCACACCAACAACGCACGCAAGACCGTTGACCGTATCGTGGACGTCTTTCCGGCCGACCAGCAGTCGCAGGTCCGCACCATGCTCGCCGCCTCCCTTCGCGGGGTGGTGGCCCAGCTTCTTTGCAAGCGGGTGGACAAGCCCGGCCGAACCGCCGTTCACGAGATCATGTTCGCCACCCCTGCTGTGGCCGCCATCATCCGCGAAGGTGCCACGCAGAAGCTCTTTGACGTCATCACCGGGGGAAAGGCCGAAGGCATGCAGTTCATGGACGAGTCGATCTGGAGCAAGCTGCGGGAAGGAATGATCTCTCCCCAGGAAGCCTACATGAAGGCCATCGACAAGACCCGCTTCAAGAAGTTCCTCCCGGCTGAACTGGCTCATCTTGGAAACGCTTCCGGCGAGAGCCCCCTTGAGCATTGATCTTCCTGGCCTCGTCCCGATCTTGCCGGTGGACAACCCAGGGCGATTCCCTGGTTGATTGAACTTCAGCAGAGGGCTTCAAGAAGCGAAAACCCGAATACGGGCGGGCGCTGGAGGTTGAAGTGGCCTTGGCGCCTTCGAACCCACACTTGTCGTGGCTCCTTGGCGGGCCTTTCCTCACGGCAGGGTCAGCTCATGGCCCTCCAGTCTCAAGCTCTTGCGCGGTCGCGAGGCATCCTCCACCGATTGGCTGTTGTTGAACCTGGAAACCGCGAATGAACGCGAATGAACGCCAATAAAATAGTGGAAATGAATGAATTATGAAAACCAAAGCGCCCACCCTTATGGTGAACCGCCCGATTCATACAACTCATTGAAAATTCGCGTGTATTGGCGTTCATTCGCGGTTTCGTTTTCCTCTTAAAGTTGAAGCAAGTTGTGTCGCCTTTCAGTCCGTGGCTGTTGCACTCCTTCCAGTCTATCGTGACCCGGCTCGTCTACCGGGCTCCGGGGCAAAGCGCTTGATTCTTCTGCAACAGGTCATACGGGATGAGAACACCGCCAGTGAGAGTCCGTCGAAAGGAGATCGAGGAACTTGTGGCGAGGCATCGACAAACTGATCTTGCCTGAAGATCGCTCCAGTCTCTTCATGGTCCTGGGCTCTTGCGTGGTTTGTCCCGGAAGGAATAATGATTCCAGATCCCATACCTCAACCATCCCCAAATCTTCACATCGTTCGTGGCGGGCCCAAGGGATAACTTGGAGAACTGCTCGGGGCTCATCATCTCAAAGCTGCCGTGTGGAAATTCCTCTTGCGCGATCCCCATCGCCACCTCCTTTCCAAGGTTTGGAACCGTTGTGCCACGAGGTGAACCGTGCACCCCAAACTGAAGAACATCCCGTTTCTCCAACGAATTCGCCCACCGGCCATCAATTGATTCG
The DNA here is from genome assembly GCA_027485995.1 of Verrucomicrobiaceae bacterium. Taxonomy (GTDB): domain Bacteria; phylum Verrucomicrobiota; class Verrucomicrobiia; order Verrucomicrobiales; family Akkermansiaceae; genus Luteolibacter. Next base: position 18,166 of record JAIXPW010000098.1, read on the forward strand.
CCGTTTACATCCAATGACTCGATCTCAACATTGGCAGGATCCAGCCACTTCGCAAAGTCGGCCTCGTTTTCTCCCTGGATGTTTCTAATAAGGAACACCGCAGGTGGACCGTCGACATGAATGGCCACGAGAGATGGGGACTTGAAATACTGCAGCCTGGAAATTGGCTGCCTTATGGATGAAGCAGACGACCATCCGAACATGAGGAACCATCCGGCCGCCATGATGACAATCGTGACTGAAACCCATAAGAGTTTAAGCTGTTTCACGTGAGGAGCGCGTTGGATTCTGGCGTCAAAGTCGAGGCACGGAGCGCAGCGGAGTTGTCTCCACCGATTTGTTCGGCTTGAGTGAAGTTCCTTTCAGTATCTCCAGTGTTCTCGAATGGTGGTAATCATCACCAGGATCAAAGCGACGATGACACGGGTGTCCGGTTGAATCGAATTTGAGAGTTTAGAATGCTTTCCTGATGAGAGGCTTAGGTTTGGAAATCGATGTGACGGATTTGAATCCCGGAGCGTCAGCTTGCAGGATGTGCGG
>JAIXPW010000230.1 GCA_027485995.1 Verrucomicrobiaceae bacterium
GACAACATTGCTGCGGGTTGGTGTTTGTTTGTTCATTACACCCTGCCGAGTGGCAGGGATTTCAAATCAACACCAGCCCGCTTTCCTCCCTCCTTCAAAAAAACCGTGGGATGGCTGTGTAGCGAACAGTTGAATTAGTAGCACCTCAGGATGCGATATCCAACAGGCGATGGACCTCAGGATCTTGTCAGGACTCCTTGATTTGTAAAGGATGTTCCGGTTCCGGGTGCGTCTATCAGGCTCGACGAGGCTGGGGTTTTGTGGGCGGCCTGCTCCAGCTGATATCGCGCGCTAGGAATTTGCGGGCGGAGGGGCGGGTGTCCGGAGGGGCGGATGGAAGCACAATGGTTTGTCACAGCATTTGTTCTAATGACCCTTGAGTCAGCGACATCCCGGACCCGCCTTTCAGGCGGATTCATGTCATGTGTTTCTCATGAGTGGGGGTCGCGCGGATTCACCCACCCGATACTGCGGTCCTTGGCCTGTCCGCTCGATGGACGAAGCCTCATCACCCTATTCAATCTGGGTCACCTTCTTGGTGGCGAGATTGAGGACGAATATCCTCGATTTCTCGTCCGACATGATCAGCAGGTTGTGAACCTTGTCCAAGGTGAGGCTGGTGATAAACACATCCTGGACATCCTTTTCCAGTTTTTCGTCGTACTGGGTCTTGTAGATCTGGACTTGCCACAGAAGCTTGTTCGTTTTGGGCTCTCGTGCCTCCACCACTCCACCTTTTTGAGCAGGTCCACCCTCCGGAAAGTGAGGCACGGAGAATACGGACTTATCCGTTACAATTGGCGGAACTTCGTTGGGCGGAACTCTTTTGGCCATGACGTTGGCGGCAAGAAGAGCCAGGAGGGCAAGGGTGTGGATCATGGACTTCATCGTGAGTAAGACACAGAACGCGCGGGTTTCTTGGATCTTTCCTCGGATCGCTCAACATGCGGGCGGTATCTCAACGGATTCACAGGGGCGACCATGGGACCGAAACAGCCCGGAAATGCCGATTTCTCGCCTAGGGCCGCATCACCCACTGCTGGCCCCATGCACCGTCTAAAGTAGACAGGAATCGAATCTGGGAATCTTCAGGAAACCCTGTGGAGAGCCGGGGAGCGTCGGCGTACCAACAGTGACGTGAGACCCAAGGCTCCCAGCAACGCACTGCTTGGCTCTGGAACACTGCTTGGCTCTTGAATCATAAACACCATGTTTTGGTTGGTGGGATTCGTAACATACAACAAGGACGCAGAAGGAGTGCTAGGCAGCTGACTTAGATTCAGATACTGCTGCGCTGCCTTCTCGATTTCAAAGGAATCTACCGACACGGCACCGCGTGGTCTGAAATAGATTTGTATATTTCCACTCTTAAGTGAAGGGCTGATGATGCCATCACCCACGATTTCCCAGATCGCCCACTGGGCACCGGCTGCTTCCAGGTTACTTTGTGAGGATTGAAGATAAGCGCCAATTACTTTTGAAATTGAAGTCAAGTTTGTCAGGCTGCCGGTCGGCTGGATGTCATATACCACCGTTCCAGAAACAGGCTGCTGCGGCTCGACACAAAAGGCATCGCCGAAGTCAAAATTAAGAACTCCGGCAGTTCGATTGGCGAATCCGCTAGCGCCGGTGAAGGAGCCGGAAACCGTCATGCCTGGACTCAAGCTGTCTAGGGTTACGGTGATGGTCGTCGCTGCGCGTAAGGCGATTGATGAGCAGACAAGTAAGGCTGCAATCTTAACGATTGACAAAAAATTCATGAATTTCCGGGGGGGGAGGGGGGAGATTGGGGGGGCAGGTGGCGACATTCTAGGTCGAGAGAACTCGAGCTAGAAAGTGCCTTGAGTTTGCTAACGCTTCATGAAATGTCCCGCAAGAAAATTTTTCACCGCAGATGCTCATGCTGGAGGTTTAAATGTAAAGAACTGATGGTGAACGATTCAGGAATCATTGTCCTTTTCGATCTCAGGCATGTGGACTTCACCTCGAACCATTGGTTCTTGAATGAGTTGCCCCATGAAAACGACGCTGATCTGCTTTTGCTTCAAAGATCGTAACCGGATAAAGCGACGTATGGTCCTCGCCACCACTCTGACAGATGTGGCCGGCGTCAGTCCTCGCGCATTCGCATTCAGCTATCTTGAAGCTTGAAGCGCCCGAGCGGGCAGGGATTGGCCTGCCTACTGGAGTGCATGGATTCTGGCTCTCCATCCGGCGTGGACGATCAGCGCCGTTCGAGGCGACTGCGGATTTATTAAGGTAGCGTCATCCGGATTTGTGTTTCTGCTGGCTTTGGGCTTCCTCGCCTTGCAGCTTTTGACCGCCCGTCGATATAAGAGACAAATCCTGCGAATTCTCGACGACCATTCCTCGTCAGCACCATTTTGTCATCTCACATGCATTTTCTCGGCGCTTGCGAGAGGCGGAACTCGCATCGAGATACAAGGATCTGAACGGGCTCGGTGTCGAATTACTGAAGAGATCGATCGCCCCTTGGATTGAGAAGTCGGGATTTGGGCGGGCCGTCAGAAGTGATGATTGAAAAAGGGGGGCGGCCATTTCCGTCTGTTTAAGAATGTCCAACCGCAGATGAACGCCGATAGACGCAGATGACGTTCGATGATGAAGAGGGATTGATTGACGATTGTTGATTGTTTGGACCGCAGGCGGCCACCCATTCCGCCATTCTCTTTTCAATCTCAGCACGGTCGGGTCGTGCTCCTCGGTCGACCATCAAGCGGCCCAATGTCAGATCGCTGCTCCGAGAAAATCATTGTGAAATCAGGGATTCCAGCCATCCTGGAGCGGGCAGGGATACTCTGGATTTCACGCATTCATGTCCTGCGATCAAAGACTGTTTGCCAGACACAAAAGAAAACATGCTCTCTCGCATCATCTTGCTTCTTTCTGCCTGTCTCTTTTGCGGTTGCGTCTCACCGACCCGACTGGCCGCTCCAAAGAGTCCGAATTCGTGGGAGACAGAGCGCTTTACCGTGCGCTTTCACGCAGGGCCTCGATCCCTCGAAGATCAGAAAACCACCTCGTGGTATGAAGTGATTCCCACCCGCTTGGGCAGCAAGGGACGATTGATTGTCAGAAGCGAGCACAGTACGGGTGGTTTTGCGTGCGTCAACCATCCAGCACCGGCCAACCACATCAAGGTGCTGCCGGATTCCAAGTCCGAGGCATTGGTGATCCAAGAAACGATCCCCAACGATTGTGGGCCATGTACGAACTACATTTGGATCCGTTCTGACGGCCCGAAGACATTCAACCATTCCTACCTCCAGATTCCAGAGCGGCCAACGGGAGCCTCGGATGGCAATGGCTCTGAGTTCCCGGAGGTTGTTTCCATTCGTGACGGGAGGCTGACCTATCGATACTCAACTGGATCGGCCATCACTGTGGAGGCCGGATCCTTGCCAAGTGCCCAGGAACCAACTCCACCGGGCTAGCAAGTCATGGATGGCAAATGTTCAACTGCATTTCCTTTGCCCTTCAATTTCACCGCAATGAGGGGTGATATCAGATCAAAGGTAAACCCAATCAATCATGCGCCTCTCAATCCTGTTAACCTACTCCGCGATCCTGTCTTCGGTCTGTGTGATGGTCGGTTTGTTTGCCTGCAAGTCGAAGCCGTCGGGAGGTGGCGGTAACTCAGGTAGCACGGGACGATCTGGTTGGATCATTACTTCATCGAATGAACCGAAGAATGATGCAGATGCGCTAGCGCTGGTCGGGATCACGATGACGCCGGCTCCCAAAATCGAGTATCGCAAGTTCACGGCGGGGTTGGATGATTCCATGGATCTGGTCATTCGATTTCCGAAAGCTCGTCTCGATGCGTTCTGGAAGGGCTCGAAGTGGGTTAGGGAAGAATCGAAGGAGCTGAACGCGATCAAGGGTCGCATGCTCCGGGTCTATGAAGACCGGATCAAGAGCATCTGTGGAGGCGAGACGGATCCGGTGTTGGAATCAATCCGCCGGTCGACCGATGGGATCTGGTGCGACGAGCCACCCGGTAGCTCCGAAGGACTGAAGATCTTTCTTTCCCTGGATCAGGATCCGGACGATGTTGTCGCCTACATTCGATGGTTCCAGACGTGAAATCGCCGGGGCACAACAAGCCATGCTTGGCAACCCCACGGGCTGCTCAAGTTCCGTGGTGGAGCCCTACTCCACCCCGCTGTGGATGAGCCAGTCGTTACCATGAAACCATGCCTCCCGCCATGCAAAGAAGAATGATCGCGACGCTTTCGATGTTGATGGGCGTCCACTTGATTGCTGCTGACCTTCCTGCCAGTTCAGCGTGCGACGACGGGATTTCGGCGTCCGCCTCGATTTCCGACAGTCTCGACAGTCCATTTTTCCACGAGTCGAAGTCGTCCCTGAATTGGTGGATGGTGGAGGGCGGTGACGGGAAGCTTGAGGACACGTTGGATGGAGAGATTGGCCCAGATGATCTTGTTCGCATTGAGCACACGGCCAATTGCACCTCCACCCATCAGGGAGAGCATTTGATGGAGTTCGGTGATGCCGTTCGTGACGGCGACCGCCTACGGCTGAGTCTCCATGGGGGGATGCCTGCTTACGCCAGCAGCCTTAGCCTGACGATCGATCCGAGCTTGGTGTTTCGTTGCGACTTCTCGTCCGGCGATCCCGTACGGACGGGTCGCTTGCAATGGAAGATCACGAAGAAGGAGCTTCAATTGAGGAGTCGAAATCTTGAGCCGGGCCAGCGACTGTATGGCTGGATTTCCGTCACTTTCGAGGAAACAGACGGAGCAGGGGAGCGGAGGACCTACAAGATCGAGGGTTACATCAAGCCAGTCATTCAGCACAAACCTGCATGAGCGTGACACCTGATTTCCAAGGACTGGACAGGGCAGAGCGGGAAGGCCGCTGGGATTGCTTGGTTGGCCGCATTTTTCCTCGCTTTGAGCGCTGTCCCGTCTCGATGCCCACCCTTGCGTCAGCGGTGTCTGCACTTGAACGTTGCCAGCCGCCAAGACTACCAAACAAATCAAAGTGAGCACGGACACAGCCCCTGGATTGGATCCTCACCGCAGTCGCGCTTCCACGCGAGTCTTCAACACCTGGTTTGGTGTCGTCACTCTCGGACTTTGTGTGGCTGCGATCTTCATGGGATGGAAGGACAAGAGTTGGGGAGCGCTCTACATGGCCGTCGTCGTCTGTCCCGCCGCCAACCTTGGCTTGATGTTTCTTGGCAGCATTGCCGCAGTCATCTTCAAGCGATTCAACCCGGATGCGGAACTTGGTTCCATGCTGGGATCTGTGCTGGGATTGCCTCCACTTGGAGCCTTGGCGACCGCGGTGGTCATCTTCATGATGCCGCTGCAAGGTTGTTGACCACAGCAGGCGTCACCGCTCCTGCATTGTTCTCTCCAAGGGCAAGATCCGGATGAACAAAACCATAAACCCCAGAGCCGGACAGAACCGACGGTGGCAAGCGCTCGCATGGCCTCTGTGACGTCATCTTCGCCTCTCACTCGTCGCCTGATCCGGGACGTTCGTCATGAATTCCATCTACCCCGTGATCAAGTATCTCATCGCCGCATTGGTCCTGGCTCGGACGGCAGCCGCCGGGGAGTCATCGCTGACCATGACTTATCAAGCGCTTGATGGCCTCGGGGCCAGCTCCATCCATATCATGCAGGTTGCCTGCCACGATTGGTATTCACATAGTGGCCAGGCCACGGCCATCGGCCTGATCTCCGCACCCAACGTCCCGCCGACCAATAATCCAAAAGAGGCAACTGATGACATCAACCTGGTATCCGTATGCGGACTGCGTTTTGGAGCCATTGACATCGGGGATCCCCAAGCACCGCTGGAGCTTACCTTGGAGGCCAGCAAGTTTGAGATTCCCAAGCGCATCGACCATGATCGCGATCAAGTCCTGCGAGCATGCCTGGAGTGCTTGCGTCTCACGCTTCCCGACAGGTTGCGCGCGACCCGGGTGACGCTGGTCTGCACAGAATCGAATAGGGAGCGGATGACCAGGATCATATCCGAGTTCAATGCGCATGATCGTTCGACGCCATTCTTCAAAACTGATCCATAAGGTGAACACGTCGAAGCTGCGGCAGGGCGATTCCTGCCGGCCGCGCGGTTTCGCTGAATTCACGAATCTGCAATCCCAATCCCGCGTTCGACTCCCGTCACCTCTTGCGGTGGGGGCTGAGCCCAGATCTGCTTCATTGGCAGGTGGCAGGATTCCGGCTGCGCGTCGTCGCATTCCGTTACGGGATCGATGTGAGCCGGCTTCCACCCGATGGCAGACGGCTCCTTTGCTTCAGATTTGGGGGGGGGCGGCCTGCCAGAAATGAAGATTTTTCACGGGTGTTTCCCGCCATTGACTCTCGTCAGCAAAGACCTCCGGAGGGGTTCCGACGAGGCTGAGTGGGTGGTGGAGAGGACAACAGATCTGTATCTGAGCGGTTGAACTGAAGTGTCTGATCGAGCCTCGGTGCAGATCCATCTCAGGGGGCATCGACACTGTCTGCGATGGGTTGGCTTGTCAGGTGAGTCGGGTGACCTTATGATCCCGTTCCTGAATGGATGAGGACGAATCAATCGAGCAAAAGCCGATGCACTTCGGGATCGTGCTTCTGATTTCGTTCGTGCTCTTCAACTCCGGGTTCATCGTTCACGAGACCATTTCCTGGACGGACCATTTTCTCGGCTTCGTCAACGGGATCCATCACCTGCCGTTCTTCGGCATCGGATGGTTGATGTATGGAGTCCCCTGGTATCTGCTGGGTTGCTTCCTTTATCGGAAGCGGGACTGGTCGCGATATCGGGTGAGGTGGGTGCTTGTCCCGTCGGCCCTGATGTTTGCCATCTTCCCCGCGACGCTTGTCATCGATCCGCCGACTACCGCGCGTCGATTCAAGCAAGCCACTCAGACCGAGCTGCCCGGGAATCTGCAGGAGCTGCATTTCCGCCTCTCAGGTGGTGGCATGGCGGACCAGAGCGACACCTATTATCTCAGGACCACAGCGGAGGAGATGGAGAGTTTGATCAAGAGGATGCGGTTGGAGCCGCAGTATGTCGTCGTAACAGGCAGTGATTCACTGCCAGGTTGTCCGGATCCCTCGACGTGGAAGGGTCTTCGAGAGTATCGCCGCGTCCCGGAGGAAGATTTTCCGCAGTGGTATCTCTATCTGGTCACGGACGAGACGAAGACTCAGGCCTACATCCGGTTCATGAGGATCTGAGAGGATTTCATGAGGAATGGCCGATTAGCACCCAGGGTGGGCCGGATTCGGGCGACCCGGGGCTTTGGGATGAAATGCCGAGGGTGTGGGTGGCAGTGAGGCTGATTGAAAACTCCGCGTTTCAAGGGTGAGGGGTCGCTTTTCGTCACCGCAGAGGCGCTGAGCGGACACAGAGGATTGCGGAGGGTCTGAGAAGTTGAGGATTTCTGGATCTGTAACCTCCATCAAATTCCACTGCCCTTCGGACTTCCACCTGCAGTTCGCGGGATGAATGACAATGACTCTAGAGAGGATGATGGAACCGCAGATGGACGCAGATCAAGAGACCGAAACATTCTGAATTGAAGCATGCGTCCCTCTTCAAATTCACGTTCATCTGCGTCCATTTGACCTCCGATCCATCTCCACGGCGCTCCGATTGCGGTTCATATCTCCTTCGTGGCTCATGGATCAGGGCCGAGGCCGACTGAAGTCGGCGGTCCATTTGGAAGAGAGTCAGGTCACTTTTCGGAGACCCACTTGACGGCGTTCTTCAGAAGGGTCTGGAACTCCGGCAGGTCATGGGCCCGGGCGTCGTGGCCGAGGGTGATGCCGATGATGCGGGCCTTCGGATGCTTCACCACCCAGACTTGGGGGAAAGTCTTGCCAGTCTTCGGGCTGACGGATTCGGCGAGGACTTCGCTGGGAGTTCCAGCGGGATCGGGCTGGTGGTTGTAGAGTTCGTCGACAATGTCGAAGGAAGCGGTGACGCCTTTCATGACCGGGTGCTCGGGCTTGGTGACCTTGACCGTGTAGTTGCCGAGCGCGTCATGGCCACGCGTGCCGCCGCCGACGATCTCCTTGTTCCACTGTGGGAAATCCGCCCATGCATACCAGGTGCCTGGATGCAGGGCGATGAGGCCCTTGCCGGAGTTGGCGAAGTCGATGAGCAGCTTCTGGGTCTCCGGCGAGATCGGCTGGTTGGCGCTGAGCACGATGACGTCGAGGTTCTTGAGGATCGGGCCGATGCCGTTGAGGTTCTGGGTGAAGTCCACCCAGCCGACGGTCGGGGTCAACGTGGCCTTGTCGGTGGCTCCGAAGAATTTCACGAAGTCATGCGACGAACCGCCGCCGATGAGGAGGACGCGGGGTCCCTTGGCGGTTTCCGGAGGCTGCGGAACCGGATCGTTGAACTGGGCCTTGAAGCCGCTTGAAGCGCTCGGCTTCTCAGGCACGGCGATCGGGGCGGCGTTTGAATCGGCGAGTTCGGCGGTGACGGCGACGAGGGTGGGTGCGGCTGCGCCGACGGTGCTCTCGAGAACCAAGCGGTCGATTGGCGCGGTGCGTTTCAGTCCTTTGCTGAAGAAGCGGACCTGGTGGTCGCTGAGGAGGTTGACGAACTTCGAGCCCGGCACGTCGGTGCGGTTGAAGTAGTCGGAGAATTCCACGCCGTTTTGAAACACGAGATCCTCGGTTTGACCGTCGGTGTAGACCACCGTCACCTTCATGACCGGTGAGGTGTCATCGCCGCCCTGGTAGCCCCAACCAGTGACACCGCCGAGGAAGTGCAGGCGGTTGGCCTTGAAGCCGCCGAGCTTGGCCTCCACCCGGGCAGGAAGAGAGTTGGCGAAGGTGCCGCGCATCGAGTTTCTCAGGACGAGGACGTTGTTGCCGTTGAGGCTCTTGGCTGGATCGACGACCGAGAAGGGGATGCCCTCGACCGTCAGGTTGCCGAACTTTTTGAACGGCAGGGTGTCGCCAGTTGCCTTTTGTGACGCGTAGAGCCCTTTACGGGTGTCGGCGGTGAAGACCGAACGAAGATCGACGCTGCGGAACTTCTGGGCTTCGCCACCACAGATGTAGGCGAGGATGTCGCGCAGGGTCTCTCCGCCAAGTCCTTCGAAGCCTTCCGGCATGAGCGAGCGACCGGTGTTGATGCGGCTCTTGATGTCGGAAACGCGGATCTCCTCCTGGCCGGCGAGGCTTTTCAGAACGAGGCTCGTCGGGTTTTCGCGGGCGATGACGCCGGAGTGGAACTTGCCGTCCTTGGTCTCGATGTTCCAGGCGACGAAGGAGGGATCGACCTCGCGGTTCGGATCAATGATCGCCGTGAGAAGCTCGGCCGGACCATGCGAGCCCATGCCTGTTAGACCGGGACCGACGTCGGCGCCTTGGCCGTTCAGGTTGTGGCAAACGGCGCAGGCACCAGCGAAGAGCGCCTTGCCTTTTTCGGCATCGCCGGGCTGCTCGACGATCGGGGTGAGCTTGGCAAGCGCCTCGGCCTTGGCCTTGAGGGCGGGGCCCATGAGTTCGTCGAGCAGGGAATTGGCGGCCTTGGCAACGCTGCCATCCGGATAGGTGCGGAGGCGGGCGAGATTGGCAGGTCCGAGCGTGGTCAGGTCGGCCTGTTTCGCCTTCGCGGCTTCGATGAGCGAAAGCGACCAGTCGGAGCGTTGCAGGAGCACCTCGAACGCCGCACTCTGGGCTTCGACCGGAAGTTTTCCGAACGACGAGGCCAGCATCGTGCCGACGGTGGGATCGCCAGTGGCGCCGAGGGCGGTGATGAGCTGACGCTTGAGGGCGGGGGAGGCGGATCCGGTGACCGCCTTGATCACGGCGGGCAGGGCAGCGGGCACGGCTCCACGGAGTCCGAGGAGGCCTTGGGCGGCGGCAAAGCGTGACTCATCGCTGCCGGTTTCGAGCTTCGCGAAAAGCTCGCCGGTCATGCGTTCGATCACCGGTTTGAGCGAGCCGGACTTGTCCCATTTCGCGGCGAGGGGAAGGGCGCTGCCACTGGCACCGCTGGAGAGCAGCTTGCCAAGGGCGTCTGTTAGAGAGGGCGTGAGGGTGGGGGAGCCGTTCACTGTTTTCGCAAGGCTGTCCAGAATGCTGGACTTGAGAGGATCGGCAGCGGAGGGCTTGGTGGAAAGCGAGATGACCAGCTTCGCGGCCTCATCGGCATTCGTGAGCGACTGGGTCAAGGCGTTCACCAGCGGCGAAAGCGAGGCCGGATCCGGACTGTCGAGCGCGGCGGCAATGGCGGCCGAGGGATTTCTCGAAGCGGCTCCGACGGCGGCGGATTTCTGGAAGTCGTCGTCGAACTTCGGCCAAGCGGCGATGAGGGCCTTGGCGGTCTCGTCGGCAAACGCTCCGGCGGCCAGGGCACGCAAGGCTGCCAGTCGGACCTGCGGGTCGCTGTCCACGAGCAGCGGGCCGAATCGTTTGTCGGCGGCAACGAAGCCCGATGCGTATTGTGGCAGTTCGGCAAGCAACGCCGCATTGCGGCGAACCACCGGGTCCTTGTCGGCCAATGCCGGTGTCCATTGGAGCATCAACACTTCAGCGTCGCGCTGAGCGAGAACCCAGAGCGCGGCAACACGGGATTCGGCTTCTTTGGCGGGATCGAGCGCTAGCTTGAGCAGGGATTGATAGCCGAAATTCTTCTCCATCATCGCCGCATATTGCTCCTGCTCGCCTTCCTTCCAGAGTTGGGTGCGCGCCGGAACTGGATTCGGACGCTCCAGCAACAGACGGAATGCGGTCATGCGGACCACCCGGTTCGGATGCTCGATGGCCTTTACCAACTCGGTCACACCCGCCTTTGCCAGATCCGGCACCGACAGCTTCTTCGCGTCCTTCTGATCGACTCGCCAGATGCGGCCGAAGTAGTGGTCGCGGTCGGGTCTAACAGCCGCATTCACGCCATTGTGATCCGGGCCACGGGTATCGTTGTGGATGACGGCCTGGTTGTAGAAATCGCCGACATACATCGCGCCATCGGGGCCAACGCGGACCTCGATCGGGCGCCACCACATGTCCTTGCTGCGGATGAACTCGGTTTCCTCGCGGCTTGGGAGCTTGTGGAAGGTGGAGCTGGAGCCCTGAGGGGTGAGGCGGGCGTGGTGGACGATGTTGATCGTGGGCTCGGTGGTGAAGTAGTCGCCGTTGTATTCCGCCGGCCACGATCCGCCATCATACACCACGCAGCCAGCGGCGGCAGTGAAGGAGCCGACCCAGTCGATCTGACGATAGGCTTGCTGATCCCAGGACATGGCAGGGAAGGTTTTTCCGGAGGGTTCAACGACATGGAAACTGGCGGTGCTGCCGATTTTACCGCGGGAAAGTGCATACTCCGGGAGTACGGTTTGCATCAGGAGCTGGCCGCTGGTCGGCTGGGTCCACATCACGCGGTTGTCGCCGGTGATTTCGAGGCCCCAGGTGTTGCCGCCCTTTGATGAGTATTGTTCGAACGCGCTGCCGTCCGGTTTGAATCGCACCACGCCCGAGCCGATGTTGCCAAAGGACTTCGAGCCATCAGCCGAGGTGACTTTTCCGGCGCTGTAGCCATGGGTGCAGTAAATCCAGCCATCCCAGCCCCAGCGCGGGTTGTTGATCACGGCATGGGTGTCGCCAGTGCCGAGGCCGGTGTATAGCTTTTCGACCTTGTCCGCCTTGCCGTCGTGGTCGGTGTCGCGCAACCAAAGGATGTCCGGAGCCTGGGTGACGATCACGCCGTCCTTGTAAAACACGAGGCCGGTGACGAGTTCGAGGCCTTCATAGAAGATTTCCTTCTTGTCGGCGATGCCGTCGCCGTTCGTGTCTGTTAGAATGCTGATCTTGTCGAGGGCCTTGCGTTGCTGCTTGCCGGGCTCGGGATCGACACCGCCGTGGTCCTTCCATTCCTTGCCGCGATAGTCGGGACGCATGCCACGACGACCGTTTGGATACTCCGGGGTTTCCGCGACCCACATGCGACCGGATGGATCCCAGTCGAAGTTCATCGGCTTGGTGATGAGAGGCTCGCTGGCGACGAGTTTCATGGTGAAATCCGGATGGATTTCGAGGGCCTTCAGCGTGTCGGCCGGGCGCTGCGGTCCCCCTTCCGGATAAGTCAGTGCGGCGATCTCCTCCGGCTTGCTGAATTCATCGACGTTCGGACGCTTGCCGGCCCAGGCGATGCCGCGCATCAAGATGGCGCGGTAGAAGGGCTGCTCGAAGGTGGAGTAAAGGTGGCCGGGAATGGCAACGAAGGCGCGGTAGTTCTCCTTTTCGTAGGCCCACATCTGCGGCTGGATGTCGTAGATGGTGGCCTTTCCTCCCTCGACCGGCTTCTTTCCTCCGGGGACGTTCGGCGTGTAGCTGGTGGCCAGCACGCGGACGTCCGGGGAAAGGTCCATGTCGTAGTAAATCTCGTCGTCGATGTGGAAGTTCGACGCGCCCTTGGTGATCGGGTGTTGATCGCCGAGCTTCTGGTTCTCGACGTAGTAGAGATCCATCGGGCCTTCCTTCCACTTGGTCTTTCCCTGCACCCAGGCACCGCCGATCACGGATTTCCACCACACTGGATCATTCGAGACGGCTGCCGTGTGGATGACGACGAGGCCACCGCCGCGCTTGGTGAAGGCGTCGAGGTTCGCTTTCTGTTCGGGTGTCGCATTGCCTCCATCCTGAGCATACATCACCAGCACATCGGTCTTGGCGAGCTGATCGGCGGTCGGCCAGGCCTTCGCGCCATCGACCACCATGCCGCGCTGGGTGAGCAGGGGCTTCCAGTCGTTGAGAAAACGCTCGTGTTCGTGGGCGTTGGGTCCGTGGGATTTTTCGCCGCCGCGGATGAAGACCCTCAAGGGGGCGGCCGAGGCAGTGACGACGAGTAACGTCGCGAGGAAGGAAAGGAACAGTCGCTTCATGGAGGATGGGTTGTTGGCGGGCTTTGTGAACCGCTTGTCGACGGAAATGGATCGCTCGTAGTGTGGGTCGGCTCTACGGTAGGCGTAAAACCGTTTTCTCAACGGGAAATCAGGCGGCGTTGAAAGGTGTCGTTTTTCCGATTCCACCCATGGCCACAACAGGGCTGGGAATGGGCCTGAAGGAGTCTGCTGGGTGCCGGGAAATCATGATTTTGTGGGGATTGGATCGAGAGTGCGCATCAGTCCCTGCTCTCCGGATCGAGTCGGGATCGCGGGGATCGATGGATTTTCCTGATGTCCGAAAATGCAGCAATCAAAACGAAGTCCAAACCAGGCTGACATGCTTGAGTTCAACATGGCGATGCTAGCAATCCCACTGCTTACGGCAAGGAGTGCGGCCATCGCTGGCGTAAATGCGGTTGAGGATTCCGGCGACATTGCGTTTTCGTCGGAACCTGTCAGTCTGCGAGAACATCCATGGAATACATCACCACCGCCAACGTGCTCGCCTGGGTGTTTCTGACACTCGGGTTTTTCCTGATGTTCGTCGGCTACTGGCTGGCGGCGACGGCCTTGTTTCCTAGGCATGTCGAGCGATGTGAAATGAATTTCGCACGTCCCGTGGTCATTTGCCTGATCGGACTGCTGCTTTCGGTGGTCCCCATCGGAGCGGGCCTTGCCATCCTCAAGGTCTTTCCTGCCGCGCTGAAATGGATCGGTCTTCTCCTGATCGCCGCGCCGATCCTCTGTGGCCTGATCGGCAGCGCGGGTTTGGCGAAACGGATCGGCACCGGTCTGCGTTCGAAGGTCGATGACGGACAGGCCTGGCGCGGCGTGCTGCGCGGAGGGGTGGTTCTTTCGCTGACGCTGCTCCTGCCGGTACTGGGCCAGTTGCTTCTGATGCCCATGATGATCGCCGCCGGACTCGGGGCTTCGGTGCTCGCTTGGTTCAAGAAAGCTCCCGCGTCGCCGCCTCCGGTTCCGGAGTTTCCTCCCGTCCAGCCATGAACGAGACCAGCAGACGCAGGTTCCTTCAGGCGACTGCCGCCGGTGGAGCGTTGGCCGGAGTCGGCGGGTTCTCGGCGATGTCGAGCTGGCTCGCGTCGTTCCTGTCGTCGGATCCTGATGCGATCGGCCCCTTCCGTGCCTCGACCTCGGCGGAGATCGACGACGCCAGCCACGCCATCAATCGCCTGACCTTCGGCCCGCGTCCCGGCGATCATCAACGGGTTTCGGCCATGGGGGCGAAGGCCTTCATCGCCGAGCAGCTCGATCCCGATTCGATCGCCGATCACGACTCGGAAAAGCGCAGCCTTCATTTCGAGGCGCTCTCCGCCTGGCCGGCGGGGGAGTTGCTGGAGTATTCTCCGGCTGAACTGCTCGACCAGCTCACGCGCGACAAGCTTCAGCGCGCCCTGCATTCCAAGCGGCAACTCTTCGAGGTGATGGTCGATTTCTGGTCGGACCACTTCAACATCGATCCCTCGAAAGGCGATTCACGCTGGCTCAAGCCGCTCGATGACCGCCACGTGATCCGCAAGCATGCGATGGGAAATTTCTCGGAGCTGCTGAAGGCCTCAGCGCTCAGTCCATCGATGCTCTGGTATCTCGATGGTCGAGTGAATCGCCGCGATTCCGAACACGACAAGCCCAACGAGAACTACGGTCGCGAGCTGCTGGAACTCCACACCCTCGGGGTCGATGGCGGCTATACCCAGCAGGACGTGATGGAGGCGGCGCGCTGTCTAACAGGTTGGACCGTCCACGAGCGCAAGAAGGCCCGCTTTGCCGTTGGCAAGGTCGAGTTCCAGGCACAGCGTCATGATGACGGAGAGAAGATCGTGCTCGGACACAAGATTCCGGCAGGCCTGGGGAAAGGGGATCTCGATCGGTTGATCCAGATCGTCGCTCATCATCCCGCCACCGCGATGCACCTGGCGACGAAACTTTGCCGCCGTTTCATCGCTGACCATCCGCCTTTGCCAGTGGTATCCGCCGTTGCAGGAACTTTTCTCGAAACGGGTGGAGACATCCGGAAGGTCCTCATCACGCTCTTCAACCACGAGGCGTTCTGGGCCACGCGCGGTGGTCTGGTGAAGCGTCCGCTTCATTTCGTCGTCTCTGCTCTCAGGGCCTGCGGGGCGGAAACCAATGCCGGACCCGCGCTTCAGGATTACCTGCTGCGAATGGGGCACGCGCCCTTCCAGTATCCCACGCCCGATGGCTACCCGCAGGAGCCGGAACCGTGGATGGCCACGCTGCTGTGGCGCTGGAGGTTTGCCTCCGAATTCGCAGCCAACGGCATCAAGGGCACCGCGATCGAGATGAAAACGCTCGTCTCCGCCGCAGGAGGAAAGCGTGAACTGGCGGCGCATCTGTTAGGCCGGACGCCGACCGAGGCCGAGGTGACGGCCGCGCTGGACTCTGGTGCACCCTTGGCCCTGATGTTGGCGAGTCCGGCCTTCCAACTCTGTTAGATCATGTCTGCCACCGCCATCCTTTCCGAAGAACGCGATCTCGACCGCTCGCTGGTCGTCGTGTTCCTGCGCGGCGGCGCGGATGGCCTGCACCTGCTCGTGCCTTATGGCGACGATGCCTATCATCGCGCCCGTCCCACCATCGGCCTGAAGAAATCCGAGCTGACGGACCTCGATGGCTTCTTCGGCCTCAATCCCCAACTCGCGGCCCTGCACCCGCTGTGGCAGGATGGTCTGTTAGGCGCGGTTCACGCGGCGGGATCCGAGGATGAAACGCGATCCCACTTCGAGGCCCAGGATTTCATGGAGCACGGCGGGCTGGCGGCCGGTGGCTGGCTCGGGAGGTTCCTGCGCGTCCGACCTGATGCCGGAAACTCTCCGCTCACGGCGGTCGCGATCGGGGCGCAGCTTCCCGAGTGCCTGCGCGGTGCCCCGTCCTGCGCGGCGGTGCAGTCGCTGGAGGACTTCGGGCTCGGCCGTCATGCGCCACCGGGATTCGCGAAGCAACTGGCCGCTCTCTATTCGTCCACTCCGGGTCTGTTAGGTCCGGCCGGTGCCAGTGCCCTGGCGGCATTGGAACGGATCGATCAGCTCAACAAGCATGCGGCCTCGCCCGACCACGGCGCGGTGTATGGAAAGGACTCTTTCAATCAAGGACTCCAACAGATCGCGCGACTGCTCAAAGCGAAGGTCGGCCTGCAAGCGGCGGCGATCAGCCTCGATGGCTGGGATTCCCATCTCACCCAGCAGACCATCATCGAAGGCCCGATGAGCCGGCTCGCCAGCGGTCTGGCGGCCTTTGCGAAAGATCTGGGTCCGCAAAGACTGGCGCGCACGAATGTTGTCGTGATGACCGAGTTCGGCCGTCGCATCGCCGAGAACAGCGCCGGCGGCACCGACCACGGCCACGCCAGCGCGATGTTTCTCATGGGTGGCGGCATCAAGGGCGGCAAGGTCCACGGTGAATGGCCGGGTCTTGGTGAAAGCCAGCTCATCGGCCCCGGCGATCTCGCCGTTCGGCATAACTACCGAGATGTCCTGGCTCCCATCCTGACTCATCTCTCACCCGCCACTCCGATGCAGGAGGTTTTTCCGGGGCATGATCTCAGGCCGATGGGGGTCTTCCAATAGGGAGAAGGGGATTGCATCCCCTTGGCGGAAGGCCAGCCAATGACCAAGCTTGAGCAAAAAGGGATGCAATCCCCTTCTCCGTATTCCAGAGGGAACTACATCCTCATCGCTCAAGCTTGGACATTTGTCAGATCTCTGCCAAGGTGATTGAAAAACTCATCTCCATGTTTCTCGACCCGGACAAGAAGATCGACAAGCATCGCGTGAACTTGCCTCACTGGCAGCAGGACGATACATGGCTTTTTGTCACATGGAGGCTGGCGGATTCACTCCCGGAAGCAGTGGTAAGGAAGCTCGACGAGCGCCGGAAGCAATGGGAGGCAGCGCATCCGAAACCATGGTCGGATGAGGAACGGAACGTGCACAATCGGCTATTCACTCTCGCGTTCGAGTCACTGTTGGATGATGCACACGGGAGTTGTGTGCTTCGAGATCCGGTGATGTCGGGTGTTGTGGCGGATGCGCTGCTTCACTTCCATGGTGAGCGCTATCTGATGGACCGCTTTGTGGTGATGCCGAATCACGTGCATGTGCTTTTCCAGCCTTTGGAAGGGAACAAGCTCGCGGACATCGTGGGGTCATGGAAACGATTTACGTCTCGTGAGATCAACAAGGCCTTGGGTCGGCAAGGAGCGCTTTGGCAAAGGGAATACTGGGATCGACTGGTGAGGAGTGAGCGCCATTTCAAGTGGGCGCGGGACTACATCGATCGGAATCCAGAGAATCTGATGCCTGGAACATTTCGCCTTTGGCAATCCGGAGAAGGGGCTTGAAGCCCCTTTGCCTAAGCTTGGTTGTTGGCCGGCCTTCCGCCAAGGGGATGCAATCCCCCTTCTCCGTATTTCATATGGAGAAGGGGCTTGAAGCCCGTTTTGCGCAAGCTTGGTCATTGGCCTGCCTTCCGCAGAGGGGATGCAATCCCCTTCTCCATATTCACCCAAGCGACGGCACCCTCACGTTCGGATCGGTCTCGGCGGCGTAGTCCACACCTGCCAGTCCGAAGCCGAATAGGCGGAGAAACGAGGTTTCATAACCTTCGACGTCGGCAAGGGAGAGGAGGTTCTCGGTATCGACCTTGGCCCAGAGTTCATCGATCTCGGACTGGACTTCGGGAGTCATTTCCCAGTCGTCGAGTCGGATGCGGCCGGCTTCGTCGGGCTGGGGCTGGCCGTTGCAGAGGCGATCGCGGAAGAGACGGTCCATCTGCTCGATGGTGTCCTCGTGGCTGCCCTTGGCCTTCATGATCTTGTAGAGCAGGGAGATGTAGAGCGGCACGACCGGGATGGCGGAGCTGGCCTGGGTGACGAGGGCTTTGTTGACGGAGACCCAGGCCTTTCCTCCGAGAGGGGCGAGGGCTTCATCGAGGGCGCGCTGAGCACGCTCAAGGTCCTCCTTGGCGCGACCGATGGTGCCGTTCTTGTAGATCGGCCAGGTGACTTCCGGTCCGATGTAGGAGTAGGCCACGGTGGTGACGCCGGGGGAGAGCACGCCGGCTTCGTGAAGGGCCTTGATCCACATTTCCCAATCTTCGCCGCCCATCACGGCGGTGGTTTGCGCGATCTCGTCGTCGTTGGCGGGCTCGATGGTGACGGAATCGACGACCTTGGTGGTCGTGTTGAGGTTCTTGTTGGTGTAGGTCTGGCCGATCGGCTTGAGGACGGATTTCAGCACCTCGCCGCTGTCGGGATGGACGCGGCGCGGGGAGGCGAGGGAGTAGATCACGCAGTCGACCTGGCCGAGGTCGGCCTTGATGGCCTCGATCACCTCGCGCTTCATTTCGTTCGAGAAGGCGTCGCCATTGAACGAACGGGCGTAGAGTCCGGCGGCGGTGGCCTCTTTCTCGAAGGCGGCGGAGTTGTACCAACCCGCGGTGCCGGTGCGCTTCTCCTCAGCGGGCTTTTCAAAGAACACCCCAATGGTGGCGGCCCCGCAGCCGAAGGCGGCGGCGATGCGGGAGGATAGGCCGTAGCCGGTGGAGGAACCGACCACCAGGACCTTCTTCGGTCCGCTGGCGATGGGGCCACGACCCTTCACGAGGGCGATCTGGCTGGCGACGTGGGCGGCGCATCCTTCCGGGTGGGCGGTGGTGCAAATGAATCCGCGGATCTTTGGTTCGACGATCATGGTTGGCAAAGGGTAGGCACGGGGACGGGGGACCCGAAAGCGGAAATCGCAACCCGATTTCAGGCTGCTCAGGGCAGGTAGTTCCGGATGATGACCTGATCGATCACCCCGTTGGCCGTGGCAAAATGAAACTCCCCGATCTGGTGCCGCCAGAGGGAGGTGTAGGAGGCCGAGGTGCGGCCGTGCTGCCAGAAGAAGTCAATGGTGAAGCCATACCATCTGCCGATTCCGGCTTCCTGGAGCCTGGCAAAGACCACATCCACTTCGAAGGCCTTCTTTTCCAGTTCCTGAATCAGAAGCGGCAGGAAGTCGATCCGGATCAACTGGGCATGGGTGCTGAGCGCGAAGACCGGTCGGATGAGGTGCTCATCGAGGATGACCGGCTTGTGGAAGTGGTAGTTGCCGCCGAGGTAAACGAAGTCCCAGTCCCCGGGCAGCCGCGCGAAGTGGTCGTCCAGTTGGTTGAGGGTGCTCAGCGCCACGATGTCATCCTCGAAGACTGCGACGTAGGGTCGGCCTTCCGCAGCGTCTGGCTTGTGGGAGGCGAGGATCTGCTTGTAGAGGTCGATGTGTGACTGGAGGCAGCCGTTGGCGATGGGCATGACCCGCTCCTTGCGTGTGATCCTTTCGGTCACTTCCTTGCTGGGAACCGCGGGGAAATGCTCAAGGTCGAGGCCGTAGAACTTGAGCTGTCGCCTAGTCTCCTTGAGGCGTTCCGGCTGGGAATGAAGGCTGATGCAGTAGTTTCCAACGCTGTTCGCCAGCGTCCGGACCGGAGCCGGTTTCTCGTTGGCTGCCGTGAGCTTGATCAGTTTTGAAATGAGTTTCATGGCAGATGAAGCAAACCTCTGATCAGGAACCGATCCACAACTCCATTGTCCTTCGCGAAGTGGTAGAGCCCGAGTTGATGGTCCCAGATCGACACGTTGAAAAAGCCGCCGCGGGCATGTTGCCAGAACAGATCGCTGGTGAAGCCATACCAGTTCCCGATGCCTTGCTTCTGCATGTTGGCCGTCAGCACATCGACCTCGAACGCCCGGGTTTCGATGTGTTCGATCAAGCGCGGCAGGAAGTCCACGCGGATCAGTTGCGCATGCAGGTTGAAGGCACACGTGAGGCGGATGACCGATTCATCCAGGATCTTCGGAGGGGTCTGGTGAAAGCTTCCACCCAACGAGATGTAATCCCAGTCGTCCGGCACCCGGGCGAGGTAATCCCCGAAACTCACGAAGGCATCCAGCGGGACGATGTCATCCTCGAAGACCGCCACATAGGGTCGGGACGATCCCTTCGCGGCGGGATGGATCGCGGCAAGGTGACGGTAGAGTTCAAGGTGGGATTGCAGGCAGCCATCGGCAGACCCGGCGACGGGTTCCTTGCGGGTGATCTTTTCCTGAACCTCGGAGCTGAGAATGGCCGGGAACCATTCGACTTCGATGCTATGACGGCCCAGTTGCCTCCGGCTGTCCTCAAGCCTCTCGGGTTGGGACTCCAGGCTGATGCAGTAGTTTCCACAGGTTCCGAGGGAAACCTTCGGAGGCTCATGGGGATCGGCCGGGCGTGGGGGGAACAGGCGCTGGAGCAACCTTTTCATGGGAACGTTCACGCGGGTTCTCCGAGAACGATGAGCTTCGAGATCTCGTCCTCCAGTTCCAGGAGGGTTACCGGATTACTTTCCTTTTTGCCCTCCGCGGTGGTGATGTAAAGGGTGTCCATCGCGACGCCCTTCTCGGTGCAGATCCGTGCGTGGGCGGTGGTGAGTCCGTAGGAGTTGATCGTGCTGAAAAGATCGTGCAGCAGGCCGATGCGGTCGAGGGCCTGGATCTCGATCGTGGTGCAGTTCGGGTGCAGGTCATTGCTGACAAAGGCCCTCACCGGCACCTGGATGCCGCTGTCGCTGCGGGGCTTGAGGAAGTTCACCTTTCGCTTCAGATGCTTTTCCGGTTCGTAGTTCTCGGCGCGGAGAATGGATTCATAGACCTTGAGGAAACGCTTGCGGACATCGAGATCAGAGACCGGCTCGAAGTTGGTGGTGCAGACACGGAACAGGTCGATGACGATGCCGTCGGAACGCGTGAAGAAGTCGGCGGAGAGGATGTTGATCTGCTCGGACGCGATGGCGCAGCAGATCTTTTCAAGCAGCAGCGGCTTGTCGCGCGTGGCGATGACCAGTTCGGTGTAGCCTTTCTCCGACTGGTCGATCCACTTGATGCAGGTCGCGAAGGAGTCACCGCTTTCCTTTTCCTGTCGGAGGAAATGCCTCACTGTGCGGACCTGCGTCACGATCTGCGTGGCCTCGCGGAAACGGAACGCGGCGGGTGGGGTGCGCTTGAAGTGGGTCTTCACCTCGTCGTGGTAGTCCTCGCGCATCAGGCCAATGACGGCGGTGCGGAGTTCGGCGCGATCCTTGTCGAGGATCTTCGAGTAGTTCTCCTTTCCTTCGGCCAGGAAGCTTCGGGTGGCAGAATGGAGTTGACGCATCAGCGCCTCCTTCCAGCCGGTCCAGGCGTCGGGTGAGGTGCCGTTGGAATCAGCGAAGGTGAACAGATACAGGGCATCGAGGCGGGCGGAGGTTTTCACGATCGCGGCGAACTCGGCGACGACGTCCGGGTCCTCGATGTTCTTCGTGGTAGCCGTGCGCCAGAAGGTGAGGTGGTTGTCCACCAGGAACATGATCAGCGAGCGTCGCGTGCCGTGGATCTGGAGACGGTTGCAGAGTCGCGATGCCAGCATGGCCGAACCGTCGATGTGCTCGCGGACATTTTCCGCGCGACCGGTGTCATGCAGGATGACGGCGAGATAGAGCGCGTAAGGATCCTCGATTTCATGCAACAGCCGTTGGAACGAACGCAGGCGGGGTTCCTCGGTGCCGACGAGGGCATCGAGCTGCTCGATGCAGCGCAGCGTGTGCTCGTCGGCGGTGTAGCGGTGGAAGAACTCATGCTGCACGAGGCAGTCCAGCGCGCCGAATTCCGGAAGGTAGCGGCCCAGAAAGCCGACCCGGTGCATCAGCCGCAGCGTGCGACCGACGTCGCCCTTGCGCTCCAGGATGGCCTGAAAGGTCTCGCGGTTCGCCTTCGAGTATCGGAACGGTCGGTCGATCTCGTCCCAGTGCGCCTTGACCAGCTTCCGGATCGGTGGGCTCAGCTTCAGGCCGCGGACCTGGCAGTGCTGGAACATGCGCATCATCCGCTGCGGGTCGTCCTTGAAGATCTCCTGGTTCGCCGGATGGATGCGGCCTTCCCGGGCGACAAAGCCGTCGAACTCCTCACGCTTCTTTTTCCGGAACATCAGATACGACTTCAGTCCGGAGTCCGAAAGGTCCTCCTGCTCGATCTGGAAAATCTCCATCAGCGAACCGGTGTGCTGGTAGAGGTTTCTCGTATGTCTGTAGTAGTCGCGCATGAACGCCTCGGTGCGGCGCAGGATGCTGCGTTGCGGATAGGCGAAGTTGGTGGCCACCACGCCTTGCAACTGGAGCGTGAGCTGATCGGTGCCCTTGCGGGTGTGATAGTGGAGTTCGTTGCGCACCCGGTGGACGAAGTCATAGGCCTCCTCGATTTCCTTGTGGGCGATCTGGGTCAGCAACCGGTCTTCGACGAGTTGTTTCAGATCGAACGAACCGCGCTTCACCCGCTGGACCCAGCGGATGTTGTGGTAGTCGCGCAGGCCACCGCAGCTTTCCTTCACGTTGGGCTCCTGGAGGAAGACCGTGCGTGACGATTTCTGATGCCGACTGCGCAGATCCTGGCGTCGCATCTCGAAGAAGGCGTCCTGGCCCTTGAGGATGCAGTCCTTGTTGAAGCGCGCCTCGAAGTCCTTGAAGAGCTTTGCATCGCCCGCCAGGAATCGCGCATCCATCAGGGCGGTTTTGTTCTCCTGGTCGGCCTTGGCCTGCTCGAGGCACTCGGCGATGGAGCGGCAGGCATGACCCACCTTGAAGCCCACGTCCCAGAGCAGGTAGAGGATCTTCTGCACCGCCTCTTCGAGTGGCTTCGGCAGTCGTGTCGAGGCTCTTGGCAGCAGGAAAAGCAGATCAATGTCCGAGCGCGGGTTGAGCGTGCCGCGGCCGTAGCCACCGATGGCCACCAGCGCCAGGGCGGGGAGGCTGCCCTTCGCCTCCTCCAGCGTGCTGTCGAGGATGGAGGCGAGGACGATGTCGATCAGCTCCGCCCGAGCCGAGGCGATCTCGATACCACCGGCTCCGGCTCGATGCTTCAGGAAAATGCGATGCTCCTCGATCTTGATGAAGCGCTTGTAGAGGGCGATCCGCTCGGCCGGAGAAAGTTGCTTCTGGAGCGAGGGCTTCAGCGTCTGCCTGGCATGGGCCTGAAGCGTCTTGAGGTGGTTCGGCATCGGATTGGACCAAAAGGTGGGGACTTTCTGTCGCAGGTCAAGCAGTGGGCGGATCTGACAGAAGCGGAGTGGACAAGAAAAAGCCGCCGGGGTCCCCGGCGGCTTCTCTTGAAATCATGCTGAAACGCTCACTCGCCAGCCGGTCCGCCCTGGGGCATCGGGAAGGGAAGTCCACCGGCCGGGGCGGGCGGGGCGTCCTTGATATCGACCAGCTCAAGTTCGAAAATGAGCAGTTGGTTCGGTCCGAGCTCGCCGCTGCGGCGCTTTTCGCCGTAAGCGAGGCTGGCCGGGATGAAGAGCTTCCACTTCGCGCCGATCGGCATGGAGGTGAGGGCTTCCTTGAAGCCGTCGATGACCTCCAGCGTCATGGCGACCGGCTTGCCTTCAGGAGAGGCATCGAACTGGGTGCCGTTGATCAGCGTGCCCTTGTAGTTCACCATGAACTCCTTGTTCGATTCCTCGCCTTCCTTCGGTGCGACGAACTTCTTGTCGCCGCCCTTTTCGAGGATCTGATACTGGAGGCCGCTCTTGGTGGTGACGACGCCTTCCTTCTTGCCGTTCTCGTCGAGGAACTTCTTTCCGTCCTCAAGATTCTTCACGCCGAGAGCTTCCTCGCGCTTTTGAAGCAGGTCGCCGAGGGACTTCATGGCCGCCTGCAGCTTGTCGTCGGAAAGCTCGGGCTTGCCACCCTTCAACGCCCCCATGAATCCCTTGAGGAATCCTTCAGGATCGATGTCTGCGGCGGAAACGCCATACTGGCCGTATTCCTGGGCAAAAGAGGAACCGGTGCGGAAGCCGAGCGCGTAGGAGGAATCGACCTTCACCGTGGCGGGATCGACCGGTGCGGCCGGAGCCTCGGGAGCAGGGGAGGGTTTTGCCGAACCCTTCTCGGCGGCAGGGGTCTGGGCAGTGGCGAGGGCGGTGAGGCCAAGAGCCAGGGCGCCGGGGATCAGTTTGCGGATCATAAAATGGTGTAGGAAAGGGGGGGACGCTAGGGGCCGCGCATCGATGTGTCGAGGCCGGGTTTTTCGAAGAAGGGGCCAGGGGCCAGTAATCGAGAGGGGCCAGTGAAGAAGTTAAAGAGGCTCTTCCTCTTTCCGGCCCCTGACCCCTGACCCCTGACCCCTGGCCACTTAGTTTCCTACACCCGAACCCGCTCGACGTTCGCTCCAAGCAGGAGGAGCTTCTCGTCGATGTGCTCGTAGCCGCGGTCGATGTGATAGAGGCGGTTGATCTCGGTGGTTCCGGTGGCGGTGAGGGCCGCCAGGACCAGTGCGGCCGAGGCGCGGAGGTCGGAGGCCATGACCGGGGCGGCGGAAAGTTTCTCGGTGCCACGGACGATGGCGGTGCCGTTGTCGACCTTGATGTCGGCTCCCATCCGCTTGAGCTCGGCGCAGTGCATGAAGCGCTGCGGGAAAATGGTGTCCTTGATGACGCTGATGCCCGGCGTGGTGGCCAACAGGGCGGTCATTTGCGCCTGCATGTCGGTCGGGTAGCCGGGGTAGGGCGCGGTGACGAGGTCGACGCCCTTGAGATCGGTGCCGCGATGGACGGTGCAGGCGTCGCCCGCTTCGTTGAACGAAACCGAATGTCCCGAGGCCTCGATCGCGGCGGTGATGGCCTTGAGATGCTCGCGGCAGACACGGCGCAGCGTGACTCCTTCACCGGCCAAAGCCGCGGCGACCATGAAGGTGCCGGCCTCGATGCGGTCCGGGATGACGGTGTGCTCGACCCCGTGAAGCTTGGCGACGCCCTCGATGACGATGCGCCGGGTGCCGGCTCCGGTGATCTTGGCCCCCATCGCATTCAGGAAATTCGCCAGATCGATCACCTCAGGCTCGGCGGCGGCGGACTCGATGACGGTGGTGCCTTCCGCGAGCGTGGCGGCCATCATCACATTGTCGGTGCCGAGAACGGTCGGGCCGGAGGTTCCACGAAGATCAAGTTCGGCCCCCTTGAGTCCCTTCGGCGCGGTGAGGATGATGTTTCCTCCTTCAAACTCGACCTGCGCCCCGAGCGCCTGAAGGCCTTTCAAATGGAGGTCCACCGGGCGATCGCCGATGATGCAGCCACCGGGCAGGGAGACGACGGCGCGACCTTTCCGCGCCAGCAGCGGGCCCATCACGCAGATCGAGGCCCGCATCCGGCGGACGAGTTCGTAGGGAGCGGTGTCGGAAATTTCCGCACAGGTGGCGCGGATGGTGCCGGACGAGCGCTCGACCTCGGCCCCGAGAGCGTTGAGGATCTGCACCATGTAGTTGGTGTCGGACACATCCGGCACGCGACGGATGATGACGTCCTCATCGGTCAGCAGGGCGGCGGCGATGATCGGCAGCGAGGCATTCTTCGAGCCGGAAATGTTGACGGAACCGCGCAGGGTGCTGCCGCCGTGAACGAGGAGTTTGTCCATGAGAGGGATTGGGGATCGGGGATGGGAGATGGTGGATTTCTGAAAACCGGGATCTGCGATCCACGATCGACAAGCCTCTTGAATCAGGGCTTCTGGGCGAGGGGAAAACGGGCGATGCCCGAAAGGTCGGTCTTCACATCGACGCCGATGAAGCCGGAGTCTTGGAGGAGTCGGGCGACCTGTGAAGCCTGATCGTGTCCGATTTCAAGTCCGATCCGCCCCGCAGGCGCAAGTTTTCCAATGGCCTCGGGGGTGAAACGCCGGATGACATCGAGCCCATCCGGACCGCCGAAGAGGGCGAGGCCGGGGTCGTGCTGGACTTCCTTGGTCAGGGTCGCGCGCTCGGATTCCGGGACATAAGGGAGGTTCGCCGCGATGAGGTCGAAGGGGCCATCCAGGGCGGAAAAGAGGTCGCTTTCGACGAATGAAACATTCGGGAGCTCCAGCTTGGCGGCATTCTCCCGGGTCAGCTCAAGGGCCTCCGGCGAAATGTCGGCCAGCGTCACGTGCCAGCCGGGCCGGGCGGCGGCGAGGGAAAGCCCGAGGACGCCGGAGCCGCAGCCGAGGTCGAGCACGCGGGCACTTTCGGGGAGTTCGAGCTTGAGGAGGATTTCCACCAGCTCCTCGGTCTCGGGGCGGGGGATGAGGGCCCGGGCGTCGGTCTTGAATTCGTTCTGATGGAACCAGACGGTGCCCAGCAGGTGCTGGAGCGGGACGCCTTCACCGCGCTTCTTCAGGGCGTCGCGCAGCGGAACCAGATCGGGCTCGCTGATCGGCTGGTCGAAGCGCAGGTAAAGCTCCATCCGGGTGCACTGGAGCTGGTGGGCCACCAGCATCTGCATGTTCCGCCGGGCATCCTCGATGCCGCGCTTTTCAAGGTAGCGCGTGCCGCCGTCGAGGATTTCAAGGACCGTGGTCATTCGTGGGGCGCGACGATGGACAGCCGGATGGAAACTTCCAAGGGCTGATCGAGGGAAATTTCGGAGTAGTTGGCGGGGAATCGATCCCCCGAACGGGTTTCAGCGAATTTCTTGCTTCGACTTCCCGCGTTCGTCCGTTAGCACCTGAGAAACCCAATGCACTCCCAAGAGCACAACGACTACATCCACAGCGAGGCGTTTCTGCGCCAGCTCATGCGCCGGCAACTGAAGCTTTCGATCGCCTGTGGCGCGACCTTCGGGATCGTCCTGCTGAGCATGCCTCTGTTGAACTATTTCCTGCCTGAGATGATGGCAACGCGCATTGGCGGCTTTCCGCTGACCTGGCTGATCCTCGGTGTGCTGTTCTTTCCGTTCGTGTGGGTGATCAGTTACACCTTCATCCGCCGCTCGCTGGCCATGGAGCGCGAAGAGGCCGAGATGGCCCTGGCCAAGGCGTCCAAGTCCGAAACCCAATCCTGAGCTGAACCATGAATGTCGATCCCTGGATTCTCGGGTTCTCGCTGGTGACCGTGTTGGCGACCCTTTGGATGGGCTTCCGCTCGTCCGGAGGTTCGAAAACCGCCTCTGATTTCTTTGTGGCTGGCCGATCGGTTTCGGTCGGCTGGAATTCCGCCGCCATCTCCGGCGAATACCTCAGCGCCGCCTCGTTCATGGGCGTGGCGGGCATGGTGATGTCCTCCGGCTATGATGCGCTGTGGTATCCGGTGTGTTATGCCTGCGGCTATCTGTTCCTGCTGCTGTTCATCGCCGGACCGCTGAGGCGCTTCGGGGCCTACACGATTCCGGACTTCGCGGAGGGCCGATTCGATTCGCCGCTGTTCCGCAAGATCGCCGTCTGCTTCGTGCTGTTCATCGGCTTCTTCTACACGATGCCGCAGATGAAGGGCGCGGGTGTCACGCTCTCCTACATTTTCCAGGATGTGGATTTGCGCGGAACCTTTCTGGCGGGGCTGGCTCCAGTGAATGATCTCGGTGTGGCGACCAATGGAATTCCCTATTGGGTGGGGGTGGCGGTCGTCGGGCTCGTGATCACCTTCAATGTCGCCCTCGGAGGCATGAAGGGCATCACCCTGATCCAGGCGTTCCAGTACTGGATGAAGATGTTTGCCATTTCCGTGCCTGTCTTCGTCCTGGTCGCGGTCTATGGAGGTTATGGGAAAAATCTCTCATTGAATCATCTGCCGTCGGATTCCGCCGCGCCCCCAGCACTCTCGCAGAACATCGACCCGACCGCATCCGGTGCACAGAGGGCAGCACTGCCCGAGAAAGCCCCCAAGGATGAGGCGTGGATCGCTCCGTTCGGTCCACTCAGCACCAAGGCCGCCAAGGCCGCCGGACTCTCTGCGGAGGAGGGCCGTCCCTATTCGTTGCTCTACACCTTCTCACTGATCATTGCCCTGGTCTGTGGCACGGCCGGGCTGCCCCATATCCTGGTCCGCTTCTACACGAATCCGGACGGCGTGGCCGCGAAGCGCACCACCATGTGGGTGATGATCCTGATTGGAGTCTTCTATGTCTTTCCGCCCGTGTTCGGGGTTCTCGGACGGAACCTGATGCCGGAGCTCTACACCGGCCTGACGGGGATCAAGGGAACGGATCAGGTCGTCCTGAAGCTGCCGACCCTGATCCGGGCGAAATATGGAATGCTGGGCTCGATCCTCAGCGGCATCACCTGTGCGGGTGCCTTCGCGGCCTTCATGAGTACGTTTTCCGGCCTTCTGGTGTCGATGACCGGTGCCCTTGCCCACGATGTTTTTGGCAAGATCCTGCGTCCCAATTCCAGTTCGGAGCAGCGGATGAAGATGTTCAAGTGGTGCGCCGTGATCGTCGGGGGCGTCTCGGTGATCCTCGGTTCGCTGGTCGAGAAACTGGAGATCAACTTCATGGTCGGCCAGGCCTTCGCCATCGCGGCGGCGAGCTATTTCCCGCTGCTCTTCATGAGTGTCTGGTGGCGTGGCATGACGATGAGGGGAGCCGCAACCGGCATGCTCACCGGCGGACTCTGTGCGCTCATCGCGGCGGCCCTGACCAACGCAAGCGACCTCATTGCCAAGGCCGACCAGGCCGCTGCATTGAAGAACAAAATCCCCTACGTGCCCGGCACGATGGCTCAGTTTTGGATCGATCATCCGCTGCTCCGAATTCTTTCCGAGCAACCCGCCATTTGGGCCGTGCCACTTGCGATCACACTGATGGTGGTCGTTTCCAAGGCCACCCGCTCGACGATCCCCGCCGATGCCGGTCGCAAGATGCTCGTGCTCCACGCCCCCGAGGCCCTCGGCCTGAAGGAGGAATACATCAAGGAGCATCAGGAAATGCCTGGGCACTGATCGTTCGGATTTCCGAACGCCAGAAACAGGGAGGTGCATCGGCTGTTCAAAGAGGTTATGACTGGGTGAATGCCCAGTCTTGTTCCAAGTCATTTTGCCCGGGTTTCAGCCATTCTGTGGCTGCTCGCGGTTGCGTCGATTTCCCCGCTCCTGGCGGTGGTGGAGGTGTCGAATTTGCGCTGCGAATATCTGCATGATCCGCAAGGTATCGATGAAACGGCCCCACGCCTGTCGTGGGAAATCTCCTCCCTCGAACGCGCCGAATTTCAGACCGCCTGGCAGGTGTTGGTGGCCTCAACCCCCGAGGCGCTGGCGCTGGATCAGGGCGACCTCTGGGACAGTGGCAAGGTCTCTGGCGATGCCACCGCGCAGGTGGTCTATGCCGGAGCGGCGCTGACCTCGCGCACGGTCTGCTTTTGGAAAGTGCGATCCTGGAACAAAAGCGACCTGGTGTCCTCGTGGAGTCCCGTGGCGAAGTGGTCGGTCGGATTGCTGAATGCCGCTGATTGGTCCGCCAAGTGGATCGATGGCGCGACCTTCGGCCCCGCGGCCGGCACTCCACCGGTGATCCTCGCCGCGTCCTATGAAGCGGTCACCGGCACAGGCTCGCTCGATGTCACCGCACAGTTGGTGGCGATGGCGGCCCAGGGAAACTACGCGCTGAGTGTCACCAACACCACCTTCGGCAGCGATCCAGCCTTCAACAAAGTCAAGCGACTGCGCGTGCAGTACCAGCGCAATGGCCAGACCGGCACCGCGACCTTCGCCGAGAACACGGTGATCGTGTTT
Organism: Verrucomicrobiaceae bacterium; assembly: GCA_027485995.1. Taxonomy (GTDB): domain Bacteria; phylum Verrucomicrobiota; class Verrucomicrobiia; order Verrucomicrobiales; family Akkermansiaceae; genus Luteolibacter. The sequence continues at coordinate 29,469 of JAIXPW010000230.1, forward strand.
CCCGGTGATCTGCCGACGCTTTCGACTCCGGTGATCGTCAGCGCGCGTTATGAATCGGTCAGTGGCACCGGCTTTCGCGATGTCACCAGCACGCTGAACTCGCTGGCGTCATCCGGCTCGTTCTCACGCGTCGTCAACAACACCAATTTCGGCCCGGATCCCGCTGTGAACCAGTTGAAGCGTCTGCGGGTGAACTACACGGTCGATGGCGTTGCCGGAGTGAAGACCGTCGCGGAAAACGCCACCTTCACTTTTCCCACCGACCTCCCGCCACCGGTCTCGGTGGTGCTGACGGCCGCCCGCTATGAGGCAATCGACGGCACTGGTTCAGCCGATGTCCTCACCAACCTCAACAACCGCGCCCTGACCGGCCCCTATGCAGTGGCGGTGAACAACTCCAACTTCGGTCCTGACCCCGCCGTGAACCATGTGAAGCGCCTGCGTCTCGACTACCAGCTAAACGGCGTGGCGTGGGTGCGGTATGTCTCCGAGAACGCCACGTTCAACTACCCCGATGATCTCACCCATCCGACCAACGTTCCCTATCTGCGGAAATCCTTCGCGCTCACCAAGCCGATCCGCAAAGCAACAATCTATGCGACCGCCCTCGGCCTCTACGAACTGCGTCTCAATGGAACCCGCGTCGGCGACCACACGCTGGCTCCCGAGTGGACGGACTACTCAAAGCGCCTCCGCTACCAGACCTACGATGTCACCGCCCAGCTCACCACGGGTTCGAACGTGTTTGGCGCACAGCTCGCCAGCGGCTGGTATGCCGGCCACATTGGCAACGGAGGTTTTCAATACTGGGGTGCCAGTCCGGGGCTGATGGCGCAGCTTGAAGTCACCTACACCGACGGCACCAGCGAGCGCGTGATCACCGACGGCTCGTGGAAAATGCAGGCCAGCCCTTCGGTCTTCAGCGATTTCATGCTGGGAGAGGACTACGATGCGCGGCGCGAGGTCGCCAACTGGTCGACGGCTGCGGTGAGCGATTCCACCTGGTCGCAGGTATTGCTCCGCACCGAACCTGTTAGAGCCATGAACGGACAGGTGATGGAGCCGGTGCGCGAGCTGATGGAGCTCACGCCGAAGACCCTCGCCGAACCCGCCACCGGCAAGTGGACCTACGACCTCGGCCAAAACATGGTCGGCGTGGTACGTTTGAAAATCACCGCCGCTGCCGGGACGAAGATCACATTGCGTCACGCCGAAATGCTCAATCCCAACGGCACCGTTTACACCGACAATCTTCGCGGCGCGCCATCGATCGACACCTATATCTGCAAGGGCGGCGGCGAGGAAACCTGGCAGCCGAAGTTCACTTTCCACGGCTTCCGCTACGTCGAACTCACGGGAGTTTCGACACGGCCGCCGCTCGATGCGGTCATGGGCGTCGTGTTCGCCACCGACAACGAAAAGATCGGCAGTTTCGCTTGCTCGGACGGCTGGATCAACCAGCTCCAGTCGAACATCGAGTGGGGCCTGCGCGGGAACTATCTCAGTGTGCCGACCGATTGCCCGCAGCGTGATGAGCGACTCGGCTGGATGGGTGATGCCCAGGTCTTCGTCCGCACCGCGACCTACAATGCCGACATCGCCGCGTTCTATACAAAGTGGATGACCGATGTCACCGACAGCCAGCTCGCGAATGGTGGCTTCACCGACGTTTCGCCCAACAACGGCACTACCGGCGGCACCCCGGCCTGGGGCGATGCCGGGGTCATCTGTCCGTGGACCATTTACCAGGCCTACGGCGATGTGCGGATGCTTCAGAAGAACTACGATGCGATGGTCCGGTGGGTGGAATACTGTCGCACGAACAGCACGGGCTCGATCCGCGACAAGGGCCGCGGTGCCGACTATGGCGACTGGCTTTCGATCAACGCCGACACCAATAAGGAACTGCTCGGCACCGCCTACTACGCCTACTCGACCCGCATCTTGGCGAAGGCCGCCGCCGTGCTTGGCAAGACCGCTGACGCCGCGATTTACGAGGCGCTCTTTCAGACGATCAAGTCCGCTTTCATCAGCAAGTATGTGAACCCCACCACCGGTGTGATGACCGGCAACACCCAGTGCGCCTATGCGCTCGCGCTGAAGTTCGACCTGCTGCCGGACAACCTTCGGGATGCGGTCACGCAATTGTTGGAGAACGATGTGGTGGCGAAGGGAGATCACCTTTCGACCGGCTTCGTCGGTGTCAGCTACCTGCTGCCTGCACTTAGCCGCAATGGCAGGAATGCGACGGCTTATCGACTGCTCACCCAGGACACCTTCCCCTCATGGCTGTTCTCGGTGAAACTCGGAGCCACCACAATTTGGGAACGCTGGGATGGCTGGACGCCTCAGAACGGTTTCCAAAACGCAGGCATGAACTCCTTCAACCACTACTCGCTCGGCTCCTGCGGCGAGTGGCTCTATGACACGGTGGCGGGCATCGATCAGGATCGTTCGGTGGCGGCTTTCAAGAAGATCATCATACGCCCACGACCTGATAGCCGTCTGTCCAGCGCACACGGCAGCCTCCGTTCGATCAACGGCCTGATCTCAAGCGGTTGGCGCACGTTCACCGGAGGCTTCGTTCTGGAAACCACGATCCCGGCGAACACCACCGCCGAGGTGCATGTTCCCGCAGCCGATGCCGCGAGCGTGAGTGAGTCCGGCGTGGAGGCGTCGACTGCTCCGGGCGTGACCTACCTCCGCATGGAAGCCGGTGCGGCAGTGTTCGCAGTTGGTTCGGGCCGCTATCGCTTCACCACCGGCACCGCCGCCGAGCCGGGAGGCGACAGCATTTCCCATGATCCCGGCACAGCCATCCGGATGCGGATCTCGACCTTGTTAGGCAACGATGGCGGATCGATGGAATTCCTTTCCGTCGATCCCCTCAGTGTCAACGGTGCGGCGATCACGATGGTCGACGGCTGGATCCACTACACGCCACAGTCGGGAAACAGCTCGCAGGATTTCTTCAGCTACAGCGTCCGCGATGCCTCGGGCGGCGTGGTTTCGCACACGGTGCAGGTCGGGATCATTCCTTCTGATGCCCCGGTCCAGCAAACGCAGTCGATCGAGACCCGACCCGACGGTTCGCGGCGGGTAAGTTTCTCCGGCGTGGCGGGACGGATCTACCGGATCCAGTCGAGCGAAACGATGGAGGGGCCTGCTGCATGGATCACCCGCGCGACACTTCAGTCGAACGAGGATGGCAGCTTCGAACTCATCGACAGCCAGCCATTGCCGCAGGCCCGATTCTATCGAGCGGTGTTTCCGTGACACCCGATCAGTTCTCCGCACCGAACCACTTCTTGCGGAGATCCTCGCGCATCCCGCGTTCGGTCAGGCTCAAGAGGGCCTTGTTGATCGACTTGCGATAGGTGCTGTCGCGCTGCAGGGCGAAGGCGTAGTTTTGATGCTCGAAGACGTTGCCGGCGAGCTGGAGCTTGGAATTCTCGGGCTGGTTCAATGCGTAACGCAGAATCGGTGAGTCATAGACCACCGCCTGCACCTGGCCTGCCTTGAGCGCGGCGATGCAGGCGTCGATGTTGGCCATCGGCTTGATGGTGACCTCCTTGCCCTGGAGGAAAGCCTCCGAGGTGCTGCCACCGATCGTCGCCACTGTCTTGCGCGGAAGATCACCCGGGCCCTGGATGTCGCCCTTGAGGGTGTTGATGGTCAGGGTGGAGGTGAAGGAGGCGGTGAGGAAGGAGACCAACACGATGCTGAGAAGCATCCAGACGATGGCGACGATGCGACCCCCAACTCCCACCGGACCCTTGTTGTCGGCCCCACCGACGAGCAGCGTGCTGATCGTCCACCAGAAAGACTCCCACAATCCGTGGCGGTAGCTCTTCGGCCACATGTCCTCGTTGACCTTGTGCTCATACATCCAGACGAGATGGGAAATGATGAACATCGCGAAAACGAGCAGCCCGAAAGCCCCGATGAGCTTGAGATTGAAAAGCCCGCCGATGAGTTCCTTGGCGGAGTCCCAGAGGTCGGCCTCGGAGCCCGCCACAGCGATCTGGAGGCCGGAATCGTAGAATGGCTGGGTGAAATCGACGATCTGCTCGCGCTCGGAGGTCACGCTGAGCGCGCCAACTCCCACGTCCGCCCGCTTTTCCGCGAGGGCATCGATCATTTCCTTGGCAGTGCCGACCTTGGTGACCTCGTATTCGATTCCCGCCTCGCGTGCGATCTCGTCCCACAGCTCCATCGCGTAACCCACCCGTCGTCCATCTTTCTCGAAACTGAAGGGCTCCAGATCGCGGGTGACGACCTTGATCTTTTCGGCATGGAGAACCGGGACTGCTGAGAGCAGCAGGCCGACTGCAAGGAGGAGGAGGGAGCGCATGGCAGGGGATGATCCGGAACCGACCGGACTCTAGCAGAAAGCTGTGCGAGCGCCTGCGGGCTGAAAAGCCAAATGAGTGGGCGGATTTGTTTCGGAATCCGAAATTAAGGTGGCACGACTGCAGGTTCTGGATACTGTTCTCCTGAACCCATGGACTTGGCGAACAAACTGGCAATTCTGGCTGACGCGGCGAAATACGATGCCTCCTGCGCCAGTTCGGGGGCGAACAAACGGGACTCGCGGGACGGCAAGGGAGTCGGTTCGGCCGGTGGCTCCGGCATTTGCCACAGCTACACGCCCGATGGACGCTGCATCTCGCTGCTCAAGATCCTGCTGACCAATCGCTGCATCTACGACTGCCACTACTGCATCAACCGTCGCTCCAGCAATGTCCGCCGCACCGCCTTCACCGCGGAGGAGGCGGTGACCCTGACCCTCGATTTCTACAAACGGAACTACATCGAGGGCCTGTTCCTCAGTTCCGGCATCGTCCGCAGTGCCGACCACACGATGGAGCAGGTCGTGCAGGTGGCGCGGACGCTTCGCGAGCAGCATGACTTCCGAGGCTACATCCATCTCAAGACCATTCCCGAGGCCTCGCCGGAGTTGATCGAACAGGCGGCCCGCTACGCCGACCGGATCAGCATCAATCTGGAGCTGCCGACCCAGACCAGCCTCGATCGCCTGGCACCGGAAAAGAATCTCGCCCGCACCCAGCAGGCGATGGGACGGATCAAGTTGAAGCTCGATGAAGCCCACGACCGTCGGAAGAACGGCGATCGAAAACTCCGCCACGCCACCGGTCAGAGCACACAGGTCATCGTCGGCGCGGATGACTCGACCGATGCCGATTTCCTGGCCCGCTCGGACGTGCTCTACGGCACCTACCGGATGCGCCGGTTCTATTACTCCGCCTTCAGCCCGATCCCGGAGCCCTCGGTGGTCCTGCCGGTCAAAGCCGCGCCGCTGGTCCGGGAGCATCGACTCTATCAGGCCGACTGGCTGATGAGAAACTATGGATTCCGTACCTCCGAGATCCTCCCTCCGGAAACCCCGAACCTCGACCTGCGGATCGACCCGAAGCTCGCCTGGGCCTTGCGGAACCGTCAGGACTTTCCGCTCGATGTCCAGACGGCGACCCGTGAGCAGCTCGTTCGGGTGCCGGGCCTTGGCCTGCGGAACGTGGATCGTCTCATCACCATCCGCCGCCACACCCGGGTGAGGCTGGAGGACCTCGCCAGGCTCCGCGTTTCCCTGCCGAAGGTCCGGCCTTTCCTGATCACGGCCGATCACCATCCAGCGCGATACCTCCTCGACAGCGACCGACTCATCGACCGCTTCCTGCCAAAGCCGGTGCAACTCGATCTCTTCGACGATGCGGACCGTTGATCCAGGCGATTGCTTTGAAACCTGGCGGGCTGCGGCCAGGCGCCTGCTGCACGAGGCGGTTCCTCCCGCCGACGTCATCTGGGAGGGAAACGCGTTGCCGTGTCTTTTCGAGGAGCCCGCTACCTACAAGGTCAACGCCGACAAGTTGGTGGTGCCTGCCGCGTTCATGGATCTCGCGAAAAGCGTGGCCTGCCATGCCGATCCGGACCGCTGGGCGCTGCTCTATCGCATCCTCTGGCGAATCGCCCGGGGTGGCGAGCGATCCTTGATCGAGATCAGCAGCGACCCCGAAATCGCCAAGGCGCGACGAATGGAGAAAGGCGTCCGCCGCGAGATCCACAAGATGCATGCCTTCGTGCGCTTCCGGAAGATCGGCGAGGATGACGAGGGCCGTGAACGCTTCGTGGCCTGGTTCGAGCCGGACCATTTCGTCGTCGAGGCCGGGACTCCCTTCTTCGTGAAACGCTTCGCCAACATGGATTGGTCGATCTTCACGCCGAAGGGCTGCGCGCACTGGATCGGGAATGTGCTGAAATTCTCTCCCGGCTGCGTGGCCGATCCTTGCGAGGACCCCGATCAGATGGAGGACATCTGGCGGGTTTACTATCGCAGCATTTTCAATCCCGCGCGGCTCAAGCTGAAGATGATGCAGACCGAGATGCCGAAGCGTTACTGGAAAAACCTTCCGGAAGCAGATCTCATCGACTCACTGGTCACGGAAAGTCGGGAGCGGGTCGACGGCATGCTCGCCGAGACTCCCCGCGCGGTGCGTCCGGTCCTGAAGAACGCCTATCTCGAAAAGCTGCGGAATCTGCCGGAGGTCGCGGAGGGCGAGTGATTCGAGCTGAACTTGGTTTGGGATAACCAAGCGGGTCGTTGGATATCCTCGGTTCGAACCACAAGGCGGAGATCCAGCACAGTGTGAATCCGGGAGGACTAGCATCTTTTGGATTATCAACTTCACAAGGCGTTACACTCGCCCTTAGTCGAGCGTTGGCTCCTTGTAAACCGGCGGAACTAGTTTTTTGATGTAGTCCGCGAAATTTGCTTCTGTCTCTGAGGCATGCGGGATTGCCGCCAGCTTTTGCCAGGCATGATAGATAGCTCGATGTTTTTCCTGATCTTCCGGAAAATCTACGAAAAAAGCTGAAGCAAATCCCTGATCGATAGACTTCAAAAAATCAGGAATTTGATGTAATTCTGCAAGAGAAGACAGCGCTGTCAAACTTGGTCTTTTTGCCAAGCTCACGACAGAATACAGTGAATTCTCAACGGTGAAAGATCGGGCTGGTTCAAAGAATTCAGCATGTTCTTCATGGACTGGGAACTCCCCTTCTTTGAAGGCCTTAATGCTACACTTCAGATCTGAGGTAAACACCACAATCGAGTTTTCAGATCCGAGAGCGAGGAGCCCAAGAGAAAGGCAAGAACGCCATAGCGGTTCGAGAGGGCCCGTAAACCTGTCACCAGAAGGTGGTAGGAAATAGGACGCTTCCAAAGGGAGACGGAGCTCTTCGCGCAGATCCTCAGGAAGAATCCGCTCAGGTTCCGGACCAAGTCGGCCTGCAAATCGAGCAAAATTCGTTTCAATTGCGAGTTTCTTCTCTGCGGGATCCTCCCGGAATTTGGCGTAGAAAAGCCCCCATTTTTCAACCTTTGGCCGGTTGCAGTAGTAGAAGGCGATGTCCTCGTAGGCCTGCTTGCGATTCTTGCGGTCAAGCGCCCAGGTGGCGATCTTTGCTTCGATCGAGGTGCCTTCTTTCGGAACATCCGCCATCCCAAGTTTTTCAGCGGCAAGCAGGTCCGCCAGCTCTTCCAAGGCCGCACTCGACTTCTTGCCCAAGCGTCCATCCGGAGAGCGCGTGTATTGCCAGGTCATGCTTTCCATCTTCAATCGCAGGATCTCCTGGATCTTATCGCCAACCTTGCTCGACCATGGAAACTGAGGAACAGGATCATCCGCTGCCCCAGCGATCTGGACGAGAAGCAGCAAAAATGCAGATATGAAGTTCTTCATGTCAAATTACTCTAACGTGTGAAATGGTAACAGTCCCCGCGAAATCACATTTCGCCCCGCTTGGGTTTGGCCGAAGAGATCGCAGCGCAAACCCTTCAATTCCAGGCCGCTGGTGTGCACAATAGAAATGGCGATGGTGTTGTCACCCAGAGCGACGGCGTTCCAGTTGCTGCGGCGTGGCAGTCCGGGTCTCAGACCGATGGGCCATGAGACCTGGTCCTTAGTGGCGACCGTTGAAACATGCGCTTTCAAGTTACTGAGCAGACTAGCGGACTGAAGTGGGTTCGTCCATCTTTCGGTTCTTCCCGCGATTTAGTGGGTGGCTTCCGGTCGCAGGTCCAGGCGAAGGCTGCTAGGGTCGCTCCATGGAACAGTCTCTGACGGCGCATTATGCCATGCTTTTGGGGCTTGA
>JAIXPW010000132.1 GCA_027485995.1 Verrucomicrobiaceae bacterium
GGCCATGAGGCGTTCACGCTGGCTCGCTCCCTGGAAGGACTCGCTGGAGAAACCGGCGATTTATCACTGCATTTCCCGCGTGGTGGACAGGCGCTTCGTCCTTGGGGATGAGGAGCGCGAGACATTCCGCAAGTTCATGCGCATGCAGGAGAACTTCTCCGGCTGTCGCGTGCTTTCCTACTGCATCATGTCGAATCATTTCCACCTGCTGCTGGAAGTCCCGCCGATGCCGGAAGGTGGTATCTCGGATGAGGTGCTGCTGAAACGTCTCACTGCCATCCAGTCTTCTGCCTTCGTGGCAGAGGTGGCGGAGGAACTCAAGCTGGCTCGAGAGGAAGGAAATGAGGTTTGGGCCGCTGAGATCCATGCTCGTCACACCTACCGGATGCACTCGCTCAGTGAGTTCATGAAGACGCTGCTGCAGCGCTTCACCCGCTGGTTCAACCGAGTCCACGAACGCAGCGGTACGCTTTGGGAACAGCGTTACAAGAGCGTCATCGTCGAAAGCGGGATCGCCGCGCGGACGATGGCGGCTTACATCGATTTGAATCCTGTTCGAGCGGGAATGGTCAAGGATCCTGCCGACTACCGCTGGAGCAGCTATGGCGAAGCGATTGGCGGCAGCAACAAGGGCAACGGAAAGAAGGCCCGTGAAGGGTTGGTGCGGGCCTGCCTGAGCCATCGGGGTGCGGGCTTCGAGATTGAGAAGTGGAAGGACGCGGCTAGAATTCAACGCCAGATGATGGGTCTGGCGCTGCAGCGCAAAAGCGGCGAGGCGGATCTAACAGCCGCGAAGCAGGTGCTCAAAGCCAAGGTCAAGGGCGAACTGGAAGCCGCCCCACAAGACAACGGCACTGTCCTGCCCGAGCTGAACATGGCGGCGATGCTTCGTTGCAAGGTCCGCTACTTCACGGACGGTGCGGTGATTGGCAGCAAGGCCTTCGTCAATGACGCCTTTACCGCCTCACGTGAACGCTTCAGCCCGCGTCGAAATGACGGCGCAAGGAGAATGAAAGGCCCCGCCACCCCTGCCAGCGGTATCCTCTGGAGCGCAAGGGATCTGCGGGTGCGGTTAGGTTGATCAGGGAGATGGTGACTGAGAGATCCTGTAGAAGCAGTTCGTAACAAGCCGCTTCCAATTCGATGCGCTTCTTTTTCCTGCTTTCCCTGGCTGTCTGGCTTCCTGCATTTTCAAATGCGGCCCCGGAGCGGAGGCCGAATGTGATTTTCATTCTGGTGGATGACATGGGTGCCACGGACGGAGGCTGCTTCGGCAGTAGCTTCTACGACACGCCGGAGCTGAATCGACTTGCCACCCAGTCAATGCGCTTCACCTCGGCCTATGCATCCTGTGCCGTCTGCTCGCCGACGCGGGCGGCGATCATGACGGGAAAGGCACCTGCCCGCCTGCATCTCACGGATTGGATTCCAGGTGAGGGTGCACCGAAGTCAGCCAAGTTCCGGATTCCGGATTGGCAGCAGAGCCTCCCACTTTCCGAAGCGACTTTGCCTGAGGTCTTGAAGAAAGCGGGCTATGCGACCGCCCACATCGGCAAATGGCATCTCGGAGGAGCAGCCGTCTTTCCGGAAAAGCAGGGCTTCGACCTGAACATCGCCGGCGGGCACATCGGGCATCCTGCGTCATTCTTCTGGCCCTATGGCGAGCCCTCGAACCCCCAGCGTGTGCCAGGACTGGCGGACGCGGGTGGTGAGGCCGGAGAGTATCTGACCGATCGTCTGACTGAGGATGCGATCCGCTTCATCGAGGCAAACAAGAACAGGCCCTTTTATCTCAATCTCGCCCATTATGCGGTTCACACGCCTTTGCAGGCGAAGCCCGCGATGATCGAGGTGGCCGCGAAACGACCGGCCGCGAATGGTCAGTCGAACGCCGTTTATGCGGCGATGCTCAAGAGCGTGGACGAAAGCGTGGGACAAATCTTGAGAACGATCGAGAAGCTCGGCCTTGAGAGGAACACGATCATCATCTTCACCTCGGACAACGGTGGAGTGGTGCATGCGGGCAAGCCGGTGGCGACCTCGAATGCGCCCTTGAGGAAAGGCAAGGGCTTCGCGTACGAGGGCGGTCTGCGTGTGCCTCTCCTCATCAAGGTGCCTGGCGTTACAAGAGGTGGAGCGACCTGTGACGTTCCGGTCATCAGCACGGATTTCCTTCCGACTCTCGTGGAACTGGTCGGGCTGGAACCCGGTGAGGCATCGACTGCGCTGGATGGCCTGTCGATCATGCCGCTGCTGCGTGGGGAATCTCGGGTTTCACGAACGGATTTGTTCTGGCACTATCCCCACTATTGGAATGGAGGGGTTGTGAGTCCCTACAGTGTGGTGAGGTCGGGTGACTGGAAGTTGATTCGTTTCTATGAAAGTGGCAGGGATGAACTCTACGATCTGGCCCATGATCCATCGGAAGAGCATGATCAGGCGGAAGGCAAGGCGGCAAAGCTTGAGGACCTGAAGGAAAGGCTGGATGCCTGGCTCACTCGGGTGAACGCACAACTGCCCATGCCGCGCGGTTCCGACAAATGAGCGTCCTCCAAGATTGAGGCTCGATCTCTTCCAGTCCGAGGTCATAGACTCCTCCAAAGTCATGGACGATTCCCATCCCCCATCGGTACCTCAAGGTCCTCCACCGCCGGATCTTCCGAGGCCTTCGATTCCTCCGCCAAGTCTTCCTCGGGTGCCGGATCCTTTCACTGCCCCGGTTGAAATCAAGGCACCAGAGATCAAGAAGATCCTCGAGGAGGCAGTAGAGGGGGATGAGCCTGGGTCCGATCTCGCGCCCTTCAATACCCGGGTGATTGCGGCGGTGATCGACGTCATGATTGCGGTCGGGCTTCTGATTGCTCTGGCAATCGTGCTTCCTTTATCCATGCGACGACTCGGCTGGGCCGTCGGCATAGGCTATCTTCTCACCCGGGATTCACTGCCGTTTCTCGGTGGCAAGAGTGTGGGGAAAAAGGCGATGCATCTCAGGGTGGAGACGCTGGAGGGGCAGTCCCTGACCGGGAACTGGCAGACGGGTCTGATCCGCAATGCCTTGCTATGTCTCCCTGGAGTTGGCGTGTTTCTGGAACTCTATATCTTGTTGAGCCGTGAGGGGAAACCAGACCAGGGCCGGAGGCTGGGGGATGAGTGGGCAAGGACCAGGGTGGTCGTGGAGCCGACCCAAGAGCCGGATTCGAAAGACCTGGAGTGAGAACTGCCGGGTGGCCGGTCCTGTCCTCTGAGAAGTCGGCCGATTCAAATCTGCATCAGCTTTTCCCGGCGGTCGCGAATGAGGCGTAGGACCAGCGACGTCCAGCCGGTCTGGTGGGAAGCTCCGAGGCCTTCGCCGGTTTCGGCGTGGAAATACTCGTGGAACAGCAGCAGGTTTTGCCAATGCGGCACCTCGCTGTAGCGCGGGGCATCCCCGAAGCAGGGACGATGGCCGTTTTTGACCGGGAGGAAGAGCGAGATGAGTCGATCGCAAAGATCAATTGCGATTTCCCTCAGAGTCATCTCCTTGCCGGATCCGGTGGGATACTCGATCAGGAAAGAATCGCCATAGAAGTAGTAGTAGCGTTCCAGGGCCTCGATGATGAGGAAGTTGGTTGGAAACCAGATCGGCCCACGCCAGTTTGAGTTGCCACCGAACATCGCGGTGTTCGATTCGCCCGGTGTGTAGCGGACCTCATTCTGTTCTCCACCATGAGTGAAGACGAACGGATTCTTCTCGTGGATCTTGCTCAGCGAACGGATGCCGAAGTCCGAGAGGAATTCATCGGGGTTCAGCATGTGGCCGAGGCATTTGCGCAGGCGGTTTTCCGAGGGGATGGCAAGCAGGCAGCGACCCGGGTTCTTGCTTCCGGCCACGCGGCGGACGCTGATGTATTTCAGCAGGTCCGGACGGTTGCTGAGGAACCAGTCCATGCGCTTCCGGAAACCGGGCAGGGACTCAATGGTCTTCTGCTTCAGGACGGTGACAGCACACATCGGCAAGAGGCCCACCAGGGAGCGGATTCTCAGTGGAATCGGCTCGTCGTGATCAATGATCAACTGGTCGTAGTAGAAGGAATCCTTCTCATCCCAGAGTCCGGTGCCACCCAGGGAGTTGATGGCGTCGGTGATGTTGACGAAGTGTTCGAAGAATTTCGATGCGATGTCCTCGTAGGCTGGCTTGGTTGGCGCGAGTTCAAGGGCGATGGCCAGCATCGTCAGGCAGTAGGAGGCCATCCACGCGGTGCCATCGGCCTGATGGAGGCGTCCGCCGTCGGGAAGGGCGTGGGAGCGGTCGAAGACACCGATGTTGTCGAGTCCGAGGAAGCCCCCTCCGAAGACGTGGCGGCCCTCGACGTCCTTGCGGTTGACCCACCAGGTGAAGTTGAGGAGGAGCTTCTGGAAACAGCGTTCGAGGAAGAGCAGGTCACGCTGGCCTTTCGGGGCGGAGATTTTGTAGACCCGCCAGACCGCCCAGGCATGGACCGGGGGATTGACATCGGAAAAGTTCCACTCGTAGGCAGGGAGCTGGCCGTTCGGGTGCATGTACCATTCCCGTAGAAGCAGCAGGAGCTGTTTCTTGGCGAAATCGGGATCGATTGCTGCGAAGGGCAGCATGTGGAAGGCGGTGTCCCAGGCTGCAAACCATGGGTACTCCCACTTGTCGGGCATCGAGAGGATGTCCCGCGCAAAGAAGTTTCCCCAGTCGGAGTTTCGACCGCTCAGGCGCTCCTTCGGTGGTGGTGGGCCGTCCTTGTCGCCCTTGAGCCAGTCCTCGATGGCGTAGTAGTAGAATTGCTTGGTCCAGAGGAGTCCGGCGTAGCCCTGGCGGATGATGAGTTGCTCGTCCTGGGAGCTGCCTTCCGGCATGAGTCCGACGTAGAATTCGTCACTCTCGGCGATGCGGGCGGCCAGGGTCTCGTCGAACTGCTCAAGCCCGGAAAGGCCATTGTCCTCGCGGATCGAGTGCAGTCGGCAGCGGATCGTGACCGATTGTCCGGGCTGGACCATGAACTTGAAGACGGCGGCCGCCTTGGTCCCGAATGGATCCGGGGAAACCGCAGCCGTCTCGCCCTTGATCAGATAACGGTGGAAGGCGTCCTTGGAATAAGGTGGGCCGGGAGTTCCGTAAACTGACTCATAGTTCGTCTCGTTTTCGGTGAACAGCCAAGGAACCGCGTCGGTGAAATCGGGCGAGTCCAGGTGGAAGCGGTACATGCCAAGGCTTTCATGGCTGACGAGGAGGCAGTCGTCATGCAGGTTGAGCGAGGGCTTGACCAGAGGGGCTTCGCGGTCGTTGCCCCACTTCCAGACATTGCGGAGCCAGAGGGTGGGGAGGACGTGGATTGGAGCGGCCTCCGGGCCGTGGTTGGTGACGGTGATCCGCCACAGCATGTCTTCCGGGGAGCGTTTGGCGACCTCCTGGAGCACGTCGAAATAGCGTCCTTCATCGAAGATCCCCATGTCCGCCAACTCGAGCTCCGGACCTTCCCGGCCGAGGCGGTTGTTTTCCTCGCGGATGGCGGTGTAGGGGAAGGTGGCCTGGGGATACTTGTAGAGGGCCTTGGTGTAGGAATGGGTGGGCGTGGAATCGAGGTAGTAGTAGCACTCCTTGACGTCCTCACCGTGATTTCCCTCGTTGCCGCCGAGTCCGAACAGGCGCTCCTTGAGGATGGTGTCCTTGCCGTTCCAGAGGGTCGGTGCGAAGCAGAGGCGACATTGACGGTCGGTCCAGCCCTGGAGACCGTCCTCACCCCAGCGGTAAGCCCGACGTCTGGCGTGGTCGTGGGGAAACTCCGCCCAGCTGTTGCCGTGGGCGGAATAGTCTTCGCGCACCGTGCCCCACTGGCGCTCGCTGAGGTAGGGGCCCCAGCGCTTCCAATTGCGGGCGCGACTTTGGTCTTCGGCGAGTCGTTCAGCTTCCTTCGTCATCCGCAGACGATCTAAGCACAAAACGTGCGGATCTGTGGCAAACGAAATCGTCAGTCTGTTAGGATTGCGGCAACCGTTGACCGAGGCTCATTTTTCGGGCTTGGCCGGAGCGACTGGTGGCTTTGGCGGGGGCTGGGGCACGTAGGGCGGATTCGTCAGCGCTTGCGGCGCAGCTTCCTTCAGATTGGGAGGCGTGGCCGCCTTGACGTCACCGGTGGTCCAGCGGATCGCGCCGATCAGGATGTTTTGAAAGGTGGGGTTCGTCCAGATGTCATCGCGGTGTCCCATGGCGGTGTAGAACACGCGACCCTTGCCTTCCAGCCTGGCCCAGGTGGTGGGGTAGGCAGGACGCTGATAAGGAGCCCCCTTCATGGCTGGGGAGTCGATCACGGTGAGGACGTGGATGTCGTCCCGGAAGTCCTTCAGCGAATACCATTCCTCGTTGAAGGCGAAGCTGTCTCCGGCGGTCTCGAAGCCGGGGAACTTCGGGTTGATCACCTTGTTGGTCGCGACCTGTTGGGCTCCATGAAGGATGAACTCACCGCCGAGGAAGCAAACGTAGGGATCCGCGTCCTTGCCGTGGTTGGCGTAGCGGTCCGGACCCTTTTTCGATTCGTTGGCGGTGTGGAAGGTGTCGCTGGCGGAGTGGAGGCCGATGAAGCCTTTTCCTGACTTCACATAATCGAAGAGCGCCTGTTTTCCGGCCGGGGACATGGGCGGCTGCTTGTCGGTGCCGGGAGTGGTGAGGTCACCGGTGGTGTAGAAGATCACCGTGTCAAAGGCCTTCAGATAGTCAGGAGAGAACTTTGAGCCGTCCTTGGAAAACTCGAAGGTCCATTCATGTTTTCCGCCGAGATCGAGGAAGGTCTTTTCGGCCACGCTGGGCTGACCCTTTTTCCAGGAAATCACATCGTGCTCGAAGCCGCTCGATTTCGTGAAGAACAGGATCTTGTGGGCGGGTGCCGCTTGGGCGGAACTAGCGGCACCCAGAAGGATGGCGAGGATTGGAATCTGCAGCTTGAACATGTGGGTTTTCGTTGGAGGGAAATCAGGAGAGGGTGTCAATCAGGTCTGTTAGAGGGACTCACCCTGGCGGAGCAGCCGGAAAGCAGGGAATCGCGCCGGTCAGGATGATTCATGATGTCCACGTTGATAGGCTGAAGACCCTCCCAAGGCAAGGAGGCACTGGGCCGTTTACGCGACCACGCAGCGGATTTCTCACCCTGCGTCGAAACCGTGTGGTCAGAGATTGCCTTTTTTCACCTCGTCGAAAAGGTGCTCACAGCCCCGCCAGGCCAGAGCTAGAATGGAAATCGTGGGATTCTTGAACGGGTTGCTGCAGAAAACGGCGCCATCCGCCACCATCACGTTCGGGCAGTCCCAGAGCTGGCCCCAGGGGTTGGTGACTCCGTCCTTGGCCGAGGCACTCATGCGGGCAACACCCATTTCGTGATTGACCGATCCGCCGGCGGTCATCGCCTTGCGGCCATCGGATTCGGGGGCCTTTGACACGATGCCTCCCGCGCCTTCGATCATTTCCGCGAAGGTCTTCTGCATGTGCGCGGCCTGCTTGATCTCGTGGTCGCTCCATTCGAAGTTGAAGCGTGCGACCGGGACTCCCCAGCGGTCCTTCTTTTCGGGATCAATCTCCATGAACGACTTCTCATTCGGGATCATTTCGCCTCGGGCATGGAGATCGATGAAGCTGCCGAAGTATCGGCGGGCCTCTTGTTTGTACTTCGAACCGTAGCTGTTTCCGACGAGTCCGGAAATCTCGCTGGCGCTGCCGAGATCCGGCATCTGGCGGCCTCCGCTCCAGGCCATGTAGTAGCCGCGCGGCACGCCGAGTTTGGTAGCGGCTTTCTGCATGGTGGGCGTCCACGGGGCATAAGTGTGCATCGTGGAAACTCCGTCCTCGTTGTGCAGGGGGATGTTTTCGAGAATGGGAATGCGACCGCCGAGTCCGCTGCCGGTGCTGTCGGTGAGCCAGCGACCAAGGTGGCCGGTGGAGTTGCCGAGCCCGGTGGGAAAGCGGTTGGACTTGCTGTTGAGCAGGATGCGGCCGGTCTCGCAGGAACTCGCACCGAGGATGACGAGCTTCGCGGAAACGTGTTCCTCGCGACCGGTCTTCTTGTCGATGAAATGCACGCCGGTGGCCTTGCCTGATTCATCGACCGTCACCTCGCGGACATGGGCATCTGTTAGAACGTCGAGATTTCCCGTGGCAAGGGCAGGGGGGATCAGGACGGTGGTGCTCTGGAAATTCGCTCCGATGGCACAGCCACGGCTGCAAGAGGTGGCGTAGAAACAGGCGGCACGGCCGTTGAGCGGCTTTGTTAGAATGGCCATGCGCGACGAGACCACGGGGATGCCGAGCTTTTTCCCGGCACGCTGGAGCAAGAGTTCGTAAGCGCGCGGCTTGGGAGCGGGGAGGAAGTAGTCGCTGTCGGGATTGTTCTCGAGGCCCTCCTTTGAGCCGAAAATGCCGACGAGCTGATCGACCTTGTCATACCAGGGGGCGATGTCGTCGTAGGAAATCGGCCAGTCGAAGCCGAGGCCATCCGTGGAACGTGGCTTGAAGTCGAGTGGTCCCATCCGCAGGGAGACGCGACCCCAGTGATTGGTGCGTCCGCCGAGCATGCGCCCGCGCCACCACATGAAGTTCTGGTCGGTGGTCATCCGGTTGTCCGGTGCCGCCTCGTGCCAGTTGCCCTTCGATTTACTACGAACCACGTAGGGCTCGTCGGGCATGGCCCAGCCGCCGATGTTGGCGTGGAAAAATCCGCCGGGTTTCTCAGGCGTGCCAGCGCCGCGCAGGGGCGCATCGGCGAAGCTTAGGAACATCGGGGTTTCCTTGGGCGGCTCGTAGTTGCGCCCGGATTCGAGCATGAGCACCTTGGCGCCCTTGCGGGCAAGGGCCCAGGCGGCCATGCCTCCTGCGGCTCCGCTGCCGACGACGACGGCGTCGTATTGTTCGGCGCGGGTTCTGGATGTGTTGAGAAAGGCCATGAGTGTTGTTAGAGTCCGATGTGCTTGATCGCTTCGGCGGGTGGACCTGCGAATTCCGGGCTTGGAAGATTGCCGGTGTAGCCGAGGGTTTTCCATCCCTCCTGGGTGGTGAAGTATCCGGCTCCGGCGCGATCCCGCATGAGCCTGAAGAATTTCCCGGCCGCCTTGTTCTGGGGCGAGCCTTCGACGAGGATGGAGTCCACGACAGCGATTTGCTGCTCGGGTTTCAAGCTGGCGAAGGTGCCGCCATGCGCGCGCTTCGATTCCTTGTCGAGCCAGTCGAGTCCGGGACGGATGACATCGCGGTCCTTCACCTGCGAGTCATAGGGAGCGCTGATCCATTCATCGATGAAGTCGGGCACCCCCACCGCACTGGCGGCCGGTCCGAGTTCGTCGGCGGGAAGCAGGATGTCCACCAGGGCGGTGGTGCTGGCCTTTTCGGCTTCCGTCATAATGCGGGGCCAGGGGATCTCCTTTTTTAGCAAATCGGGGTCGAAGCCGATGCGCTTCGCTTCATCTGAGAGGACGATGCCATCAAAGGACCCGATGATCGCGGAGGCGACAAGGATGCGGCGGATGGCTTCGCGGCGGCTGAGGGGTGTCATGGAAGTTGTGAGCCTGGATGTCGATGAGCGGCTGCTGGGCGGAGCGTAGTCCAGTGCCGTCGTTGGACCACCAAATGAAGCGTCCCATAAACGGGTTATTCCAGCCAACGAAAAACCCGCCGGACACCGGGTCCGGCGGGTGTTAGATGCGGGCGATGGAGGATCAGTTGTTGACCTTCGAGCGGATGAAGTCGGCAGGATCACTGGAGGTGGAACCCGGTGTCCTGAAGGTGCGGTAGGTCCAGCCGGTGTCGAGCGAGGGAAGACCGCTCGACAGGGCGGGCACCACCTCCGAGATCACCATGGTGTTCCAGGTCGAGAGATCGTCTGATCCTTCGATGGCGTAGGTGATGCCGTCGATCGTTGAGGTCTGCGCAGCGGCCCCGCTGAACACGGCTCCGGTGCGGACTGGAAGCGTGTAGGTCAGGGCATTGTCTCCGGCGACAAGTTCGACCGAGGCGCGGATCTTGCCGGACGAGGCACCGCTGTTAGGGATGCCGTTGAGGGCGAATTCCAGCAAGTTGCTCTGTCCGTCGTTGTCGGGATCGGAACCGGGAAGGGCGTCGCTGCCGGTCAGGCCGAATCCAGCGATCCAGGGGAGGTACGGATCGGTGGGGATGACGTAGAGTTTTCCGGTTCCCGTGATCTGTGGAACGATGTGATCCGCGCCCGAGCCGGTGCCGCCGAAGGTGCCGGATCCCTGATCGACTCCGTTGATCTGGAAGTTCAGGACGGTGTCGGTTCCGGCGTGGTTCAGGTTGAGCGTGGCTCCGGTGGCGACGTTGACGAGGGCGGTGTCACTGAGCACGTCGTCATTGCTGAGTGAGAGCGTGCCTTCGTTGATGGTGGTCGCCCCCGTGTAGTTGTTGACGCCGTTTAGAGTGACCACTCCGCCACCGGTCTTGGTGAGTGAACCGGCTCCCGTCAGCGCACCCCCGAGGGTGATGTCCTTGGCGGCGTTGGCTGCGTTGGCGGCCTTGAGGGTGAAGGCCCCTTCAAGAGCAGCCGGAAGCGTGGTGCTCCAGGTGTCATCTGCGCCGAGGGTGCCGGTCGTCAAGGTCAGCCTGCTGGTGAAGATGGCGGCGTCCTGAACGATGCCGCCGGCTCCGACGTAGAGGGTGCCTCCCTTGACCCAGACCGCTCCGGTGCCAGCCGCACTGGTGGCGGTGCCGAGGCTGATGCGCTTTGCCGTGGCCACGCCGCTGCCGGTGACCTTCAGCATCGAAAGCGTGGCGGTGGCGGGGTGAGGGCTCAGGACGATGCCGTTGGTGGCGTCGTTGGCGGAGAAGCTGCCGCCGGAAACTTCCAGGAGGTTCCAGCGGGTGTTGCCGGTGTTTCCGACGGTCACGACTCCCGCCACGGTGGTGGTTCCTCCCGAGATCAGGGCTGAGGCGCAGGAATTGGTGGTGCCGACGTTCAAGGCTCCGCTGATTGTAACCGTGCCGCCAGACACCACGAATCCCGTGGCGTTGGAGGCTCCAGTTTCAACGTAGCTGTTGGCACTCGAAGAGGGTCCTGCTGCGAATCCCTGGAAGTTCTGAGTGCGCTGCAGGGTGACACTCGACGCGGTGAAGGTGCCTCCCGCCACCGAGATCAGCGAACCATCATTGCCACCAGTCCGGATGCCTCCGTTGAAGGTGGCGGTTCCGGTGATGAGGTTGAATCCGGAGGTGGTGCTGTAGCCCTCGGAGGAGATCGTGGTCTGGGCGCTTGAGGTCAGGTCGCCGCCGGTGATCATGAAGCGGGTGGCGGTGCCGGTGTTGAGTGCTGTGGTCGAGATCTTGCCTCCGGTGGTTAGATCGATCGTGCCGCCGGCGTTGTTGATTCCGGTGGCTCCGGAGTAGGTATTATCATTGGAGAGGATCAAGATGCCGGTGCCGGCTTTGGTGAGCGAGCCTGCTCCGGAGAACTTGCCGCTGTATTCGCCTGAGCCGTTGGCGCCGCCGATCGTGAGTGCGACTGCAGCAGCGGAGGCATTGGTGAGTGGAAGGTCGATGTTGCCGGTCAGCCCTCCGATCGTGGCGGCGGACACGGCGCCGAACTGGAGGGTGCCGGTGGTGTAGTCGAGCTTGCTTCTCTGGAGGGCGTTGGTGTTTCCGATCGTCAGCGTGCCTGCGGTGAGGAGGGTGTCGCCGGTGAAGGAATTGTTTCCTGAAAGGATGACCTCATTGGTTCCGACCTTTTCAAGAGAGCCGGTGCCGCTGATGGCGCTGGCGATTGTAGCGGTGTCGGACCGATTGATGGTCAACTGGGTGTTGTTGACGATGGCTCCAGGGACCGAGCCACTGGCTCCGCCATTGCCAAGGGCGAGTTCGCCGTTGTTGATCGTGAGGCTGCCGAAGAATGTGTTGTCAGCGGCGAGGGTGAGCTTTCCGCCGCCGATTTTGACGAGCGAGGCGTTGCCGTTCTCGCCGATGGAGTTGGCGATCAGGACGTCGTTGCCGTTGGTGTCTAAGGTGATGACGTTGTCAATCATGCTGACGGTGCGCGCGCCGCTGGTGAGATCCTCGGTGTTGGTGCCGTCCCAGACGAGCTTCACGCCATCGAGGAAGAGGTTTCCGGTGCCGAGTCCCGAGGGAGCAAAGGTGGTGCTGCCTCCGGTGAGTGAGATGTCACCGGAGAAGGTGTTGGCAGCCGTCAGGTTGAGGTCGCCGAGTCCGGTCTTGGTGAGGCTCTGGCCGGTTCCGGAGATGATGCCGGAGAGGGTCAGGGAGCGCCCTGCGAGCGGGAGCGAGATATCAACGCTGTTGTTGAGGCTGATCGGAGTTGAGATGAAATGGATGCCCGAGTTGACATTGATGGTGGCGTTGCTGCCGCCATTGGAGAGGATCAGCGATCCTCCGGAGCCAGCGTCGATGGTGTAGCCGTTGGTGGCGCTGGTGAAGACCAGGTTGCCTGTCGTCTTGCTGCCGTTGAGGGAGACGGTGGCCGGGGCGGTGAGGGCGGTGATGAAGTTCGCCACGCTCTGGGATGCATCGGGAACCGTGCCGTTCCAGTTGGCGGCATTTTCCCATCCGCCGCTGCCGTCGGTGATCCAGTTGCGGTTCACCCCGGAGTTGGCGATGGTGAGGGTGACGAAGCCTCCGGAGGTTCCAAAGACATAGCTCTTTCCGGGCTGGGGATTGCCGACGCTGAGGTTGCCGATCGAGCCACCGAGGGTGCCGGTGTATTGGAACAGGTTGTAGGTTCCTGGAGTTCCGGCGAAGGGCGTCGTGAAATTGGTGCCATCCTGATAGAGGTTGATGGAGCCGCCATTCAGGATCAGACCGTCAGCCGTGGTGACGTTGACCTGATCGTTGCCGGTGCCGAACTCCAGGTTCGTGACCGAGCCGGATTCGAGGGTCAGTGATCCGACATTCAGGGTGCTGACGCCGCTCGTGCCGGGGGTGATGATTGAGCCACTGGTGGTGGTGACGGCTCCAGCGACCGTGCCTGTTCCTCCGAGTCCCCCGGCCGCGCCGATGGTCACCGCACCGCTGGTGGCGGAGCCTGTGGTGTTGGTGACGAGGAGGGTTCCTCCTTCGATGGCAGTGCTGCCGGTCCAGGCAGCGGGCTGGGTGAGGGTCAAATTGCCGGTGCCTGCCTTGGTGAAGTTGCCGCTGCCGCTGTTGCCGACCGCATTGGCAAAGGTGATGTTCTGGGTGTTGGTGTTGAAGGTGGCACCGCCGGAACCGATGGTGATGGTGCGGGCGGAGGGGTCGAAGGCTCCACTGAACTTGAGTGCTCCACCGTTGATGTTGATGGCGGTTCCAGCGCCGAGGTTGTTCAAGGTCGTGGCCGACAGCGTGCCGGCGTTGATGTTGACGGGGCCGGTGAAGGTGCTGACGGAGGTGGTGAAGGCAAGCTCACCGCTGCCGTCCTGAGTCAGGGATCCCGAGCCGGAAATGTTGGTGATGACCGTGAGGGTGTTCGAGCGGTTGAAGACCAGCGAGGCATTGTTGATGATGCTGGAAGCGGTGTTGCCGGGATCACCGGTGGTGCCACCGTTTCCATACTGCGCGGTGCCCTGATGAATGAAGATGCGGCCCGCACCTGCCGAGTAGCTGCCGGTGAAGATGACCCGGCCCGGTCCGCCCTTGATCACGGACACCGGGGTACTGACGGAAGCGACAGAGAGAGTGGAACCGATGGTGAGGTCCTTGCTCGCGCTGTTTTGGATGATCGAGAAACTGGCCCCTGCGGTGCTGTTGCGGTTCGGGCGGATGTTGCCGCCGTTGATCGTCACACTGTCGGCTCCTGACGTCATCAGGATGCCGCGGTAAGTCGAGGTGTTGCTGTTGTTGACGATGACGGGGCCGGTGGTGTTCGCGAAGCGAACGCTGGAGACGGAGGTATTGTTTGTGGTGTAGGTGGCCGGCGTGACGATGTTGGCATTCCCCGTGAAGGCATCATTGGTGTAGGTCGCAGGAATGACAGTTCCGCTGGCATTGGTAGCCGCCCAGTCCTCCGTAGCTGCGATCGACACAAAGGGATTGCCGCCGCCGCCGTCCACGATGATGCCGAGTGCTGCGGCGCCCATCTTGACGGTGCCCGCGCCGGAAACGACGATGTGGCCGCCGATGTTGTCATTATTGGCTCCGCCGTTTCGAGCAGGAACCGGGGTGGTCAGGGTGGTGCCTGAAGCCACGTTCCAGGAATGGATGGCGCTTTGAACCGTGACCGCCGAGGTGATGGTGAGGTTCTTGTTGGCCGTAGCCATATCGATCCCGTTGCTGGCGATCGTGAGGGTGTTGCTGCCGATGGAGATATTGTTGGCCGGAGTGCTGAAGTCAATTCCACGAATCGTGGCGCTGGCTCCAAGAGTGATCGCCAGATTGGTGGTGGAACTCGAATTGAAGACTGCGGTCTCGGTAGTGCCGGGAGCCGAGCCCTCCACCCAGTTGGTGGCTGTTGCCCAAGTCACACTGGTGGCTCCACTCCAGGTTTTGGCGGCATTGGAGGCTCCGGTGGCGGCAAGGGTGGCGATGACGAATGCCGCAGGCAGATTGAAGATACGGTTCTTGGGTTTCATGGGTTTATGGGTTATCCTTGTCTAAAAGGATTCCCCAATTCCGCCAATACCCCGACGGGGTTAAGCTCCTGATAACCAATAATTCTCCAGGCTTATCCCCCGAAAGTGGGAGATGAGCCTGGGGGCCTGGACGCTGTTTCCAGCCGCCTGAATCAGCCCAGCTTGGCGTTCAGCGCTTCAATCTCCGCCGACAGGTCGCCCCAGCGCGAGTAGGAGTTCTCGAGTCCCTGCGTCACGTTTGCGACGGCCTGGGTGGCCTGGCGGAATTTGTCGGGATCTGCGGCGACAGAGGGCTCGGAAAGATGGGCTGTTAGAGTCACCTGGGCGGCTTCGAGTTCGGCGATCTTCTTCTCCAGCGAAGCGAGTTCGTCTTCCAGCGGCTTGAGCACCTGGGCGCGCTTCTGGCGGTTGTCGGCGTCGATTCGACGTTGGTCCTTGCGGTTGCCGGATTCAACCGCAGGCGCGGCGGCCGGGGTGGGCGAGACGATCGGTTTGACGACCGGCTTGGTGCTGTTGAGCTTGGAAAGCTTCGGTCCTGCGGCGCGTTCGGCCTTGGCCTCCTCGGCGGTCTTTTCGAGGTAGTAGGTGATGTTTCCCACGAAGGTCCGTGGCGCTTCACCGGGGCGGAACTCGAGGGTCTTGGTGACCAGCGGATCGAGGAAGTAGCGGTTGTGGGAAACGATCATCACCGTGCCGGGGTAGTCGATCAGCGCACGCTGAAGGACGTCCTGCGACTGCATGTCGAGGTGGTTCGTCGGCTCGTCGAGAATGAGGAAGTTCGCCGGTTGAAGGAGCATTCTAACAAGTGCGACGCGCGAGCGCTCACCGCCGGAAAGGACGCCGACCTTCTTGAAGACATCGTCGCCCCGAAACAGGAAGCAGCCTAACAGGTTTCGCGCATGCGGGACGTTTTCCCGGCTTGCCACTTCCTCGACGGTCTGAAGCACGGTCTTGGTGGGATCGAGCTCGTCGGCGTGGTTCTGCGAGAAGAACGAGGTCGCAACCTTGTGGCCGAAGACATGGGCTCCCGTGTCGGGCGTCTCCTGCGCGGTGATCATCCGGCAGAAGGTCGACTTGCCGGCACCGTTGGGTCCGACGATGGCGATCTTTTCCCCACGGGTGACCTCGAAGTCGAAGCCCTGGAAAATCTGCAGGCTGCCGTAGCGTTTGGAAACGCCATCGAGTTTCGCCACCGATTGCCCTGAGGCGGGCGGGGGAGGGAAGCGGAACGACATCACCGCATCGTCCTGAAGGGGAGCGGGAATGCGCTCGATCTTGTCGAGCATCTTGATGCGCGACTGCACCAGCGTGGCCTTGTTGGCGGACGCTCGGAAGCGGTCGATGAAACGCTGGATCTCCGCGATCTCGCGCTGCTGGGCGGTGTACTGCTTGAGCTGGATTTCCTTTCGGACGACCGACTCGCGTTCGTAGTAGGAAAAGTTTCCGGCATACTCCTCGGCGCGGCCATGATGGAAGGCGATGGTGCGGGTGCAGAGCGTATCCAACAGCCCACGGTCGTGGGAGATGAGCAGGATCGCGCCCGGGTAGCTCTTGAGGTACTCCTCCACCCAGATCTGCGTGCCGATGTCGAGATGGTTCGTCGGCTCGTCGAGCAGCAGGGCGGCGGGCTCCTGAAGGAAGAGCTTGGCCATGGCGATGCGCATCTGCCAGCCACCGGAGAACTCGCCGCAGTCACGGGTGAAATCGGATTTCCGGAAACCGAGGCCCTGGAGGACGCTCTCGATTTTCGGCTTCATGCGGTCGGGATCGACGTCGTCCAACAGCAGCTCCAGCTCGCCGATTTCCTCAAGCAGGTCCCCATAGGGAGATGAACGTGGGTCGAGCTTTTCCAGCTCATCGGAAAGGCGTTCGATCTTTTCGCGCAGGGCGATCGTTTCCCCGAAAGCGGACTCGGTTTCGTCCCACAGCGTGACGCCCTTCACGTGAATGCCCTCTTGCGGCAGGTAGCCGATCCGGGTGCCCTTTGGCATGTGGATCTTGCCGTCGCTCGGCTGGATGATGCCGGCGATGCACTTCATCAGCGTGGATTTCCCCGCACCGTTGTGGCCGGCGAAGGCGATGCGCTCCTTGGCCTGGACCGTGAAGGAGAGGTCGCTGAACAGAACGCGGGCACCGTATTCAACGCGAAGTGACTGGATCGAAAGCATGAGCGGGCGGGAAGGTCTCCGGGTGGCCCGGTTCGGTCAATCGGGAAGCGTGTGAAATGCCGATTGTTGGAAAAACGTCGCTCAGACCAGAACTTCGATGCCCCGCAGCCGGACGGCGTCGAGAAAGGTGGGATCGGCCGCTGGATCGGTGACGAGGCAGCTGACCTGGGAGAGCTCGGCGAAGAAGAAGGAGGATTTCTGGGCGAGCTTGCTGTGGTCGGCCAGGACGATGACGTTTTCGGCGTGGTCGATGACGCGCTCCTTGAAGACCGCCTGGCGGGAGTTGTTTTCGCTGACGCCGCGTTCGAGGTCGATTGCACTGCCGGAAAAGAACATGCGGTGGATGTTGAAGCGCTTCAGCGAGGTCTCCGCCAGCAGGCCGATGTAGGAACGCGAGCGGGGATCGTAGAGGCCGCCGGTGCAGATCAGGTCGAGGTTCGGCCGGCCTTCAAGGGCGGTAAAGACGTTCAGGGCGTTGGTGAGAATGGTCAGCGGCACTTCGGGGAGGAACTCGGTCAGTGTCAGGGCGGTCGAGCTGGCATCGAGGAAAATGGTCTCGTTGGCCTGAATCATCCCGGCCGCCAGGCGGGCGATGGCCTGCTTTTCCTCGCGACGAATGCCCTGGCGCTCGGTGAAAGGAAGCTCCTCGCGACTCCGGGTCGGCCGACGGGCCCCGCCGTGGATGCGGATCAGCTCGCCGCGCTTTTCCAGGATCTCGAAGTCCTTGCGCACGGTCTCGTCCGTCACCCCGAGCTCGGCAGAGGTCTCAGTGGTGCGCAGGGAGCCTGAAATCCGGAGCAGCTCCAGAATCCGGCGGTGACGATCGATGGCGAGCATGGTTTGGCTTTTTCTTTGTTTGGTTGGGAAAATTTGGTTTTTCGATTGACCTGTCAATCCAATCCGGCGAAATCACCCCCAACCCATGACGACCTCTTCAGTCGAATCGACCCCACTCGATCGGATGCTGGCGCTTTCCCACCAGCTCGGTGAGGAACCCCGCAAGCTCGCGATCCTTGGCGAGGGCAACACCTCCGCCCGCAACACCGACGAGACCTTTCTGGTGAAAGCCAGCGGCTCGAACCTCGCCACGCTCTCCGCCACCGGCGTCACAGAGTGCCGCTTTTCCGACCTCGCCGCGCTGCTGAAGCAGAAAAAGCTCAGCGATCAGGGAATCGACGACGCCCTGCTCGCGGCCCGCGTCGACCCCAATGCGAAAAAGCCCTCGGTCGAGGCCGTGTTTCATGCCTTTCTGCTGACCCTTCCCGGCGTCAACTTCGTCGGGCACACCCATCCGGTCACGGTCAACCAGATCCTGTGCAGCAAATTCGGCAGCACCTTCGCCAAGCGCCGCACCTTTCCCGATGAAATCGTCTGCTGCGGTGTCGAGAGCGTGTTCGTGCCCTACACCGACCCCGGCCTCAAGCTCGCCCAGGCGATCCAGAAGGGCGTCGTCGAATACATCGACCGCCTCTCCCGCGCGCCCCGAGTGATCCTTCTTGAAAACCACGGCTTCATCGCCCTCGGAGCCACTCCGGAGGCCGTCCTCGCCGCCACCCTGATGGGCGCGAAATCCGCTGAAATCTTCGTCGGAGCCGCCGCCATCGGAGGCTCCCCACAGTTCCTCACCGCCAAGCAGGTCGAACGCATCGCCGGCCGCCCCGACGAACACTACCGCCAAAAGGCTCTCGGTCTCTGATTCTTCGCTGAACACTTCAAACTGAAAACTTCCAACTCCACTAACCATGTCCAACTACCAATACGTCAACTACCTCTGGGACGACGCCAAGGCCGCCTCGCTGCCGAATGCCGTCGAGCGCCTTGCCTATCGCTCCAACCTCCTCGGCAGCGACCAGCGCATCACCAACACCGGCGGTGGCAACACCTCCTCGAAGGCCTCTGAAAAGGATCCGCTCACCGGCCAGCAGGTCGAGGTGCTCTGGGTCAAGGGCTCCGGCGGCGACCTCCGCACCAGCACCCGTGAGAACTTTTCCTCGCTCTATCAGCAGAAGCTCATCGACCTCCAGACCCTCTATGCCGGCCGCTCCGACAAGGGCCTGAAGTCGCCCGCCGAAGATGAAATGGTCGGCATGTACACCCATGCCACCTTCAACCTCAACCCGCGCGCGTCCTCGATCGACACCCCGCTGCACAGCTTCATCCCGGCGAAGTTCGTCGACCACATGCACCCGAACGCGATCATCGCGATCGCCGCTTCCAAGAACTGCGAGGCCCTCACCCAGGAAATCTTCGCTGGCGAAATGGCCTACGTGCCATGGATGCGCCCGGGCTTCGAGCTCGGCCTTGCGATGCAGGAAATCGTCGCGAAGAACCCATCGGTGAAGTCGATCATGATGGGCCAGCACGGCTTCATCTCATGGGACAACGACGAGAAGGCCTGCTACACCTACACGCTCGATTGCATCGAGAAGGCCGCCGCCTTCATCGAGGCGAAGTATGCCGCCAAGGGTGGCGATGCCGCCGCCTTCGGTGGTGCGAAATACTCGACCCTCACGCCCGAGCAGCGCCGTGAGACCCTCGTCAGTATCCTTCCCTGGCTGCGCGGGCAGGTTTCCCAGCAGAAGCGCTTCATCGGCACCGTGCAGGACGACGAGAAGATCCTGCGCTTCGTGAACTCGAAGGACGCCGCCCGCCTCGCCGAGCTTGGCACCTCCTGCCCGGACCA
>JAIXPW010000078.1 GCA_027485995.1 Verrucomicrobiaceae bacterium
CCTGAGTGCTCCGGTGCGCCATGTCGAAGTCGTAGTAGAAGCCACTGTCGATCGGCGGGCCGTAGGCGAACTGGGCGTCGGGCCAGATGCGCAGGATGGCGGTGGCCATCACGTGGGCACACGAGTGGCGCAGGCGCTCCAGCTCCGTCATCTGCTGGCGCTCATCAAGGGTCTTCCGTTCGGCGGACATGGGACCGGGAGAAAACTAGGCCGGGCGCTGGTTTTCAATGGCAAATCGCGACGGACGGAAAACACTCCGCGTCACGATCCACCATGCCCGCGAAAAAATCTCCCCGCTCAAAGAAGGCATCGACCGCCCCAACGATCTCCGCCAACGACTGGCGCACCACGGATCAGGACGAGATCCTGCGCCGCGTCCAGCGGGCCATCGAGGAAAAGCACTCGATCTCAAACAGTCACCTTCAGCACCCGATCTTCTCCACCTTCGAGGTGAAATCGCCCAGCGGCATGCACTACCAGGTCGAAATCCGCGATCTGAAGGACCGCCTGTTTTCCTGCACCTGCCCCGATTTCCGCACCGCCGGTCTCGGCACCTGCAAGCACGTCGAGGCCACCCTGATCTGGCTGAAACGCCGCTTCAAAGGCGAGTTCCGCCTTGCGGAGAAATCTGGCTCCTCCCACATCGACCTCGTCCCTGACCGCGACACCCTGCGCATCGAGCGAAATCTTTCCGCACTGCCCAAATCCCTCCGCCCGCACTTCGACTGCGACGGACGCCTTCTGGATGCGCCCGACTCGATCCTCGAAAAGCTCCGCCGCCATCCCAAGATCCGCATCTCGCAGGATGTCGCCCCCTTTCTCGAATCCCGCCGTCGCGCCGCCGAGCGCATCACCCTGCGCCGCGAGTACGAGACCGGTGTCGTCGCCGGTCGCCATCCGGAAAACGTCACCCTCTGCCCGCTCTATCCCTATCAACGCGAGGGCATGCTTCACCTCGCTTTCGCCGAACGCGCCCTGCTCGCCGATGAAATGGGACTCGGCAAGACCATCCAGGCCATTGCCGCCTGCGCCCTGCTCCATCATCTTGGAAAAGCCAAGCGCGTCCTCATCGTCACCCCCGCCTCGCTGAAGGCCGAGTGGGAGGAGCAGATCCGGAAATTCACCACGCTCACTCATCGCATCATCTACGGCGCGCGCTCCGTCCGCGCCCAGTTCTATGCCGATGAAAACCCGCCGTTCTTCACCATCGTCAACTACGAACAGGTCGTTTCCGACAGCCTCGACATCAACGCCCGGCTGAAGCCCGACATCGTCGTCCTCGATGAAGCCCAGCGCATCAAGAACTGGGCCACCAAGACCGCCCAGGCCATCAAACGCCTGCAGTCCCGCTACGCCTTTGTCCTCACCGGCACCCCCATCGAAAACCGCATCGACGAGCTCTACTCCATCGTCGATTTCCTCGATCCCTCGCTGTTAGGCCCGCTGTTCCGCTTCAACCGCGAGTTCTATCACTTCGATGAAAAAGGCCGCCCGTCCGACTACCGGAACCTCCCTGCCCTCCGCGAGCGCGTCCGCCCGATCCTCCTCCGACGTCGCAAGCACCACGTCGAAACCGAACTTCCCACCCGCACCGATCGCCACCACTTCGTCAAACTCACCCCCGACATGCAGGTCGAGTATGATGAAGCCAAGCAGCAGGTCTCCCAGCTCGTCCAGAAATCCCTCAAGCGGCCGCTGACGAAAAAGGAATCTGATATCATGATGATCCTCCTCGGCATCATGCGGATGATTTGTGACTCGCCCTCCATCATCAAGAATCGCGAGTGCCAGGACTGCCCGAAGCTCGACGAACTCGCCCGCGTTCTCGACGAGTGCCTTTCCGATCCAGATGTGAAGGTCATCATCTTCTCCGAATGGGAAGGCATGCTGAAAAAGGTCCGCGACTGGGCGAACGGAAACTCCATCGGCTACGCCTGGCACACCGGCAGCGTCCCCCAGCAGAAACGTCGCGGCGAGATCCTCGCCTTCCGAAATGATCCCCATTGCCGCCTCTTCCTCAGCACCGACTCCGGCGGTGTCGGCCTCAACCTCCAGCACGCCAGCGTCGTCATCAACTGCGACCTCCCCTGGAACCCCTCCCGCCTTGAACAACGCATCGCCCGCGCCTGGAGAAAGCACCAGACCCGCCCCGTCACCGTCGTCAACCTCATCGCCGAGAACACCCTCGAACACGCGATGCTCGAAACCCTCGCCAACAAGATGACCCTGGCGGAAGGTGTCCTCGACGGCACCGAGAAATCCCTTTCCGAAGCCAAGCTCAAACGCGGTCGCGAGGCCAACCTCGCCCGCCTCCAGCAGATCCTCAGCATCGTTCCGGAAGGTCAGCCACCCCAGAAACTCCCGCCCGCCGATCCCTCCCTTCATTTCGCCGAACGTGCCAAGAAGTTCATGGGGGACAACTTCGTCCACTGCCAGGAAGCCATCCTCCCCGGCGACGCCACCCCGGTCCTCCTCACCGTCCTGCGCGACCCCACCCGTAGTGTAGCCGCGACGGTCCTGTTCCACCAAACTGATTGGCGTGGCAACGTCCCCAAGCTTCAGATCATCGACGAGTCCACCTGGCAAGCCATCCAGCAACTCGCCGCAACCGGCCTCCTCACCCTCAACACCCGCGCCACCCGCCACCTCAGCGGCGATACCCCGCCACCGAAACCCGCCCTCACCCCTGAGCAACTCCAACGCATCCAGGACCTCCGCACCTTCGCCGCCAAAAAGCAAAAAGTCGCCGAACTCCTCATCGCCGCCGACCTCTCCGAAGAAGCCGAGCCGCATCAGAAGGCAGCAGAGAAGGCGCTCAAGGAGGCAGATGCCATCGAACGTGACCCGGCTGTCTCAGCCGGAAGCTAAGCCAGTGCATTCGAATATGAAAGTTTTGGCATGTTTCATCACGGGTGTCCGGTTGAATCGAGAATGAGGATTTAGAAATCTTTGTCGATGAGAGGCTTACGATCAAAAATGGATATGAGGGATTTGAACTCCGGCGACGGTTTGGAGACGATTCTGGGACATGAACTCCGGTCGTTACGTCCTCTCGCAGATTCTGGATTTGGTTCACTGGCAGACCCTCTCGCGACTGGTTGCCAAATACGAACCCACGTCTTCTGTTCGC
>JAIXPW010000009.1 GCA_027485995.1 Verrucomicrobiaceae bacterium
AGACGTGCGGCGGAAAGTTGGCCAATACGGGTTGTTGCTTCACAACTACAACTACAGTACTTTGGCTGGCTTTCCGTCACCCCCTCCGCCTGAAATCGGGCTTAATCCCGTGCCATTCGAAACCGACCCCAGAAGTTTCATGAATCAGGATTCTAACCAGTTGGATTTGTTCTAGTTACAACCGGACGCCCGTGAATAAACATTAACAGTTACAAGCCGACTTCCGACTTCCAAATTAAAATCAACTGCTAGCCGATCAGGGAAAGACAAAACAACTGAGCAATCTAATTCATCTGTATATGCAGCAATCAAAAGTGGCTTTGTGCTTACAACAAGGGCCGCTCTACTATCGCCGTGAACCAAATGCTCTTCAAAGCGGGTCAACCAAAACTGCTGGTCTGAATTAACAGATCCAGATATACGAGAAAGTATACTTCTCCGATACAATTCGGGTTGAATGGCCTTCAGATACGAGTGGGAAAGTCGGAATCCACCAGGATCTGATGCAAAAGAGCTATTGTTTAGAGTCTTGGTTTTCATTTTGATTGGATTGGCCGAACGATGACGCCTGGCACCCGCTACCGGGAACGCCCCTCCGCTTCAGGTTGAGGTTTCTCCTTACCCTCCGGCTTCAACTGCGGGGCGGTAGCAGGTTGTCCAGCACCGGCTTGTTCTCCGGTCTTTCTGATCTCGGTTGGCAGCCTCGCATCGGTAAGCGACACACCTTCTGGAGCCAGCCACTTGATCTTGATCGGCTTCTCATGCTGAGTGCCCAGAGTCTTCTCCATGCACACAGCGGTCATCTTCATCACTTGGATGAGGGTCACACCAAGATTCTCGGGAACCTTGGCCTTCGAAAAGTCCGCGATGATCTGGTCTTCCGTCTGGCCCCATTCGGCGTGGACATCTCCACCAACGATTACAATCAGGTTGCTCTCCTCCGGAAAGCCCTCCGTTGCTCCTGCAATCTTGTGTGGAAGAGAAACCGCACGAACCGGCGACTCAGGAAACGCACCTCCAATGATCACCGGACGGGAGACAATCGTCGCGGCGATCCACTCACCCGTTCCCAGCGGGTCGCACTCCACCTCTGTTCCGAGGAGGCTTGTCGGCTGATACGCGTCGATGAGTGACTTCTCCGCGCGGGACTCCGCTAGAAGAAGAACACCAGCAAGAATTGAGATGGTGAAGCGGCTCTTCATTATCTGGGAGAAAGATATACGCCGTCCACGGCGCGAAAGGAAGCCCGAACTCAAAGAATGACGTTACCCGCCGTTGGACGGGCCGGCTTGTTGTGCGTCTTCGTTTGTTCGGTTCGGAATGCCGGTGGCCATCTCCCTGAGTCGCTCCAGGTAATATTCCTTGGGTGTCTTGTGGGCAAAGGGGACATCGACATTCGGTGACGCGAGAAACGCCTCAATCGCGGCAATTATGCTGTTCTCCTCAGATGAATTCGGCTCAACCTTGGTCGGAACTCTCTCACGATCCAGGTTCGCGTAGAACTGGAGAGTGCTGTGGACCACTTGATGATCTCGTGGCGACCCCGGTGCAGCCTGCAGCCATAAGGTCTCATGCCGACCATCCCCGAGGATGAAGCAAGCCTTTAGCGATCCCCCGTCACGATACATGTCGGCTCCGACGAGTGTGTGATATCTTCGCTCCATTCTTGCACAAAAGTGTTATTGAACGATCGGTCGGGTTTGGGGGGTGATCACCGACCGGTCGGTGATCATGGGCAAAAGCGACCCGCAAGGACGGATATCGATGACCTTGTTCATGCCGGAGTTTTAGGTCCGTCATGCTGGCAGGCCAAGCTGGATTTCAGTGGTTGGGAAGGTTGGAAGCGCTCGGATTTCCGTTTCAGGTTTTCAGATTCAAGTTTCAAGGGTTCACGAGAGGGGTCGGCCCTTTCCCATTTCTTTCCACTGATGGACTTGTAGGGTGCGGAGGACTGGCCGTATTGGCCTTTGACGCTGGTTTTCACGCCGTCGAACACGAATTCCAGGCCGGCGGGGCCGGTGTCGGCTTCCCGGCGGTCGCTGATGGAGTCCGCGAGGGTCTGGGCGAGCGTTGGGAGCGACTGGTTGAATCCATTCAGCGTGGTCCAGTGGTTGGTGAAGGAGTCGATGGAAATTCCGTCATCCTGCGGGGCGAATCCGGCCAGCTCAGCCCCGCAAACCGTCACGAGACCGCTTTTGCCTTGTTCGGCGATGCGTCCGCCAAATTGGCGGGGCCATGGCGAGGGGTAACGGGATTCTTCGAGAAGGTTGAAGGACCCTTGTAAGAAGCTGAAAGGCCTTTGTGAGAGGTTGAAGGGCCTTTGTGAGAGGTTGAAGGACCTTTGTGAGAGGTTGAAGGACCTTTGTGAGAGGTTGAAGGACCTTTGTAAGAGGTTGAAGGACCTTTGTGAGAAGTTGAAGGGCCTTTGTGAGCAGCTGAAGGGCCTTTGTGAGCAGCTGAAGGGCCTCTGTGAAAAATTGAACTGCCTCATTCAGAAAGTGGAAGAGCTCGATCAAAGAATGTCGGAGCTTTTCCACCGGAAGACGGCCGTTTGTCTGTCCCGTGATGACGGACAGCCACCCTCGGCGGGTTCTCCGCCGTTTCCGCAAGGTGATTTGTTGGTCCCGGAATTGCCTGTCTCGGCCCAGGGGCTCACTCATCCACGGCGGGATGGAAGTCAGGATTCAAAAAAGGGTCTCGTCGTCGTCGAATCCCCCGACTTTCTGGGCTCCCCACCTTATTTCCTCCTCCACCTGTTGCGAAAACCTTTCGAAGCCTCCTTCATCATTCGGGTTCTTCCAGATCGCAATGCCCTCAGTTCCTTGAATCACCTCTTTGTAGATCAAGGGGCGTCGGAAAGCGATCACGAGGCCCAGGCCCACGAGGATGAAGCCAAGGTGCAGGTAGCCGGATGGACCCAGGTCGCCAATCCGAATCCGCCCCTCCTTGAACGCGATCACGACGAACGTGAACACTGAAACCACCAGCACAGAAGCTCCCATGCGAAACCAAGGCGAATAGAGTTTCCCATCCTTTTGAACAACCGAACCTCCAGATAAATCGACCGTAATCTTGAGGCCCGCAGTCGAGGCGTGAAGCGATCCGTTTCGAATCTCGTATGCGATCTCCTCACCGTGTAGCGAACTTTTGTAAGTCATGTGATGTCGGTAACGCGAAAGAGCACGCAATCCTACCATCGGGGACGCACGCCGATCACGGGCTTGGGGTTGAAACGACGGAAGATCATGTAAACAGGGCGATCGACAGGGGGTCTTGTCTTGACTGGTTCGGCTTCTCGACTTCTCACGAGTCGTCCACGGTGAACCGATGGCGGTAGTCGATCCGGGAGAACCAATAGGCGATGACGATGGCACCCAGCACGGGAAGAGCATCACGGAGTCCGATGGCCTGATATGCCGACCGGAGAATGGGGATCAACCCGAGGATCACCGCCGCGATGACACCGCCCCACTTCAGATAAGGCAACCTCATCCAAAGCAACGGCGCGGTGACCACAGACACGACTCCTAAGGCCTTCCATGCATGAGGTAGATACCCGACCGGTTCTTTCGCCGTGAACGAGAGAATGCCTCCGACGAGGAGCATGATGGCCAAGTGGTCTGCATCATTGGCATCGCGGGTCGGGTATCTCCAAGGGGTGATCATTGGATGGGGTGCTACTGCCTAACTGCATTTCCAAGCAGGGCCAGCTGCTTGCAATCGCCTCTGAGCCACTCGGCTCCAGGATGGCTGAAATGCTTGATTCGACAACGACATTCTCAGGGCAATGGTTGATATCGAGGACTTCGGGGGAGCTCCGCCACGACAACCTGCCGGGGCTCATACCGGGAGTCGTTGCGTGAACGGAGTCACTTCTGGCGGATTTGCATTCCGCCGGATTCCAGTCATGCTTTTTGATGGCTTCCCTCCACGGGACGGACCTCTCTCTTTGCTTCCAATGATAGAACCTCTGACGACCCATTCAGAAAGCCACAGATTGCCAATTGCTGGCAGACCATTCCTGCGACATGAAACGCGGATGCTGGAGCCTGGAAAGAGTTTCCCGGGCTCTGGGTAGGAATGGCCTCCAAACAAGCTGGGTGAGTGATTGTTTGTCGGAGACGTTTGTCAGGCGGCGAAAACCTTGATCGGAAGATCACATGCCGTGGCGAGCCTGACCGGCACGAGGGCTTCGCGAGGACCGGATACGTCTCCGGGATTTTCATTGAGCTTGGGGTGTTGCGCCCGTGCTTCGACATCAGGTTGGTGATGATCGTCACCTGAACCGTGGAGGTCGGCCTTGACCTTGATTGCGTGAATCCGTATTTAAGCGATTACGCAATCAAGCGCATGCCAGCCCGTCCGAAATCCCCTGCCCGGC
Source organism: Verrucomicrobiaceae bacterium (assembly GCA_027485995.1). GTDB lineage: Bacteria > Verrucomicrobiota > Verrucomicrobiia > Verrucomicrobiales > Akkermansiaceae > Luteolibacter. Next base: position 4,382 of record JAIXPW010000009.1, read on the forward strand.
TCGCCGATCCCTCCTCACTGGTGGCGATCTACAAGTGCCTGTGCGACCTCAACCGGCTGCGGATCCTGCATCTGTTGAAGGATGGACCGCTGTGCGTCTGTCATCTTCAGGAAACGCTCGGCATCGGCCCCACCCGCACCAGCCAACAACTCGCCTTCCTCCGGAAGCACGGCATGGTCGAGGTCAAGGTCAGTGGCCAATGGCGGATCTACTCGCTGCCGGAGAGGCCCGGAGCCGCGCTTTCCGCGAATCTCGCCTGTCTTCAGGACTGCGTGACAACGTATCCGCAGTTCTCCGCTGATCGCGTCAAACTCGCCAAAGTGCGGAAGAGCATCTGCGGTCCTGATCTCTAACAAACGACTCATGAACCCTCCAACCATCCTCATTCTCTGCACCGGAAACTCCTGCCGCAGCCACATGGCAGAGGGCATCCTGCGTGTTGCAGCAGGCGACCTGCTCAACGTCCAGAGTGCCGGATCGAATCCCGCCGGCTACGTGCATCCCCAGGCGATCAAGGCGATGGCGGAGATCGGCATCGACATCTCCACGCACCACAGCAAGCACATGAACGAGTTCCTCACGCAGGACGTGGAGACCGTCATCACCGTCTGCGGAAATGCCGACCAGGCCTGCCCGATGTTTCCCGGGCAGATGAACCGTTACCACTGGGGCTTCGACGATCCGGCCCATGCGACCGGCAGCGAGGACGAGCAGATGGAAATGTTCCGCCGCGTGCGGGATGAGATCCGCAGGGTCTTCGACGCCTATGCAGCGGGTCGGAAGGATGGAAAGGCCAGCTTCTAACAGATACTTGCCATGCTTTGTGATCGTTGGAAAACATGGGCTGGCGAGCTGCTGGGCACCTTCATCCTGGTGTTCTTCGGCTGCGGTTCGGTGGCGGCAGCGGTCACGACCGGGGCGCAGGTCGGCGTGTTCCAGGTGGCGATCGTCTGGGGGCTCGGCATCGCCACCGCCATCGGCATGACCGGCCATCTCAGCGGGGCGCATCTCAATCCGGCGGTGACGATCGCGCTCGCGGTGTGGCGGGGATTTTCATGGAGGAACGTCGCGGGCTATATCCTCAGCCAGATGGCCGGAGCCTTTCTGGCGGCGGCGGTGTTGTTTGTGTGTTTCGGTCCGGCGATCTCACGCTTTGAGGAAAAGTCCGGCATCGTGCGCGGTCAGGAAGGCAGCGAGGCCAGCGCCATGATCTTCGGCGAATACTTTCCCAATCCGGGAGGCAAGCCCCTGACCGACGATCCGTGGATGCCGAGGATGACGGCGGTGGCGGTCGAGGTGATCGGCACGGCGGTGCTGGTGCTGGTGATTTTCTCGCTCACCGATCCGAAGAACACGAGCCAGCCAAAGTCGACCGTGCCATTGACGATCGGTCTAACCGTCACGCTGTTGATCTCGTTGTTCGGACCGTTGACGATGGCCTGCTTCAATCCGGCGCGCGACCTCGCGCCGCGGCTCTTCTCCGCGATGGCCGGCTGGGGCAGCGTGCCCTTCACTGCGAATGGCAGCGGCTGGCTGACGGTTTATATCCTCGCACCCATCGCGGGAGCCATACTCGGTGGCGGAGTTTCCAAGCTGATCGCTGGAAGATGAATCAGATCGCCTTGACCGTGGCGGAGACCTGGCCGGTGGACAGATAGAAAACAAGCGAGTGGAGATTGTAGCGATCCGAGCCCTCGACGATTTTCCCATTCTCAAAGCGCAGCCAGGTCATGCCCGAAAAGGTGACGGGTCTGCCGCTCGAAGGGATGTCCCCGAAGGTCCCCAAGTGGGTGGCGGAGGCCTGCCAGCGCACCACTGCTTCATGGCCCTCGACGACGATGCCTTCGACGGTCAGCCTGATATCCGGAAATGCAGCCAGCATGGGCTGATGCATCAACTCCAGAAACTGAGCAGGGCCGGTGACCGAGCCGCCTTCGGTGTGTCCCACCGCGTCGGCTGCAAACAGATCGGGAACGGCCGAGGCATCCCTTTGGTTCCAGACGCGTTCAAACCATTGTGTGGCGAGATCCCTGATGGTGGCATTCATGTTAGATCCACTCTTTCATGCTTCATCACGCCTCGTAAAGCTCGATCGGCAGCGCATCGGGATCGGCGAAGAAGGTGAAGCGCTTTCCGGTCAGGGGATCCACACGGACCGGCTCGACGGCGACGCCCTTCGATTCGAGGTCGGCGATGTTTCCATCGAGGTCGTGCGTGGCGAAGCAAAGGTGGCGGAGGCCCTGGGCTTCGGGATTCGTCGGGCGCTGCGGAGGATTGGGAAACGAGAACAGTTCAATCTGCGAGCCGCCGGGGAGGGCGAGGTCGAGCTTGTAGGACTGGCGTTCAACGCGATGGGTTTCGGCGATGATTTCGAGGCCGAGGATCTCGGTGTAGAAGGCTTTCGAGCGGGCGTAATCGGCGGTGATGATGGCGACGTGATGGAGACCGGCGAGGTTCATGGGGCGTTGATGACTGAAATGCGGCCCGATGGCGAGAACAGGTCTGCGCTTGCGAAACGGGCCGGGGTTTCCGACACCAAGGGCATGGAACGCGATGCGCTGCCGCTGGACCGACGCCTCAGGCAGGAAATCCTCTTCGCCCGGGAGCGGGTGTATCGCTTCGGAAAGCCGACGCCGCTGGAGCGACTGGTGCTGCCCGGGCCCGGGCCCGAGATCTGGGTGAAGCGCGAGGATCTTTCCGCGATCAAGGCCTACAAGTGGCGCGGCGCTTGCAATCGCATGGCGGTGCTGACGCCGGAGGAAGCGGCGCGCGGGGTGGTCACGGCCTCGGCCGGCAATCACGCCCAGGGGGTCGCTCTGGCCGCCAAGCAGCTCGGCATCGAGGCCCGGATCTACATGCCGCGCTCGACACCACGGGTGAAGCAGGAGGCGGTGAAACATCATGGTGGCGATCGCGTGGAGATCCGTCTGGCGGGCGACAGCTACGACGACGCGGTCATGGCCGCGCGACAGGACGAGCGGGAAAGCGGCGCCGTTTACGTCCATGCCTACGATGATCTGCAAGTCATGGCTGGCCAGGGCACGCTGGCCGACGAGGTGGTGCTTTCCGGGCATGGGCCCTTCGATGCCGCCTACCTGCAGATCGGCGGCGGCGGGATGGCGGCGGGTGTTTCCTGCTGGCTGAAAACGTATTGGCCGGAGATCGATCTCGTCGGCGTGGAAGGCGAAGGCCAGGCCTCGATGAAAGCCGCGCTGGCGGCGGGCGAGCCGGTCACGCTCGAACAACTCGATATCTTCTGCGACGGCACGGCGGTGCGGAAGGCCGGGCAGCTTCCATTTGAAATCTGCCGCGAGACACTTTCACGGGTCGAGACGGTGTCGAACGCCGAGGTCAGTCACGCGATCCGTGTCTTGTGGGAAGGCCTGCGGGCGGTCTCCGAACCCTCCGGGGCGATGGGGCTGGCTGCAGTGCTCAAGAATCGCGAGGCGCTGGTCGGAAAGCGGGTGCTCGTCGTGCTTTGTGGGGCGAACATCGATTTTCTCCAACTCGGGCTCATCGCGCAGTCGCAGGGTGCGTCGGCCAACGAAGGTCGGACCTTGCGGATCCGAATTCCGGAGAGGCCGGGGACGATGCTGGAGCTGTTAGACGGCTGTTTCGAGGGACTGAACATCGCCGATTTCCAATACGGCAAGTATCACGAATCCGAGGCCTGGCCGGTGTTCACGGTCACGTCGGAGGATAGCGCAAAACTCGTGGCCCTGCCCGAGCGCTTGAAAGCCGGCGGCTACGAGTGGGAGGACCTGGAAGGCGCGGTGGACGTGCAGTTCCGGGCGATTCCGCTGCGCGAGGATCTGCTGCACAGCCCGCTGTTCCTGCGGCTGGACTTTTACGAACGCGCGGGGGCCTTGCATGACTTCCTCGACAAGATCATCCGGGGTCGCGCGAGTTTTTGTTATTTCAACTACCGTCAATCCGGTGAACGGGTGGGTCGCGCCTTGATCGGACTGGACTTCGATTCGGACGAGGCGCGTGCGGACTTCACCGCCACCCTCGCCCCGCGCGGCGAGGGTTACCGGCTCTGCCAGCCCTTGGAGGCGGCGGCGCAGGCACGGCTATTGGGCGCATGAAAAAAGGCGGCCCCTGGGAAGAGGACGCCTTTCTCGAAAACTTTGCGGGACTTTCCGATCACCCACCGATCTCGGTGCGGCCGGAGAGCTGGGCGCCTTCCTCCATGGTGAAGACCTTGGACTTGATGTCGCCGTTGATGCGGGACTTGTCCTTCAACTCGCAGCGCTGGGAAGTGATCTTGCCCTCGACCTTGCCGTAAACCTTCACTTCACCGGCGGTGATGTCGCCCTTGACGAGGGCGTTTTCGCCGATGGTGACGCGACCCTTGTCGGAGTTGATCTCCCCTTCGATCTTTCCATCGATGATCATGTCGTTGGAAAAGCGGATCGAGCCGATGATTTCGATACCGCTGGCGAGAACGTTGGTCGGATTTGCCATAACGCCGGGCAATGGAGCAAAGCAGGTCCCGCTTGGCAATGGCAAACCCGGATCATTCCGGCTTTCCAACAATCGTCAGCAGGGGTCGATGATCCGAGGCCACGGATTCCGCGATCACGGTGGTGGATTTCACCGTGGCAAGGCCCCTCACGACGGTGAAATCAATCTCGTCGGTCGGCTTGTCGGCCGGGTGGGTGGCGGGTGGTCCGGCCTTGGCGACGACCGACCATGGGGCCTGACCAAAGACCGCGAGCGTCCTGGAGTCGGGATTCGCATTGAAGTCACCCGCCAGAATCACCGGGCTGGTGGCGATCTCCAGCAAGGCGGCTGAGGCCACCTGGGCTTGGGCGAGCTGCCTTGCCTCATCCTGGTAGTCGAGGTGGATGCCGGCCACCGTCACGGGACCGATCGGGGTTTCCGCAACGGCTGAAACCGCGATGCGAGGCTCCCCTTCGCCCGGCAGGCGATGGATTCGCAAATCCGAAAGCGGGTAGCGGGAAAGGATCGCCTGGCCATACTCCCCCTCCTGGAAGTCCATCGCCTTTCCAAAGACCTGCTGGAGGCCAGTCAGCTTGGCGAGTTCGACCGGTTGATCGACTCCGCCGCTCCGTTTGCAGCGGCTGTCCACTTCCTGAAGCAGGACAACATCCGGTGCCTGCGCTTGAATGACGGCGGCAAGCCTGGCGAGATCCACTTTTCCGTCCGCGCCCTCGCCGTGATGGATGTTCCAACTCAGGACCCTCAGGGACTTTGAAGCCTCGCCTGCGCGACCAAAGCCAGCGGTCAGACAAAGGATCGAGAGACACAGGAGGATCTTCATGTTGCCACCTACGTCGGATCGGTCGTGGAAATTTCCGTGCATCCCGATTCAATTCCGCGCTAGAAACCCGCCGAAACCCACGTTCTGCCCTCATGCCACGCGTCACCATCACCGTTCCAGACCGCACTCCTCAGCCCTATCGGTTCCAGCTCGACCGTCGGGTGGTCAGCCTCGGGCGGGGCAGCGACAACGACATCGCCATCGACTGCGGCTCGGTTTCCGTGCGCCATGCGGAAATGGTCAGGATCGATGGCGGCTACGAAATCCGCGATCTCGGGTCCACCAACGGGACCAAGAAGGACGGCGAGCGCCGAATGACGATTCCGCTGCGTTCGGGCGATGTGGTCGTTCTCGGTGACGTGGCCTTCGATTTCCAGCTCAGCGAGGAGGAGTTGAGCGCCCTTGCCGACGAAGCGGCCTCGCTCGCCGCTCCAAAGCAGGAGCCTGCGGAAAAGCGCAACATCCGCCAGCCTGGTCCGCGACCCGTTTCGATGGCGTCCGCCCAGGCCTCATCGGGAGGTGGTGGATTCGTGATGTTTCTGCTGTTCGTCGTCCTCGGCACCAGCGCGTTCTTCGTCGGAATGTCGATGCGCTATCAGAAGGATACCAAGAAATCGCTGCTTGAGGAAATCCGGAAGCCCAAGGTGGTGGTGAAGCCCTCCGCTGCGGAAGAGACCCCGGCGGCTCCTGCCGAGAAGTAATCGAGTTTCCCCTTTTCCGGAATTCACCTCCCAGCCACGCTCGCCGCGTGTCCAGCGCTCCTCTTGGTTTCTTTGACTCCGGCGTCGGTGGCCTGACGGTCGTCCGCGCCGTGCAGGAACTTTTGCCGTCGGAGGACATCATCTATCTGGGCGACACCGCCCGGCTGCCCTACGGATCGAAAAGCCCGGAAACCATCCGCCAGTTCGCGGACGAGGACGTCCGTTTCCTGCTTTCCAAGGAGGTCAAGGCCATCGTCGTGGCCTGCAACACCGCCACCGCCCACGCGCTGCCGACCCTTCACTCGAAGTATCGCATTCCGATCATCGGCGTGATCGAACCCGGGGTGGAGGCCGCGCTTTCCGAGCCCTCCGCCGAGCGGGTCGGCATCATCGCCACCCAGGGCACCATCCGCTCTCATGCCTACCAGCACGCCCTCGCCCAGCGCCGGACCGGACTGGTCATTTATGGGCAGGCGACTCCCCTGCTCGTCCCGCTCATTGAGGAAAACTGGATCGAACATCCCGCCACAAAGCTGGTGCTGAAGACCTACCTCGATCCCTTGGTCGAAAAGGGCATCGACACCCTGATGCTGGCCTGCACCCATTACCCGCTGCTGATTCCCGTGCTGAAGGAACTCCTGCCCGGCGACATCCGTCTGGTCGATTCCGCCACCACTTGCGCGGAGCATTTGAAGCGCGAGCTCACCCGTCGTGAGTTGCTGAATCCGAACATCGGCCCTGGAATCCTCTCGATCCACCTCACCGATTTCTCCGAGCAGTTTGGAGAACTCGCCAGCCACTTCCTGAAGAAATCCACAGGCCGCATCCAGCGGGCGGTGCTTGGCTGATGCGCTGCACGATCCTGGATTTGCGGAATTACGCCTTGAATCAGCAGGGAAAGCCGTCCACTGAGGACTCGTTGTTTGGCAATTGGTCTGGTTGAGCGTTTCCCGCAAGTGCTGAATGGGTTGATATCGCAGGCTCCACAGGAAGCCTCCCCTCTCCCTCAGCCGATCACCCACGGCCACCCATTTTCCCACCTGAATTCCATGACTACGAGATTGTTTGGCACCGACGGCATCCGAGGCCGCGTCAATGAGTTCCCCATCACTGCTGAAGTCGCCCTCCGCGTCGGCAAGGCCGTTGCACGCGTCCTGCGCTCCTCCGGCCCGAACCGCAACCGCGTGCTGGTCGGAAAGGACACCCGCATTTCCGGCTACATGCTCGAGACCGCCCTCACCAGCGGACTCGTTTCGATGGGCATGGACGTGTTCATGGTCGGTCCGATGCCGACCCCCGGAGTGGCCCACTTGACGAAGTCGATGGGAGCCGCCGCCGGCATCATGCTCACCGCCTCGCACAATCCCTATGAGGACAACGGCGTGAAGATCTTCGGACCGGACGGCTACAAGCTCTCCGACCAACTGGAGGCCATCATCGAACGCCACATCCTCGGCGAGGAGCCCGAGGCCGCTCCCGTGCCGCCGCGCCAGATTGGAAAAGCGCACCGCATCGAGGACGCCCGCGGCCGCTACATCGAGTTCGCCAAGCACACCGCCGACAACGTCCCGCTTCACGGGCTGAAGGTCGTCGTCGATTGCGGACACGGCGCCGCCTATTTCATCGCGCCGCTCATTTTCAAGGAACTCGGCGCGGAAGTCGTCACCACCGGCATCCAGCCCGACGGCACCAACATCAACGACGGTTGCGGTGCGCTCTACCCTGACAACGCCGGTGAACTCGTCCGCCGCTTCAATGCCGACCTGGGCATCTCCTTCGATGGCGATGCCGACCGCGTGATCTTCACCGACTCCAACGGCCAGGTCATCAGCGGCGACCGCATCCTTGCCCTGTGTGCCATCGCGCTCAAGGAACAAGGCCGCCTCAAGCACGACACCATGGTCTGCACCAGCATGAGCAACCTCGGCCTCAGGGAAACGATGACCGCCCACGGCATCAAGGTCGAGACCACCGGCATCGGCGACCGCCAGGTCATCGAGTGCATGCGCAAAGGAGGCTTCACGTTTGGAGGGGAAAACTCAGGCCACCTCATCTTCGCCGAGCATGCCACCACCGGCGATGGCATCCTCAGTGCCCTGCAGGTGCTCAAGATGATGCGCGAGAAGAACGCCACCATCGCGCAGCTCGCCGCCGCGATGTCCGAGTATCCGAGCCAGCTCGCCAATATCCCGGTGAAGGAAAAGCCGCCGCTCGAATCACTTCCGAAGCTCAAGAAGCTGATGGCCCAGGCCACCAAAACCTTCGGCAACGAAGGACGCCATCTGATCCGCTACTCGGGCACCGAGAACAAGATCCGCGTCCTCGTCGAACACCGCCAGATCGAGGAAGCCCGCATCTGGCTCAGCAAGTTCGCCGCCGCCATCCGCGACGAAATCGGTTGATCGCCATGTCATCCAACGATTCCAGCGCCTGCCATCCGCTCACGCTGACGCGCGGCATCGAAGCGTTCCCGATCGGGAACATTCCGCTGAGCGTGCATCACATGATGAAAAAGGTCGGCCCTTGCGGGGATCTCACGATCCACCCGCAAGCCTGGCTGGATGTCGAGGATGCGGCCGAATTCTCGGATCTGGAATTGCTCACGATCGTCGATGAACAAGGCGTGGCGCTGGCGTGGCGCGGAGATCATCCAGATCTCACGCGCGCCAAGGTCGCCACGAAATCGTTCATCATCCGCCATCCCTGGGACCTGCTTCGCGCCAACGAGCAGTTTGTTTCTTCTCTAACAGATTCCTCGCTTTCCCAAGGCAGCGTCCACGCTTCCGCCGTCATCGAAGGCGTCGTCCAACTCGGCCCCAATGCGCGCATCCTGCCCGGCGTCTTCATCGAGGGAAATGTCATCATCGGGGCCAACACCAAGGTCGGTCCGAACTGCTACCTGCGCGGCAGCACGTCCATTGGTGAAAACTGCCACATCGGCCAGTCGGTGGAGGTCAAGAACTGCCTGATCCTTTCGAACACGAATGTCGGCCACCTGTCCTACGTCGGCGACTCGATCCTCGGGGAAAAGGTCAACTTCGGAGCCGGCACCGTGGTTTCCAATTTCCGCCACGACGGAAAGAACCATCGTTCCATGGTCAACGGCGAACTCCTCGACACCGGCCGCCGCAAGTTCGGTGCCATCGTCGGCGACGGCGTCCACACCGGCATCAACACCTCGATCTACCCCGGACGAAAGCTCTGGCCAAACACCAGCACCCGCCCCGGCGAGATCGTCCAGAGAGATAAAATGACTAATGACTAAGCCCTAATGACTAAAAAGAGTTTCTCTTCCCAATTCATTCCACTCTGCTTCTTCATTAGTCATTAAAGAATTAGTCATTAGTCATTTCTTCCACCCATGTGCGGCATCGTAGGTTACATCGGCAAGTCGGACGCTCCCTCCGTCCTCATCAACGGACTCCGGCGACTTGAATATCGCGGCTATGATTCAGCCGGAGTCGCCATTCTCGATGACGGGAAAATCATCATCACCAAGGCCCCAGGCAAGGTCGCGGCGCTGAGCGAGAAGACCCGCCAGGAATGGCCGGCCGAACGCTTCAGCCGCAGCGGCACCGGCATTGCCCACACCCGTTGGGCCACCCACGGTCCGCCCACCGAGGCCAATGCCCACCCGCATCTCGACCAGACGGGAAACATCGCGCTGGTCCACAACGGCATCATCGAGAACTACCGCTCGCTGCGGGCCAGACTTGAGGCCAAGGGCGAGCTGTTCCTTTCCGACACCGACACCGAGGTCCTCTCCCATCTGATCGGCTCCTGCTACAAGGGCAATCTGCTGCAGGCCGTTTGCGACGCGCTTCATCAGGTCGAAGGCACCTTCGGGATCGCCGTCTTGAGTTCCCTGGAGCCGGGAAAAATCATCACCGCCCGACGCGGTAGTCCGATCGTCATCGGCATCGGCGAAGGTGAAACCATCATCGCCTCCGATGCCTCCGCCATCCTTTCGCACACGCAGCGGGTCATCTATCTCGACGACAACGACATCGCCGTGGTCACTGCCGACTCGATCGACATCCGCGACCTGAACAACGTCCCGGTCACCCGCGAGATCGCCGAACTCGGCCTCGATGCCGGGGCTGCGGAAAAGGGCGGCTATGAGCATTTCATGCTCAAGGAAATCCACGAGCAGCCGGACGCCCTCGCCAATGCCATCCGTGGCCGGCTCGATTTCAATCTCGGCACCTCCGTGCTTTCCGGCATGGGCACCTCACCGCGCGACCTTGCGGAAATTTCCCGCATCGTCCTCGTCGGCTGCGGCACCTCGCTGCACGCCGGGCTTGTGGGTGAATATGCCTTCGAGGATCTCGCCGACGTTCCGGCCGAAGTCCAGCAGGCCGCTGAGTTCCGCTATCGGAATCCGATCGTCGGCCGCAACGATCTCGTCGTCGCCATTTCCCAGTCCGGCGAAACCGCCGACACGCTCGCGGCTGTTAGAGAGGCGAACCAGAAGGGCGCGTTCGTGATGAGCCTCTGCAACGTCGTCGGCTCCACGATTTCGCGCGAGACCGGTCGCGGCGTTTACCTGCATGCGGGGCCGGAGATTTCCGTCGCCTCCACCAAGGCCTTCACCTGCCAGGTCGCCGTGCTGCTGATGATGGCCCTGAAACTCGGTCGTGGCCGGCGCTTTTCCCGTGAGGACGGCATCGCACTGGCCCGCGACATCGAATCAATCCCCTCGCTCGTCGCCCGCACGGTGGCGAAGAGCGATCACATCGAGGCCATCGCGAAACGCTACGCCGCCGGTGAGCACGCCTTCTTCATCGGTCGCGGCCCGATGTATCCGGTCGCGCTGGAAGGCGCGCTGAAGCTGAAGGAAATTTCCTACATCCACGCAGAGGGCTACCACGCCGCCGAGCTCAAGCACGGCCCGATCGCCCTGCTGGTGAAAGACACTCCGGTCATCGCCCTGGCCTGCGACATCGCGGGCAAGGACAAGACGCTTGGCAACATTGAGGAATGTCGCGCACGAGGAGCCCGCATCCTCGGCATCATCACCGAAGGCGATCACGAAGCCGCCGAGGCGATGGACGACGTCATCGAAATCCCGGCCTGCCACCCGCTCGTCGCCACCATCCCGGCCGCCGTCGCCCTGCAGCTCTTCGCCTACCATGTCGCACGAGCCAGAGGCTGCGAGATCGACCAGCCCAGGAACCTCGCAAAAAGCGTGACGGTGGAGTGAGTGGGGCGGTGCTGGAGTGAGCCGCCTGCGCCCCTATTTTTTGATTCAGAGCAACGTGTCCCGACTGTCTCAGTCGGGGGCTAATATCCCTTTATTGTTGAGGCCGCGTTGTCATATCGAGTTGGAAGGCGCACTCCAAAATTCCTCTTCCGTGATCGTCAGCACCTCGACGATACTGTCTTCCTCGCGACACAAAGCAAGAAACTGCTGCAAGTGCGCGTCGGTAGGAACCTCAAGGAGCATGACCTGACTATCGCTGTCTCTCTTTCGAGACATGCGCTGCACGTAATCAAGATCGTCAGGGGGAAAGCGGTGAAACCGCTCGTAAGCATGAATCACGTCTGCGAAGCGGAGTCTGAGGGAAAACAACGGCATGGCGTGTCGATCAGACATTGTTAGAGCGCATCTGCGGCGGGATGGAGGCTCAAATCTAAAATGGAGGCTTATCGCCTGAGGATGGTGTGGCTTGCCCGGCTTTATGGATCTTTCGCTTGAAATAGAATGGATGCGCCTTTGCTCCTTGCTCAAGGGGATGTACCGCAACTAGTTCCCAACCCTTCCGCCCGAGATCATTCAATCTGTCCGCGTCTTTGCCATATTCCATATAGGCTACCAGGTATTCAAACTTTGGAGGAGCATCCTCGTGATGCTGCAAATCCTGTGAACCTGTTGTGGCCACCTGCGGTCTGTTACATGAAACGGTGAGGAGCAAGATCGCAATCCACGGGACAAATTGGGACAGTTTTGGGGCCTGGGTCATAATGTATTTTGCCGAACCTCTCAAGAATTGTCGATCAGGCGGCTTGAAATCCGGTAGTTCAATGGAAAGGCCCATGAGGGCTCCCGTTGGAAAACAAAACTCGGCGAGCCATTGGAGAGTGACGAGGGAGAGCCGGACGCACGGAACCACAAACCCCCGACATGATTTCCAATCGGCCGCCAGTTTCCATTCAAGTCCTGGATCTCCAAGGTGGCGATCACATCCCTTGGGAAGTCATTTTTCACGTCCACCTGGCAGCTGATGCCATCGGCAAGCACGGAGAGTGTCATGGGGGACGTTCCTGTGCGGTCCACAATGTAGTCATATAGATCGGAAATCTGGTTGCCGTTGGTGTCCGCGTTCGGATCAGATCCGGTGTCAGGAAGCATGAACCGGCTCCACCAGCGAAATCCCCCGAGTTCCTGCGCGTCCGCCCGATAGCACTTGCCGTGATCGATCCAGAACAACCGGGAGGCTTCGTCCACATTGAAGCAGGTCACCCGCACATAGGACGCTGGCTCATTCGGCGCGGGATCCGCGAGCGTTGATTCCGCAGACACTTCGCCGCTTCCCAACGAGTACAGAACCAGGTCTCCCGAGGTGGTGGTGAACAGATCCCCGCGATGAACAGCTGCATCGAACAAGTTGACGGGCTCCTGAAAAGTCGACTTGAGGAGGAATCGCGCCTGTCCTCGCAGCGCTCCAAAGACCTGGGCATTCGCCTTGCCGAGAACCATCTCACCCGAGGCAACCACAAACTCTCCGTCCGAAGACTGCAGGATACTGGCACCAAATCCCTTCTCGGTCGTGATCCATGGAGAAATCCAATCGGAACCCGCGCGACCTTTGGGCAACCCGAATGATTGGATCCTGCCTGCCTTTGTATAAGTGGTCCTCCCGGACCGCAGACTGGCCTCGGGAGAGCCGACCAACAGCTCCCCTCCGGCGATCGCCAGCCCCTGACCGAAGTAGTCCGCACGGTTGCCGGACTTCACCAACACCTTCTTGTAGTCGCGCCAGGAGAATACTGAAACAGTCGACGTTTCCCGCAACTCCTGCGGATTCGGATTGGTGGCGGAAACTGCGAAATAGTCTGAGGATGAAGCCAGCGTCTGCCCGAACATGGGGCCTGAAGTCGGGTTCAAAATGGACGCCAGCTTCTGGCCGTCCTGCAGCCTGTAAACGTGGACGCTTCCCGTCTTTGCGAAGCGGGGTCTCAGTGAGTCAGGAATGCCTGGAGCGCCAACCAACAGCTTGTCGGACTGAACCAGCAGTTGCGCTCCAAAATCGTAGCAAACAGGGTTCGACGGCCTCATCAAGGTGCGGACATGAACCCCAGTTGAAGCATCGAAGACCTCGATCTTTCCACTTCCCGGTATCCCGCCGTTGCGGTCGCCTGGATATCCCACAAGCAGAAGCCCGTTCCTCGCCAGCATCTTGATGCCGTTGGTGAAATCAGTTCCAACTCCGATCTGCACCTTCGAGGAACGGACCGAGGTGATGCCGGAGGTCACGAAGATCTGCCCGGTCTGGGTAGCCATCGGCTCGCCATTCAGAAAGATGCGGCCATTCACTTCCACCTTGGCTCCACTCACAATGGGGTTGACGAGGGAGGGAGGGAGTTGGAGTCGGGCCAACACCTGCCCGCCAGATGCCGGAATCTCCAACTGGATGGGCTTCGGCTTTGGAGGAACGCCGCTGAACGAGAAAACGTAGGCCTGGTCGAGTACCTCCATTCGAACCGGACGATCGAAAGCCTCGGCCAACGAGAACGACACAACACTCCCCCCATGTGAGGCCACCAACACCGGCGGATCCATCAGGACGGCGGGTTGCTGGCGCTGGCTGCAGATCTCCACCCATTCGGATGGACCGAAATTTTCCCGGGTCCAATTGGGAAAGCGGCGCATGAGGAAGACAGCTTCCGGTCCGCCGATCAGGCCAACGGAGTCTGAACTGGAATTGAAGAGATCCCCATGCTCCAGCCTCCCCAGACAAGCACCCGTCCCCAATTCAAGGACCTGCCATTGCCCGTAGGATGGCTGGACGAAGACATGTTCAGGACCTGCGACGATCCGATACTGGATGCCCGCAAGCTCCGACCGGGAGCATTCCCATCGACGGGATCCATCAGAGAGATTCAGACTGATCAGCCGGTTGTTCGCCACCAACAGCTCGTTCCGGGACATGGTGGCGTTGATGACGTAAGACTCGGTTTCTCCAAGATCACTGGACCACAGCAGCCTGTGGTCCTGACGCGACCATGCAAAGGCACGCAGTCGATAGACGATCCCGGATCCAATGACGCCTTTGCCATAAAGGCCGACCATCCCTATCCGATTGCTTCCCATCACGGTCACGGTGGAAAATGGAAGCGCCCCATCGATCTCCATCCCCTCTAACGGACTGAAAAACGCCGTTTCCGCCGGCCCTCCGGCCTTGAGGGTTCCTCCCGTGAGTTTGTCGCCGCCGTCCCACATCAGTTTGGTGGTCAGGCGTCCGATGATGGTTGAGCAATTCACGATCTGAACCCTGGAAGCGCTCCCTGCCCTGGGATTCCAACGGGTCAAGGTTCGCGAGGCCTCGGTAGCGGGAGACTGCTCCAACATGCCCACCTCGCCATTGGACTCCGAAATATCCGCCGTCGAGGAGGGACCGAAGTCGGCGAAGGAAATGAAACCACCGCCATTCACGTCGAACGCGGCAAGTTTGGCAGTCCTCAGTTGATCCGTCCCCGCGGGCTCGCTCAAGAGATTGGCAAGGACATAACTCGAAGTCACTGCCACCACCTGCGGATAGGCCCAGCCTGTTGGAAGATTCCGAAACAGCCGGTTCTGGTTTTCCTCGAAGCCACTGGCTCGGATCACCAGAGCCATGGGGCTGGAGGGCCGGACCTGCAATCCCACCGGCTCGCTCAGCTCCAACGAGATCGTTTCGTGATTCTCGGGAACCTTGTCGGGCAGGATCGGGATCCGGGCGCTGGCCGATCGCTGACCCACATCAAATTGGAGGATCGTGTTCAGGGGAATGAAATCCAGGCTTTCCGTCGCTGACCCACCTTTCGCCGTAAAGCGAACCGACGAAGGCTGCCGCGCCGGCTCGTCCAAAACCACGGTGATCACCGCAGCGCCATCCGACTCACCCAACCACGACGGCTCGACCATTTCGACCAATGGCAGCGATGTCGAAGGATCAAAGGTCGTCAGCTTTCCATTCAAAGCATGATGCACCGCCACGCCTCCCGCAGCGGTCAACCACCCATACCCAAGACTGGACAGCCCGGACGACAGGGATGCCCGATAATCAGCAACCAACCCTGAGGCTTCATCCACCTTGAACCGCCAGACCTCCTTTTCGCCCTCCCCGACGTCCGACATCACCGCCCAGAAGCCGCTCCCGTCGACAGCGGTATCGTCGAATTGCCGATGCCCGAAGTCACCGACCGGAAGCTTCCAGGACTGTACCCCCACGCCGGGGGCAAACACACTCAGTGAGTCAGCAGCGGGCATGACCAGAAAACGACCGTCAACACACGAGGCATGTCCCAACAATCCAAACCCGCTTATGGACAGATTGAATGAGGCCGTCTGCTGAAGAGTCTCCGGATCGAAAAACCTCCAGCGGCGGGTATCATGATTGTCACTTAGCACAGCAACCCAGTGCGGACCCGCCACCACTTCGCGGATCGATTCACCGAAATTCATGGCCCCGGAGAGATCCAGGTTCGCTTCAGAAAAGCCTGAAGCTCTGGACAACAGTCGCACCTTCGTGCGGTTGTAAGCAACGGCGATGTAGCTCTGGCTTGAACTGAAGCAATCCACGAAGCCCGACACGGACCATTGCCCTTCTGTGACTGTCGAACCCACCTCATGAAGAGTGATTGAACTCTGGTAATAGCCGGCAACCACCGTGGACTGGATGATTGCAAACTTCCGGTCATCAACCGGATGCAGCCGGGAATCAGGTGAAACGGGATTCCATACCGGATCCGAGAACGTCCCATCCTCTCTCAAGGCGCAGTAGCGATAGCCCCAGGAACCGCTCTGTTGAACCACCTGCGACACAAGGCCTACCTGCCGGAAATACCATGAGCCATCCGCCACCCCATACTGGGTCGCCGCGGGAAACTTCAAAGGCGGGGTGACGCTCCAGGCCTGACCCATGAACATCAGTTCGAGACAAAGGATCAGGACCCCAGCGATCGAGTATTTTCCATTCCGGGGCATAGTTGGAATCATCTGAGAAAATTGGGACGCCAATGCGCGATAGCGAGCGAGAGACACAGGCCTCGATATGGACGAGGTCGTGGATACCACACGAGTCCCTGCAATCAATTCGATAAATCCACCAATGGCCGGGATCCAATTTCGAGATATGAATTCATGAAGCCTGCGATCATAAAAACGGCCCGCCTTTTTGGGGCGGGCCGTTTGGGAGACTGCGATGTCGCGGAGGATTACTTCGCGGCTTCGATGACGGCTTCCTTGGTGATGCCGAGCTTCTTGAAGACGGTGTCGCCAGGAGCGCTGAGGCCGAAGCGGTCGATGCCGAGGACCTTGCCTTCAGTGCCGACGTATTTCCACCAGAGACCGGTGACACCGGCCTCGATGGCGACGCGCTTGGTGACGGCCTTCGGCAGGACGCTTTCGCGATACTCGGCGCTCTGGCGGTCGAAGCGCTCGAAGCATGGCAGCGAGACGACGCGGACGCCGTCACCGAGCTCGGCAGCGGCGGCGATGCAGTATTGAAGCTCCGATCCGGAAGCGAGGAGGATGGTGGTGAGGGCACCGGTTTCCTTCTTGGCGATGTAGCCACCGCGCAGGGTGCCGTCGCGACGTTCCTCGACGCTGAGGTGATTCATGAGCGGAATCGCCTGGCGGGTGAGGATGAGGGCGGTGGGGCCATCGGTGCGGTGCATGGCGGCCACGAAGGCACCAGCGGTTTCCTCGGCATCGCCCGGGCGGATGACGTCGAGGTTCGGGATGACGCGGAGGCCGCTGACGGTTTCCACCGGCTGGTGGGTCGGGCCGTCCTCACCGACACCGACGGAGTCATGGGTGAAGATGTAGGTGACCGGCAGCTTCGAAAGCGCGGCGAGACGGATGGCGGGGCGGACGTAGTCGGCGAAGACCAGGAAGGTCGCGCCGCTGCCACGGAAGATGCCGTCGTAGGCGATGCCGTTGAGGATGGCGCCCATGGCGTGCTCGCGGATGCCGAACCAGATGTTGCGGCCGAGCGGGTTGGCGGCGGAGAAGTCGCCGCCGTCCTTGAGGTAGTTCTTGGTGGAGCCAAAGAGGTCGGCGCTGCCGGTGATGAAGGACGGCATGGCCTTGGCCACGGCGTTGATCACGGTGGAACCGGCGGAACGGGTGGCGTCCTTGTAGTCGGCAGCGAAGGCCGGGATCTGCTCGGAGAGATCGGCTGGGACGGAAAGCGCGATGCTTTCCGTGAGCTCGGAGGCAAGCGCCGGATTGGCGGCGGCCCAGGCATCATAGGTGGTCTGCCAGGCTTCGAACTCAGCCTTCGAGGCAGCCTTTTTCTCAGCGAAGAAGGCGCGGACCTCGTCGGACACGTAGAAGTGCTCGGCAGGAAGTCCGAGACCGGCGCGGGCGGAGTCGATGAACTTCGCACCACCTTCGCCGTGGGCCTTGGCGGTGCCGGCGACTTCCGGGATGCCCTTGCCGATGACGGTCTTGGCGATGATGACCTTCGGCTTGCCGTTCTTGGTGGCCTTCGCGGTGGCGATGGCACCGGCGATGGCGGCGAAGTCGTGGCCGTCGATGGTCACGGCGTCCCAGCCTTGCGAGGCGAAGTACTGCTCGGCGTTTTCGCCCTGCGTGACATCGGCCATGGCGTCGAGGGTGACGTCGTTGGAGTCATAGATGAGCACGAGGTTGTCGAGGCCGACGTGACCGGCGAAGGCGATCGCTTCCTTGGCCACACCTTCCTGAAGACAGCCGTCGCCGTGAAGGGCGAAGATGTGCTGGTCGAAGATGACGTGGTCGGCGGTGTTGAACTTCGCGGCGGCGCGCTTGGCGGAGAGGGCGTAGCCGACGGCATTGCCGATGCCCTGGCCGAGCGGGCCGGTGGTGGCCTCGACGCCGACGGTTTCAAACGACTCCGGGTGGCCCGGGGTGTGGGATCCGAGGACGCGGAAATTCTTCACTTCGGACAGCGGAAGGGCGTAACCGGAGAGGTGCAGCCAGCTGTAGAGGAACATCGAGCCGTGGCCGGCGGAGAGGATGAAGCGGTCGCGGTTGAGCCACTTCGGGGCGTCCGGGTAGTAGCGCATCGACTCTCCGTAAAGCACCGCGCCGATTTCAGCACAGCCGAGTGGCAGGCCGAGGTGACCGGAGGAACAGGCGTGGACGGCATCCATGGCGAGGCCACGGGCTTGGGCTGCGGCGTTGGCGAGCAGGGTGGTATTCATTGGC
>JAIXPW010000063.1 GCA_027485995.1 Verrucomicrobiaceae bacterium
CAGGCGCTCAACGAGACGATGTTGCAGCGCATGAAGGGCATCCTCAACGAGATCCGCAAGCTGGTGGAGGAGCAGGCCAAGGGTGAGAACTACGACTACGTCTTCGACAAGTCCGGCCTGAGCACCTCGCAGGTTCCATTCCTCCTCTATACCAAGGACGCCACCGACATCACCGCCGTGCTGTTGAAGGACCTCAACAAGGATGCACCGAAGGAAAGCCTTCCAGCCGCTGGCACGCCAGATGCCGACAAGCCTTCCCTCACCACGCCGCCGGCTCCTGTCGGCGACCAGTAATCCTCACGGAATTCACCCCTGAGGTGGCATTTGCCCTCACTCTTTCCGAGCTCGCCCGTTTGGCCGATGGAGACATCGTCCGGGGCGGGCTCGATTCGTCTTACACCGGTATGGCCGCCCTCGATGCGGCCACTCCCGGCGACATCAGCTTCCTCGGCAATGAGAAGTACAAGGCGCAGTTCCTCGCCACCTTTGCCGGGGCGGTTCTGGTGCCTCGGGGCGTGTCCCAGGGACCTGATACCACGGCCCTCATTGCGGTGGACAATCCCTCACTGGCCTTCGCCGCGGTGGTCCGTCATTTCGCGGCGGCGGCCAGACCCTTCGTTCCCGGCATCCACCCCTCGGCGACCGTGGATCCGTCCGCGAAGCTCGATCCGGAAAAGGTCAGCGTGCGACCGGGTGCTGTGGTCATGGCGGGTGCGGTGGTTGGTGATGGCACCGACATCGGTCCGAACTCGGTGATCGGCGAGGATGTGGTCGTTGGACGCGACTGCCTGATCTATGCCAACGTTTCCATCCGCGAGCGATGTGTGGTCGGCGATCGGGTGATCCTTCAGCCCGGAGCTGTGATCGGGTCCGATGGCTACGGTTACGAGTTCGTGAACGGCCGACACTTGAAGATCGACCAGGTCGGGATTGTTGAGTTGGGTGATGATGTCGAGATCGGGGCGAACTCCACCATCGACCGCGCCCGCTTCGGCAAGACGGTTATCGGCGAGGGCACGAAAATCGACAATCTCGTCCAGATCGGCCACAACGTGGTCATCGGAAAGCATTGCCTCGTCATCGCCCAGACCGGCATGGCGGGAAGTTCACGTCTTGGCAATTATGTGACAGTGGCCGCCCAATCCGGAGTGGCCGGACACGTCATGGTGGACGATAAGGCGATCCTCGGATCCCGCACGGGTGTCACCACCAATCTCAAGGGTGGCGTCACCTATCTGGGAAATCCTGCCCAGCCATTCATGGACGAGCAGAAGCAGAAGGCGCTCGTGCGCAGGCTGCCGAAGATGCTGGAGGATCTGAAGGCGCTGAAGAAGCGTGGCGGCGGTTTCTAACCGCCAGGCCTCAGCTTGATTTGGCAGGGCGGATGGAATCCGCCGACACGATCACTTTCCGCTCCAGCCGCCGCCGAGGGCCATGGCCAGGGCGGCCAGGGTGATCCGCTGCTGGGCCTCGATCTGGCTGAGGGCGAGCCGCGTCTGGAGGACGGTGCGATCCGAGTCGACCACTTCCAGGTAGCTGGTCAGTCCCTTGTCGAAGCGTTCCTGGGAAAGATTCTTCGTCTCATTCGCGCTCTTCAGCGCCGATTCGAGGGCCGAGCGGGACTTTTCCAATCCTTTCAGGTCCACGAGCGCGTCTTCCACTTCACGCAGGGCCACCAGCAGCGACTGGCGGTAGCTGGCCAGTGCCTCGTCGTAGCGACTACGGGAAGCGGCGTAGTTCGACTTGTTGGTGCCGGCATCCAGGATCGGGGCGGCCATGTTGGCACCGAGGGAAAGCACGCGGTTCTCCCAGTTGAGGAAACGGGAAGGTTCGATCGACTCGAATCCTCCGCCAGTGCTGAGGGTGAAGTTGGGATAAAAGGCGGCCTCCGCCACTCCAATGCGGGC
The DNA here is from genome assembly GCA_027485995.1 of Verrucomicrobiaceae bacterium. Classification (GTDB taxonomy): domain Bacteria; phylum Verrucomicrobiota; class Verrucomicrobiia; order Verrucomicrobiales; family Akkermansiaceae; genus Luteolibacter. The sequence goes on from JAIXPW010000063.1 coordinate 1,908, forward strand.
GCTGGCGGCGCGAAGGTTCTGCTCTGCGGCACGGACGTCCGGCCGGCGGTTCAGCACATCGGCCGGAAGGCCAGCGGAGAACGACGGAAGGCGGTCTGCCGAGGCGCGACGGCTCACGGAAAAGTCCGATGGACGCGTGCCACAGAGCACGGCAAGCGCGTGCTCGGCCGCGCCGCGCTGACGCTGGACCAGCGCCAGGTCATTGTTGGCAAGTTCCAGCTCGGTGCGTGCACGGGTGGTGGCAAGGCCATCTGTTAGACCCGCATCGGTCCGGCTTTTCTGGAGGTTCAGGGACTCGCTGCGGCTCGCGATGGTGTCCTTGACCACTGCTTCCTGGGCGTCGAGCCCCCGCAGCACGAAATACTGCCTGGCGACCTCGGTGGCGACTCCAAGACGCTGGGAATCGAGCAACGCCTCGGCCTGCGCCGCCTGGGCGGAAGAGGCCTCGACCAGCCGCTTGTTGCGTCCCCAGAGGTCGGGATCGTAGGCGAGATTGAAAGTGCCCCGGTAGGTGGGGTTTTCCAGCGGGATGTTCGCGCCGGGCGGGGCGTTTCTTGCGGTCGTGTCTCCGGAGAGCCGCACGATGTTTGCCGAGCTGTTGAGGCCCAGGGTCGGGAACAGCCTTGCACGATCGAGTCCCACAAGCGCCCGGGCGGTATCGACCCGTGACTTCGCCGCCGAGAGATCATTGTTCGCGGAAAGCGCTCGCTCGACGAGTCGGTTGAGCTCGCCATCGCCGAATTGACGCCACCAGGCATCCGGCAGGCGGGAAGATGGCGTGGCTTTGCCTTCTTTCCAGGTGGTGCCGCCGGTCGCACCCGGGAGCTGGAAATTCGGACCGAGCTTGCAGGCGGAAAGGGTCAGGGCGGTGCCGACGATGAGGAGACGGGAATTCATGGCTTGGTGTGGCGTTCGGGCGCTTCGATGAAGACATCGACCTGCTGGCCGACATAAAGTGGCGGGCTCTCGGGCCGCGTCAACGAGTAGATGACCTGGAGCACACGCGTATCCACCCGCTCGGTGCTGGCCCCGGTGAGGGAGACCTTCGGGATGATGTAGGGCTCCACCCGCACGAACTCGAGTGGGAAGGTGACGGTGGGGTCGCCTTTGAGGTAGCCGAAGGCCTTTTGACCGGAGCGGATCCGGATGGCGTTCTGCTCATCGACATCGGCGCGGACCTGGAGTCGGTCGGTGTCCCCGATGATCATCGCGGCCGCCTTTGGTGAGGTGGCGGCATACTCTCCGGCTCGGACGTTGACCTGGAGGACATGTCCATCGCGCGGGGCCCGGACAGTGAGACGGTCGATCAGCAGGGCGATGCGCTTCATCGCGGTCTCGGACGCGGCGAGCTGGGCCTTGGCGGCGGATAGCTGGGCCTCGGCCACCGCCACATCGCGACGCCGGTTTTCCAGGTCATCCTTGCTGATGGCGCGGGCGTCGGTCACCGAGGTGAGACGTTCCAACTGCGATTGCAGTTTCGCCAGTTGCGCCTCGCTGACAGCGATCTGGGCCTTTGAAATCTCCTGTTGCGCGGAGGTGGAGAGCTTTTCGGCCTGAAGATCGCGATCATCCAGCTTGAAGAGCGTCTGTCCCGCTTTCACCGGGTCGTTCACCTTCACCGGCAGCTCCACCACCAGTCCGGGCACCGGCACGCCGATGGCCACGTTTTCGCTCAACGATTCGAGGATGCCGGTGGCGGCGACGGACTCCTTGAACGGCTTCTGCGGCGGCGGCACGGGCGGCTCACCCGGCGGCGGAGTTTCCTTCTGCGCCTGGAGGCGGGAGACCGCGACGATCGCGTAGAAGCCGAACAAGGCCAGCGCGATGGAGCCATAGCGGAGGAGTTTCAGGAAAAGGTTCATGGGTGGCAGTGGGCTCGATTCACAGTTAACAAATCACCAATCAAATCATCAAAGCGCGTGCTCGTGGACAAAGTGGGGCTTCTCTCCGGGCGGACGTTCCCGGACTTCAACGATCTCGCCATCATCCATGCGGGCGATGCGGTCGGCGTAGGAAAAGATGCGGTTGTCGTGCGTGACGATGATCACCGCGCGGTTCGCCGTGCGGGCGACCTGGCTGAAGAGATCGAGCACGATCTCGCCATTCTTGGAGTCCAGCGCGGCGGTCGGTTCATCGCAGATCACCAGCGGCGGCTCATGCACCAGCGCACGAGCGATGGCGACGCGCTGCTGCTGGCCACCGGAAAGCTTGTTGGGGCGTTCTTTCCATCGATCGCCGAGCCCCACGCGATCCAATGCCTCGCGCGAACGGGCCAGTGCCTTGCCCGAGGAAACGCCTTGGATCAGCAGGGGAATGCCGACGTTTTCCGCGATGCTCAGGGTGGGGATCAGGTTGAACTGCTGGAAGATGAAGCCGATGTTCTCGGCGCGGAACTTGGTCAAGGCGCCGCCTGACATCTTCGTCAGTTCCTTGCCGAAAACCTCGATCTTGCCGCCATCGACCTTCAGCGTGCCGGCGATTGCACTCAGCAGGGTGGTCTTTCCACAGCCGGACGGCCCCACCAGCATCAGGATTTCTCCGGTGCGGGCCTGCAGGTTCACCTTCTTCAGCACATGAAGGCGGTTCGCTCCCTGACCGAAGCTTTTCTCAACGTCGCGGGCGTCCACGACGATCTTCGATGGAGAGGACTCAGGCACGGAAGACCATTGCGGGTTCGTAAAGGCTCAGGCGGATGATGCCCATGAGCGCGGCGAGCATGCAGATCAGCTGAATAACCAGGAAGGCCACCACCGGGATCTGCCACGGCATGTAGAAGGGCGGTTGCTGGTTCTGGATCGCACCCATCGCAAAACCCGATGTCGCCGCCAGCCCGATGCCGAAGCCGATGATCCCCACCGTCGCGGCCTGGAAGATCAGCATGATGCTCAGGCGGAAGTTCGACATCCCCATCGCCTTCAACGCGCCAAGGTGCTTCAGATTGTCGAGCACGAAGGCATAGAAGGTCTGACAAGCGATCGCCACGCCGACGATGAAGCCGATCACCACCGTGGTGCCGAAGGAGAACGGAATGCCGGTGTTCTTCACATACCACCACACCGTCGAGGTGTTGAAATCCCCGAAGCTCTTGCCCTTTTCGTCTCCAACATCGCGGGAGCTTGGACCGAAGCCACGGTTCACATAGGCGCGCAGTCCGGTTTGCTTCTGGATTTCATCCGCCGCCTCTTCGGGACTCATGCCTTCGATCGGAGCTGCAATGACTGCCGAGAGCATCTTTCGCGATGGCGGCGTGTATTGAAGCGCCCGCTCATAAGTGGTCCAAACATAAGGCCCACCGGTGAACGAACGCATCGCCTTGCAGATCCCCACCACGCGGGCCTCGATGTCGTTGATCTCGAAACGATCGCCGATCCGGATCGGATGCGCCTTGTCCTGTGCCAGACGCTCGGTGGCGAGTTCGTCGATCACCACGGTGTTCGGAAGTCGCAGGTCTTCGAGATTTCCCGAGACCATCGCGCCCGGTCCACCTGCGAGTGACGCCCCATCGATCCCGATGAGCTGGATCGTCTTGAAACTCCCGTCATCGAGTCGCACGCGCTGGATCCCCGAATAGAGCGGCATCGCCCAGCGGATCGCGGAAACCGAGCGGACGCGGGAAACGTCGGTGTCGCGGAGTGGGTTCGTCTCGTTGACCTGATCGACCTCGGATTCGACCACATAAATCGGAGCGGCCACGTTTTTCAGGGTCGCTGTGGTCCATCGCATCAGCCCGCAGAAAACCGAGGCCTGTTGGACAATCAGGAAGGTCGCGAAAAAAAGCCCCGCCACCAGCATCAGATACTTCGCCGTGTCGCCGAAGAGCATTTTGAGCGCGAGACCGATCATGCGAAGAAGGAAAAGGGACAAGTGCGATCACCTAACCGCAGGTCGATCCTAGCAGGACCAGTCCCGCACGCAACCGACGAGGCGCATTTTGGGCAAAATCGCAGCCGTCCGTGTTTCAAACACCCGGACTCGCAGGCCTGTTGCGTCCGCGAGGTTCAGATGGGTGAGGCTTGTTGGCTGGCCCTGAATGGCCGTGTTCATCAGGAACAGCCGGTCTCCAAGAAAAGGATTCCCGATCAAAATTGTAATCGCCCGTGATGGATGGGCCTGTTTGGATTTTCGGAGTTCCTCAAGCGGATCATCCAAGTGCTCGAACTCCTCCAGGCCTCCCTAAGCCAGAATCAGATATTGCTGACCCTCCTTCTCGGGCTGGTTGTCTGCTATTGGCTGATGGTCATCTTCGGCATCCTGGATCTGGATACCGATGTCGCCGATGGGGGCGGAGAGATCGACATGGACCCCGGTGACGAAGCCAGCACCGGCAGCGTCTGGATGTCCACTGGCCGGTTTCTGGGATTCTCGAAGGTGCCGCTCATCGTCTGGCTGAGCTTTGTGAGCCTTTTCATGTGGTTCTTCTCGCTCGTCCTGAACCAATATTGGAATCGCGAGGCCGAGGTTCTCCGCGCCCTGTTGCTGTTGGCTCCGAACCTCGTTGCCAGCGTGATCGTCACCAAGATCGTCACCCTCCCGATTGCCAAACTCTTCGCCGCGATGGCGGATGCGGACAGCGAGGGCGAGGAGATCCTTGGACGCACCGGCTCCATCATCACCTTGGAAGCGAACGAGAACTACGGGCAGATCGAGATTCCCGCGAAAGGCGCTCCGCTGCTCTTCAATGTCCGCTGCCAGCCCGGTGCCCCTGCTTTGAAAAAAGGAACCTTCGTGCAGGTCATCTCCGCAGGTCCCGACAACAAGTTTTACTACATCGAATCATCGAACCCCTGAATCCATGATCCCATCCCTACCACCCGCCGTGATTCTCGAAGGCGGCATACTCGTTGCGGCCATCGTCGCTGGCATTTTCTTTATCGGATTGCCGGTCCTGTTCTCTCGCTTCTTTCGCAAGGTGCAGCAGGGCCAGGCCATCGTCCGGAACGGCATCGGCGGCACCCATGTCTCGTTCAATGGCATGATCGTCATCCCGGTCGCGCACCAATCGGAATACATGGACATTTCGGTGAAACGGATCGAGATCGAGCGTCGCGCCACCGAGGGACTGATCTGCCGCGACAACATCCGCGCCGACATCAAGGTCGCCTTCTTCGTGCGCGTCAACAAGACGCCGGATGACGTCCTCCGCGTCGCCCAGTCCATTGGCTGCGCCCGAGCTTCCAACGTGGACATGATTCGCACGCTCTTCGACGCCAAGTTTTCGGAAGCCTTGAAAACCGTCGGCAAGCGCTTCGATTTCGTGCAGCTCTACAATGAGCGCGATACCTTCAAGAGCGAGATTCTCCAGGTCATCGGCACCGATTTGAACGGCTTCGCCCTCGACGACTGCGCCATCGACTTCCTCGAACAAACCCAGCTCGAGAATCTGGATCCCGACAACATCCTCGACGCGGAGGGCATCAAGAAGATCACCGAGCTGACCGCCATCCAGGCGAAGATGTCGAACAACATCCAGCGAGATAAGGAAAAGGTCATCAAGCAGCAGGACGTGCAGGCCCGCGAGGCGATTCTTGAGCTGGAACGCCAGCTCGCCGAGACCGAGTCGAAGCAGAAGCGCGACGTGCAGAGCGTCATGGCCCGCGAGGAGGCGGAAACCGCGAAGGTGCAGGCCGAGGAGCGCCTCAAGGCCGAGAAGGCCAACATCGCCGCCAACGAGGAGATCGCCATCGCCAACGAAAACAAGGAGCGCCAGGTCCTCGTCGCCCAGCGCAACAAGGAGCGCACGGATGCCGTCGAAATCGAGCGCGTCACCCGCGATCGTGAGCTGGAGGTCATTGACCGCGAGCGCCAGACCACACTGAAGAGCATCGAGAAGGAAAAGGCGGTCGAGATCGAAAAGAAGAACATCCAGGAGGTCATCAAGGACCGCGTCGTGCTCGAAAAGACGGTCGTCATCGAGCAGCAGAAGATCAAGGACACCGAGGCCTTCGCCACGGCGGATCGCGAGAAGCAGGTCGCATTGACCAACGCCGAAAAGAACGCCCAGGAGCAGCTGATCCAGAAGATCAAGGAAGCGGAGGCCGCCAAGGAGGCCGCCCGTCTCGCCGCCGACCAGGAGGCATACACCGCGCTCAAGGCCGCCGAGGCTGCGAAGCAAGCGGCTGAACTCCATGCCCAGGAAATCCTCACCCTCGCCGACGCCCGTCAGGAGTCCGCCGTCAAGGACGCCGCAGCGGAGAAATCGATCGCCGAAGGAAGGACTGCCACGTCCGCTGCCGAAGGCTTGGGCGAGGCCCAGGTTCTCCTCGCCAAGGCCGAGGCTTCGCAGAAGCAGGGCACCGTCGAGGCCGAGGTCACCCAGCTCAAGCTTGCCGCCGAAGCGGATGGCATCACCAAGAAGGCCCAGGCCATGAAGCTTCTCGAAAACGCGGGTCGCGAGCACGAGGAGTTCAAGCTCACCCTCGAGAAGGACAAGGCCATCGCGCTTGCCGAGATCCACATCCAGAAGGACATCGCCGCCGCACAGGCCGGCGTGCTCGGCGAGGCGATGAAGTCCGCCAAGATCGAAATCGTCGGTGGCGAAACCCAGTTCTTCGACAAGATCACCAACGCCATCGGCAATGCCCGTGCGGTGGATCGCCTCGTCGAAGGCAGCCGTACCCTGACCGATGTGAAGGAGACCTTCTTCAATGGCGATCCGGACTATTTCAAATCGCAACTGAAGAACATCGTCGATCAGTTCGGACTGACCTCTGAAGATACCAAGAACCTCACGCTCGCCGCGCTCTTCACCAAGCTGATCGGGCTCAATCCCGATGTCTCCACCTTGAACAAGCTCACCGGCATGATCGGAGCCGCCAACCGCTTCGGCCTCGCCGGGCAGCCGGCGGCAAGCGTGTTGGATGGCGGAGCCGCGAAAGTCTGACATGGAGCGCCGGAATTCCACCGGCCTTTGACACACTCCCATGCCAGATCCCATCCAAGCGGCTGCGGCCCCACCGCAGCTTGAGGCCGGTGCCTACGAGGTCATCCGTCAGCGGCTGAACAAGCACGGTGCTGAACTCCAGCGCCGTCTCGACCTGCTGAATGACGACCGCAAGAAGGAGTTCGGCGGCATTGAGACCGCGCTGCTCGCCACCTCGCGGCTCACCACGGACAACAACTGCGTCCCTCGGGACATGACCGCCATCGGGCCGAAGCGCTTTCTTTTCGGCTACAATGTCCACCTCGGCCTGCGCACCAGCATGCGGGTCGAGGACGTGTTCACCGTGGTGGATTGGCATGCCGAGGATCACAGTTTCCATCCGAACAAGGACGGACTGCTGGGTGATGCGCGTTTCGCCGAGGATTTTACTTATCTCTATAGTTATTACAAGAACGCGACCTTCCTCAAATTCCACCGCATCGGCCCGCACCTCTACATGGGCTTCCAGGTGGGACAGCGCGCCACCGAGGTGAAGACCTTCAAGTGGCTTGTCGATGACGAGGCGGGCACGCTCACCTACCTCGGAAATCGCAGCGATCACGAGTTCGTCTTTCCCGCGCCGCAGGAGTTCGTGTGGAAACGGGCCACCCGCGACATGTATCGCGAGGGGCTCCATCCGCATGTCAGCATCGAGGACCGAGTCTTCATCGAGACCATCGGCGGGGATCTCACCGTCAAGGTCGAAAACAATACCGAGACCGGTCGAGGGATCTACAACGAGCCGGTTGAGAACAGGGACCAGACCCTCGACGACGCGGAGATCCACTACGCCGTCGTTGGCAATCTCATCCTGCTCAAGGTGTTGCCTTATCAGGAAAAAACCTGGCGGCATCTCGTCTTCAACGAACGCACCCGCGAGGCCCACCGCATCGACAGCCTCGCTGAAAGCTGCGTGCTGCTGCCCGATGGCCACGGCATCCTGTTTCCCCACGGCTACGTCCTTCAGACCGGCGAGGTCCGACGCTTTGAAACCGGCCTGCCGCCCATGCGCTTCGAGCGTCGGGTGGTGGCGGCGAATGGCGAGGACACGCTCTTCGTGTTCAGCGATCTCGAAAGCGGCGCTTACCTGCTGCTCAGCTACAACCTCATCGCCCAGAGCGTCGCCACCCCCATCAAGTGCAGCGGCTTCAGCCTCTTTCCGAGCGGCGAACTGGTGGTGTTCGAGACCGATGATGAACCGCGCAAGCATCACGTCGTCCAGGTCTGGCGCACCCCCTTCGTGGCGGCTGATGGCCGGGCAAATGCCCCCACCCAGACCTTCCTCGGAAAGATCGGCAATGCCGAAATCGTCCGCTGCATGGCCGAGTGCCGCGGCATCCTGACCTTGCTCGCCAAGGATGATTCCTTCTCAGGTCTCTACGTCGAACTCGCCCGCACGGCCGGCGACATCATCGACAGTTACTTCTGGGTCGCCCAGGCGGAGTCGCACCATCTCAAGGAAGCGCTCGTCGACATCAAGGTCGCCGCCGAAGCCGCACTCGGTGAGTTTGAAAAGGTCCGCCGCATGCGCAAGACGGCGGCCGACCAGACCGAATCGCTCCAAACCCAGGTCCACAAGCTTCTCAGCAGTGCCGACAGCACCGCGCCCGAAGACATTCTCGGTTTCGTCCAGCTCCTCACGTCCCTGCGCGACCTGCGAGGCCAAATCATCGCCCTGCGCGACGTGCGATACACCGATGCCGCCGTCATCGATCGCATGGACCAAGCGGTGGTCGAAGGAGGGGACAAGCTCAGCGACAAATGCGTCGCCTTCCTGCTCAAGCCCCAGTCGCTCGATCCTTATCGAAAGCAAATCTCCGAGCAGCAGGCCCGCGTGCCAGCTCTGGCAAAGGTCACCGAATCGGACGAGGTCGAAGCCGCGTTGGCAAAATCCAGCAGCGAGCTGGAAATGCTGACCACCATCGTCAGCGGCCTCAAGATCAAGGATGCCACCGAGACCACTCGCATCATCGAGGACATCTCCACGCTTTTCGCCCAGCTCAACCAGGTCCGCAGCGTCTTGCGCAACCGCCGCAACGAACTCGCGAAGTCCGAGGGCGCGGCCCAGTTTCAGGCACAGCTCAGCCTGCTTAGCCAGAGCGTCCTCAATTACCTCGAAATCGCCACCACTCCCGAGAAATGCGACGAAGCCCTCACCCGGGTGCTCGTGCAGATCGAGGAAATGGAGACCCGTTTCTCCGAGTTCGATGACTACGCGGCCGAACTCATCAGCAAGCGCGAGGAGGTGCAGACCGCCTTCGAGTCACGCCGCCAGAGCCTGACCGACGCGCTCAACCGCCGCTGCCAGTCGCTCGGACAATCCGGCGAACGCATTCTAACAAGTGTCCGCAACCGCCTCGCCTCGTTCGCAAAACCCGAAGAGGTCCACAGCTGGCTGGCAGGGGATGCGATGGTCGCGAAGCTGCGCGACCTCATCGAGGAACTCCGCAAACTGGGCGACAGCGTTCGCGCCGATGAACTGCAGACACGCCTCAAGACGGTCCAGCAGGACTCGCTGAAGCAGATCCGCGACAAGGCCGAGCTCTTCGTCGATGGCGGCGATCTCATCCAGCTCGGTCGCCACAAGTTCAGCGTCAACCGTCAGCCGCTGGAGCTGGCCGTGCTGCCGCGCGACGGCGGGCTGGCCTATCATCTCACCGGCACCCGCTTTTTCGAAAAGATCGAAAGCGCCGACCTCGAAGCCCAGCGCCATGTCTGGGATCAGGCGGTTGTTTCGGAGAACCCGCAGGTCTATCGCGCCGAGTATCTGGCCTGGCAGATTTACAAGACCGGGAAGGCCCACGAAGTTCACACCTTCATGGCCGAGCGCTATCAGGAGGGATATACAAAAGGTGTCCACGATCATGATGCAGCCCTGATCCTCGCGCCCTTGCAGGAAATGCACGCCAGCCTCGGACTGCTGCGACACTCTCCCGCCGCCCGTGGCTTCGCGCTGCTGTTTTGGCACGCCTGGAAAGAGGGCGAGGACAAGCGAGCGCTCGCCGTTCGCATGCAGTCGAAGGGTCGGCTCAAGGAACTGCTCGGCAGCACGACGGCGGAGATCGACGCCAGCCTGCTCGAAAGGATCACGAGCTTCACTTCAAGCTGGCAGACCGACCCGACCGCCATCGCCGCCTGTTTGATCGAGGAACTCCAACAGCTTTCGCCCAAGCATCCACAGCTTCCCGTCACCCGTTCCGCCCTTGCGGTCGAGCTTCTCCGCAGCCTCCGCAAGGAACTCACGGCCAAGCGAGCGGCAAAGGATTTTGAGGATACCCTCGCCGCTCTAACAGATACGCCGATCCTGGCCTTCGAGATCACCCTGGAATGGCTCCGGGCGCTCCATCCCGAAGCCGGTCAGGATCTTCTGATTGAGGCCGCCGCACTTGTCGTGCTCAACGACCAGCCGCCTGCCATCCTTCCTCCGGCTCCCGTTTCTCGCACCACTCTCAAAGGCTTCACGGGGACTCATCCGCGCCTCAATGAGGGTTCACTCGAGCTCGATTACCACGAGTTCACCGCCCGGCTGCAACGCTACGAAGCGGAGATCGTGCCTGCGTTCACGCATTTCCAGAAGCTCAAACACGAACTCGCCGAGACCCGTCGTCGCGAGCTTCGACTCGATCAGTTCAAGGCCGGCGTGCTCAGTTCCTTTGTCCGCAATCGTCTGCTCGATCAGGTCTATCTGCCGCTCATCGGAGCGAATCTCGCCAAGCAACTCGGTGCGGCCGGCAGCGACACCCGCACCGATCGCATGGGCCTGCTGCTGCTCATCTCTCCGCCCGGCTATGGCAAGACCACGCTGATGGAGTACGTCGCCAGCCGCCTCGGCATCACGCTGGTGAAGATCAACGGACCCGCACTCGGCCATCACGTCACCTCGCTCGATCCCGCCGAAGCGCGCAACGCCAGCGCCCGCGAGGAAATCGAGAAGCTCAATCTCGCCTTCGAGATGGGCGACAACGTGATGATCTACATCGACGACATCCAGCACACCCATCCCGAGTTCCTGCAGAAGTTCATCTCCCTTTGCGATGGCACCCGCAAGATCGAGGGCGTGTTCAAGGGCGAGGCCAAGACCTACGACCTTCGCGGCCGCAAGGTCGCCGTGGTCATGGCCGGCAACCCCTACACCGAAGTCGGCGGAAAATTCCAGGTGCCCGACATGCTCGCCAACCGGGCCGACACCTACAATCTCGGCGACATCCTCGGCGGCCATGAAGAGGCCTTCAAGGACAGCTACATCGAGAACGCCCTCACCAGCAACGCCGTCCTCGCCCGCATCGCCGCGCGCAGCCATGCCGATGCACTTGCCGTGCTGAAAATCGCCCGCACCGGCACACGCGAAGGAGTCGAGTTCGAGGGCAGCTTCAGCGCCGAGGAGATCAACGACGCCGTGGCCGTCATGGAAAAGCTCCTTCACGTTCGCGAGATCATCCTGAGGGTGAACCAGGAGTACGTCCGCAGCGCGGCGATGGAGGATGCCTACCGCACCGAGCCGCCGTTCAAGCTCCAGGGCAGCTACCGGAACATGAACAAGATCGCCGACAAGATCCAGCCGCTCATGACCGACGCCGAAGTCGCCACCCTCATCGCCGACCACTACCGCGGCGAGGCCCAGACCCTCAGCCAAGCGGCCGAGGCGAACCTCCTGAAATGGCGGGAAATCAACTCGCTTTCCACCGAGGAAGACGCCGAGCGCTGGGCTGCCATCAAGAGCACCTTCAGCCGCAACCTCCTCACCGGCGGCGCTGGTGAGAATGATCCGATCAACCGCATCACCGGTCACATGAACGCCTTCACCGTCGGCCTCGAAAGGATCGAGCACGCCGTCGGAAACTCCACCCTCTCCGAAAACACCCTCGGCCACCTCCAGAAGATCATCGAAGGCCTTCGCGCCGTGCCGGTGAACGTCGAAATCAAGGTCCAGCCGGTCGAACAGGCGACACCAGCATCCGTGCCCGTGGCGATTTCAAACGAGGTCTCGCAAGACAGCGTGGGTTGAGTACTGAATACTCTGGTTTTCGCGATGACTCATTTGATCGAAGCTTTCAAATGGTTCGGCTGGCTTGACTGGGGAAGTCTTTCGTGTATTTTTCGTGTGTGCCCACCAAGACCATCACCCTTGAACTGGACGCCTATGAGAAGCTCCGCCAAGCAAAACGCGGTGGCGAATCGTTCACCGAAGTCGTGCGTCGAGCCGTGCTGGTGGACGCTCCGCTGACGGGGACATCTCTAAGGGACTACCTGAGGAAAGGCGGCAGTGGCGTCAGTGACAGGTATCTCGATACGGTGGAGGAAGCCGCGAACCACGATTCCATCCCGGATGATCCATGGGCCTGATCCTCGACACCAATTTCATCATCACGGCCGAACGTGAGGCGAGACGTGGTGAAAGAGGTCGGGTGGACCGCTTTCTTGCAGATCATCCACAAGACTCACTTTTCATCACCTTCACGGTGGCTGGAGAGCTGGCCTGTGGTCAATCCGCTTCCAAACGGCTCGATTGGGAAAAGCTCTGTCGTCCGTTTCCGATGCTGCCGTGGACGAAAGAGGTTTCGTGGCAGTATGGAGAAATCTATCGGTCGCTCGCCTCCATGGGTCAGCTCATCGGCGCCAACGACCTGTGGATTGCAGCCACGGCTCTCGCCAACGGCATGGGCGTGGTGACCAGCAACCTCGAGGAATTCGAACGCGTCCAAGGCTTGGTGGTCATCGGGTATTGAACGTGGATCAGCAAGTTCACTCATGCCGCGACGCCTTGATTGGATCGACCGAGGCGGCACGGCGGGCTCAGTCCTTGCGGTTTGTTTCTCTGTCTCCGAGAGGTAGGGAGGGGAGCTGCTGGTCTTCGCCCGCTCCTAACCTCAAACAGGCCGAAATCGCCATCACCAATCGCTTCTCCGGAGAACCGGAAATGGAAATCCACGGAACCTCCTGCTGATCCAATGCCTCCTCGAACCATCGGTGCATTTCGTGGCGGATGAACTCTCCGTCGCGCAAGCCGTCCTGAACGAAAGGAATCTCGTCGCCTGTTAGAAGATATAAATCCGCCTTGCACGACATGGCGAATTCTTCGAGCCGTGCGGATCGGAAACCCATGTATCGGCGGTGCCAGAGAGTTGTGGCGAATGCATTGGTGTCGCAGATCAGCAGACGATTCGCTTCGCGGGCCGCCAGATCCTCCCGCCGAGTTTGTTCCCTGGCGATCTCGAGAAACTCCTCGGTCCTCCATTCAGTGTCACCACGGGCCTGCTTTTCGGAGCTGTATTCCCGACCATACTCCGGAACCCAGATCGTTTGGAAATGCTCCGCCAAGGCCTGTGCCAGCGTCGTGGTGCCGGTGGATTCCGCGCCTATCACGACAATCCGTTTCGCATACCAGCCTTTGACCGGAGGTGAAAGGTGCTCCCATTGTGCGAAGGGATCCTTTCGAACCGCCGTGCCGCTGCAGGGCACCGCTTTCCGCGGTTGATCGACCATCACATGACGACAGCCCATGTGTCCGGCGTAGGCGTCTCCATAATGTTCGGAAGTGAAAACGACATCAGGCGCGCGACCCAGCCAGAGAATGGTATTCTCCGCCCAGATACGTGAATCGTTCTCGTCGTAGCGGTCGTCGATCACGCGGACGTCCGCGCCCGGATGCATTTCCTGAAGCCACGCCTGACGGTGATGGCCGGGAATCGGATCGTTCGGCTTTTCACAAATGATGACCACCACCGCCGCGCATTTCGACAGGGCCGTATCGATCAGATAATGATGACCGCGATGTGGCGGCAGGAATTTCCCGATCACCACTCCCAGTCCAAACTGATTCGATGAAGTCATGGCTGATGAGCGTGAAGCTCCTTTCTCCAGCGGGAAAGCCCGATTCCGCAGAGGACGATGAATCCTGCATACAAGACTGCCGTGAGTGGAAGATGCCGATGCAGATACAGCGGCACATAGATGATGTCTGCGGCAATCCACAGCCACCAGTTTTCAATCCGCTTCCGGCAGAGCAGATACTGGGCAGCGAGGCAGAGCGCGGTGGTGAGTGAGTCCCAGAACGGGGCGGCGCCATTCACCACGATCAGCAGTTCACGCAAACCCCACGTCCCCAGGATGAGAAACAACAGGATGCCGATCCACTCCGTCCGCGTGCTGCGCGTGACCTCCAGCCGCGAGTGGTTTTTTCCACCATGCAACCACTGCCACCAGCCCCAGATCCCGAGAAGCAGATAGACGCCTTGCAGTCCCATGTCCGCGAACAACCTTGCCCGCCAGAACAGGAAGGCGAAGAACAGATTGTTCGCCAGGCCGATCGGCCAGTTCCAGATATTGCCCCGTGTCACCAACCAGACGCAGACCGCCCCCGTGACGAAACCACATGCCTCCGTGAAATCGAGGGGCGCCCACTTGAACCAGGCCGCCGCCAGCAGAAGCGCTGACGGGACCAAGAGAAGCATGACTTCCATTCGTGATGACTTCGGATTCATCGAATCATCGCTCCGTGTTCGCGTATCTCAGCCACCGCCTTGACGCAATCGCCTGCCTGCAGATCAACTCCCCGGCAGGCCGCCAGATGCAGGTTCACCTTGAAGCCGCATGACAATGCGTCCAGTGCAGTGAACTTCACGCAGTAGTCGGTCGCCAGGCCGCACAGTGTCAGTTCGGTGACTCCTTTCCCTTTGAGCCATTCCCCAAGTCCGGTGTCGCCGCGATGGCCATTGTCGAAGAAGCCGCTGTAGCTGTCGATCTGGGGATCCGTCCCCTTGGGAAACACCCTCGCGATGCGGCGTGTGTCGAGCGTCGGAGCAAACAACGCCCCTCCCGTATTCTGCACGCAATGCACCGGCCACAGCGTCTGCGGCAGTCCGTGGAGATCCACCGATTCGAAAACAGCCTTGCCCGGATGATTCGCCGCGAAACTTCCGTGATCCGGCGGATGCCAGTCCTGCGTCGCCACGATGATATCAAATCCTGACATGAGTTCGTTGACGATGGGAATGATCCCGTCACCTCCCGGCACGGCAAGCGCACCGCCTGGCAGGAAGTCGTTCTGGATGTCGATGAGGAGGAGCGCGTGCATGAGGATGGAGTTCAGTAGGGTGGAAAAATCCTGCGGAAGCCGTGAATCAGGACGGTGAGGAAAAAGACAATGTTTCTGGGAATGATCAGCCAGTTTGCAACGGAGGGCGGTTTCATGGGGCCTCCTTCAACTGATTCGGCCAGCGCGGTGCCAAGCCGGGTGAGGTAATCCACGGTGTATGGATGGTCCGACAGTTTTCCCAACCACTCCGGATTGAAGTCCGCCGTCTCCGCTCCCGCGATTCCGCCGACGATCGCCGCCACGCTGTCGGTATCCCCACCGCAGGCGATGACCTCACTGACAATCGTACTGAAATCCCCGCGATGTCTCAGCCAGGCGAACAGCACCATGCTCATCGTGTGGACCGCATATCCCGAAACGCCCTTCGAGAATCCCATCTCATAGGCGAACTGTTGGACGCTCGCGCCCTCAGCCAACGACGTCTCGATCTGTTGGAGCGGCTGATGCCACTCCGGTGATGCCGCAACTTCCTTCATGCGATCCAGGATCACGTCTTTTCGTATCTCCCGGTTGGTCGCAAATGCAGCACAGTCCGCCGCCATCATCGCGGCCTCGAACGCCTTGGGATCCGTGTGGGTGAGAACGGTGGACGCTTTCACAAACTCCGACCGCAGCCCGGAATCGTTGGCGAAATAGACTCCGAGAATGGGAGCCCTCATCACCGGCCCGTTGCCTGCGGAGAACACGCCATTTCGACCCGGAGGAAAACCGATCCACAACTTGAGGATGGCCTTGGCGGTGGCCAGTCCGATTCCGGCCGGCAGCGCCGCAAACCACCACCTCAACTTGCCCGCCAATTTTTTCTGGAAAGCTGTTGGATCGCTGTCGCCAAGCAATAGCGATTGCGAAACGAGGATCGTGTGCTCGGTGTCATCACTCAACATGCCGCGCCCGAAGAGAAACCGCTGCTTCAGCGGACCTTTCCACCGTTTCGCGATGCGTGAACGGCTCATGCCCTCCGATGGCAGGCCGAGCGAATCTCCGAGTGCGGTTCCAAGGAGGGAATGGATGAGCGGAGAGTTCATTGCGGGAAATCGATGTAGCGGGCAGGCACGGAATCCGTCAGCCATACCCCGTTGGTTGATAGATAGAACTCACGTCCGGCTGCGTTCATTTCCCGAGCCCGGACGCTCAGGATCACCGGCTCACCACGCCTTTTGCCAACCGTGTTGGCGACCACAAGCGAGGCACTGAGATGAACCTGATACCGTTGCCCCTTCTGGATGCCATTGTCGCGGATGCTTGGAAGAAATCTGGCCACGGTTCCATGAAAGAGGATTTCTGGAGGCGGGGTCGGCTGATAGCCCAGATTCACCTTCACAGAATGCCCTTGACTGGCGCGGATCATCTCACCGTCATCGCTGAACTCGAACCGCTTCTTGTCGTTGGTTTCAACAACCTGCTCGAGCGTTTCAAAATCAAGCTCCTGACCATGCCGGTTCATGGCGGCAATCAAGTCATCGACATTCGTCCAACCCTCTTCCGTGAGCGTGATGCCGAGGGTTTCCGGCTGATGCCTGAGCACGAGGCTGAGGAACCGGCTGATCCTGGTGGCGTGTCGGGGGTTCATGGATGGGTGAATGTGTGGATGACCTTGATCGGACCGACGATGTGGCGATTGAACTCCTCAAGTTCCTCCGCCGGAACCCAAAGCGCTTTGTGAAGCTGTCCGCCCACTTGCTGGATTTCGTAACGGGTGAGAAAATCCTGATCGACGGCAAACTCCGTGACGAAGCCGGACCCGGAATCCCGCACGTTCCAATCCCTCGCGATCTGGATGGCGTAGGCCTCGTTGGTCACCGGATAGAAAATCGGCTGCTCCGGAAGCCTGGGAGGAAAAGACTTCCAGTCGCTCTGCCGGATCAGCTCAAGTTCCTCTGGGCCGACCGGACGATATAGAGTGGTGGTGTTCATGATGAGAGATCGCTTTCCTCAGGTCATTTCATTTGTGTTGTGACCGTATCCGCTCACGCACTTCCATCAGCGCGAATCCGAGAAGATTGAGACCTTGCCAGTTTTGAGGGGAGCACGCGTTGGCGTCATTTGCAGCAAGCCCAATTCCCCAAATCTTGTCCACTGGGCTGGCCTCGACCAGCACTCGATCACTTGTCGAAATCAGGAAGTCCGACAACATGGAGTTTTGCCGAAACTTTGCCTCGTTGGCAGCGATCACGATCTCAAATCGATGCTCTAACCAGATTCTCTCGTTAAAGCTGGCAACTCCGCGTCCGAGATCCTTGGCTTGTTTTGGATGCGTCGAGTTCAAAACTTTGTGGAAGGTCTCCATATCCCCGAACAACCGTGCCTTGGCAGCCATCATGTAGTGCTCTGCGGTCTGATAGCGAAAGCCACCTACGACGAAGGGCGCTTCCCACCACTGGCTGAAACATGCTTTCGTGATCGTTCCATCACGATCAGGAGTATGCCCCCAAAAGAAAACATACTTCAGATTTGCGCCAGAGGCTTCGAGGGCGATGGCGTCTGCCACTGAGCGTATCGAGTTCATGGCGTTGTGAGTCCGGCCTTCAATTGTTCGAGCTCCAATGCGAATCCACCGCTCAGGATCGGCCAGCGGCAGCCGGTTTTGGGATCGAGATTCTGGTCGTCGAGGTGGAAGCTCGGGGCGTAGCGTTCGCGTTTCCATTGGTTGCGCGACCAGAGCTGGAAGAAGCGGGTGAGCCACTGGAAGAGTTGGGCCTTGGGATGATCTGGGAAATCTTGCTGGAGTAGGACAAGGATGTCGGCCGGGCCGCGCTTGTCGCGGATGGCGGCACGTTCGATGGCGTCGAGCACTGGGTAGGGCATGAGATCGCTTTCGTCGGTCTGAGCGGCACCGGCCGGACGAAGTTCGGCGGTGGGTTGCTGTTGGTTGATCAGGGTGAGTGCCGGAATGTTGACATGGCCGCTTTCAAGGAGCGGCCCCTCGGTTTCCAGCCAGCGCAGCCATTTCCGCAGCCAGGCCTTGTCGATGCCGGCAATGGGTGCGAGCGAACCCGAGGTGTCGCCATCCATGGTGGCGTATCCGACCGCGGCCTCACTGCGGTTGCTGGTGGACAGAAGCAAGGTGTTGCTGAGATTCGCGATCATCCAGATGCCGGGCGAGCGGACGCGGGCCTGGATGTTCTGCAGGGCGATGTCGTCCTGGTCCCAGGTGAGTTCCCTGCCGATGGCCTTGCCGATGAGATCGACGTAACCCTGGTGCAGCTCCGCAATGTCGAGTTCGTGGTGCCGCGCACCGATGGCTTCCGCGAGACAAGCGGCAGCGTGGCGGGTGACTTCCCCGCTGTTCGACGTGGCCTGATAGGCGGTGATGAGGAGCTGATGGGTCAGGTCGCCCACATTCCGGCACGGCAAGAGAAATGGAAGTTTTCCTGTTGCGTCTCCATCCTGCAAAGCGAGATGTGCCATGAGATGAACGAGGCAGACGACCGCCGCCGAGTCCGCTCCACCGCTGAGGGAAACGGTGAAGCCGCGGGTGTGGCTTTTCCGCAGGTAGTCGAAAAGCGCGAGGCTGACGGCACGGGTGAATTCCTCCTCCTTGATTGCCGTGGATTTCTCCCACGCGGCGATGGGAGTGTTCGACCCGGTCGTTCTCGCGATCGGCCATTCGAAATCCGCCCGGATGACAGCCGGATGATGGGCGTCGGGAAGCTGGATGCGGTGGCTGGTGGTCCGCGATTGGGATAGCCGTGTGAGATCGAGATCGACGGTGGCAACGGTGACAAGGTGGTCGCGATAGGAGAACCTGGGCCCCTCTGCGAGCAGTACGCCCGCGCTGGCGATGAGGGTTTGTCCATCGTAGATTGCGCGGCCCGCCTCATTTCCCAGCAGGTTTGAGTAAATATAGCTCACGCCGAATGCGCGCGATCCTTCGACGACAAAACGGCGACGGATCTCCCGCTTGCCAAACGCAAAGTGGCTCGCACTCGGATTGAGGATGATGTCTACCGCCTGGGCGGAAAGGTCAC
Source organism: Verrucomicrobiaceae bacterium (assembly GCA_027485995.1). Taxonomy (GTDB): domain Bacteria; phylum Verrucomicrobiota; class Verrucomicrobiia; order Verrucomicrobiales; family Akkermansiaceae; genus Luteolibacter. The sequence continues at coordinate 20,890 of JAIXPW010000063.1, forward strand.
CGCCGGGACGCCGGGCCACCCACGCGTCCTCGCATATTTCAAATCCCAGCCGCACTCCGCCGACGTCCACCACCAGATCTCCGATAGGAATCTCTTCCCCGTCGTCCGGTGCTCGGAAGAGATCGCGTGTTTGCAAAGGCCAAGGCTTGAACCACCGCGGCTCATAATGGATTCCATCGCCCGCGAGGTGCCGTTTGCACACCAGGGCGATTAGTTTTCCGTCCACCGCGAGGGCAGCCGCATTGAAGACGGTGTTGTGATGGAAGACAGGCAGTCCGAGTGAAACGACGAGGCCCTCCGTGAATGCCAGACTCTCACGCAAGCTCGCCCAAGCCTGCACATGGGTGCTCGGCGAGAGGAACGCGTCTTCGCAACCATAGCCAGAGATGCAGAGTTCCGGCAGACAAACAATGGCCGCGCCGGCGGCACGGGCTTCGAAGATAGCGGCGTGGATGTTTGTCAGATTGGCGTTCCACGCCAGCGGGGTCTGGTTGAGCGCGGTGGCGGCTACGGCGATGGTTTTCATCAAGGGCGGGCTTTCCGGATGAGGTTGAGTTTTTTCTGATGAAGTCCGGCTTCCAGACCAGCGGGGTAGCGGTGGGGATTGGCGAGACGTTTGATGGTGGGATTGAGTGCCGCAAGCTGTGCCTGGCAGCGGGCGCGGGATTCCGTTAGATTGGGCAAACGGGCGACGAGTTTGCCGTCGCGGAAAAGTGGTTGCAGGAGATCCTCATGATCGGTTCCGGCAGGGACCGTTGTGTGGCGGAGGTTCTCCGTGGGATCGACGATGTTGCAGGGTTCCGGACATGGGAGTTCGGCATCGTAAATGGCATCCGCGAGGAAACGGCCATCTTGATGGAAACGGCGGACTTGTTGGAGTCCGGGCGTCGAGACCTTGATGACCTGTTCGCTGAGCTTGATGCGCGGCTGCCACTGGCCAGAGTCGTCGCGGATGGCGGCGAGTTTGTAAACCCCTCCGAGCGCGGCCTGGTCGCCACCGGTGACGAGTTTGGTGCCGACCCCCCAGACGCTGATCTTCGCGCCCTGCTGCTTGAGGCTTTCGATGAGGCCTTCATCGAGGTCGTTCGAGGCGACGATGGCGGCATCCGGAAATCCACCCTCATCGAGGATGACGCGTGCTTGTTGGCTGAGCCAGGCGAGGTCGCCCGAATCGAGCCGGATCCCTAACAGTCGATGGCCTGTCTCGCGGAGTTTTATCCCGGCTTTCACTGCATGGCGGACGCCTTCGAGCGTGTCGTAGGTGTCGACGAGGAAGGTGCAGTTCCCCGGCAGCGCGGCGGCGTATTGTTCGAAGGCCTCCATTTCGGTCTCGAACGACATCACCCAGGAATGCGCATGGGTCCCCTTGACTGGAATTCCGTAAACCTTGCCAGCGAGAACGTTCGAAGTCGTCGCGCACCCCCCGACGTGGGCGGCGCGGCTGGCGGCGAGCGCGCCATCCGGCCCTTGTGCTCGACGCAATCCCATCTCAAGGACTGGTTCACCCCGCGCTGCCTGGCAGATCCGGGCAGCCTTGGTGGCGATGAGGGTCTGGAAGTTGATGATGTTCAGCAGGGCGGTTTCCAACAACTGGCACTGGAGGATCGGCCCGGTGATGCGGAGAATCGGCTGATGTGGGAAAACCAGCGTGCCTTCCGGGATCGCGTCGATGCTGACGGACAGATTCAGGTCGCGCAGGTAATCGAGGAAAGCGGGTTTCAGCAGCGGAGCGTCTTCGGCGTCACGCAGTGTGCCGAGGTAGTCGATGTCATCGGTCTCGAGACGGAATCCCTTCAGCCATTCCACCGCACTGCCCAGCCCGGCGGACACGGCGTAGCCTCCCTTGAACGGCAGTGTGCGGAAAAACAGGTGGAACGCGGCTTCCTGCTCGGCCCGGCCACTGGCGTGGTAGGCGGCGGCCATGGTGAGTTGATAGAGATCGGTGAGGAGAGGGTTGTTCGTGTTCATGATGATCTGAGTCTTGCCAAGGGGTTATTTCGAAAAGGCTGCGTGAAAGACATCAAAATTGGCCTGTTCCCGAGCCGAAGTGTAAACGGCGAACACAACACGCTGGAAGCGGCCATGATATCTTCCCCCTTGCTTGAGCAGTTGTTCGAACGCATCTGCCACTGTCGCGGGATCGTTGCGGAAGACCCCGCAGCCCCAGGCTCCCAGTACCAGGTTTTGGATGCCATGAATCACCGCCAGGCGCAGAACCATCTCGGCCCGGCGTTGCAGGGTGGGGATGATTGCGGGAACTGCTTCTGGTTCATTGGCGGCCACCGCTCCGGCATTGGGGGCGGGCGAGGTGATTACTGTGGCGATGACCGGCTCCTCCAGCAGTGTTCCCTCATCATCTCGAATAAATGGAACGCCCGGCGATACAATCGCCAGATCCAGATACAGGCAGCTCCGATGTTTGCGATTGAGTTCATAGTAATCCGGTTGTGTCAGCAGGCAGTCGTAAAGGCCACTGGAGCGCGCCAGCGCCTCTTCCTGGGCTTGGGCACCGGTGAGGAAGCCGCCACCTGGATTCTTGGCCGAGGCGAAGTTGAGGCACCCAAGATCGGTCGCTCCCTCCTGCTTGAGTCGTTGTAATGCGACAAAGGTGGTTTCGGGTGTCACTTCAAGAGTGCCCCGGTCCGTGACCGTATGAGGCGGACGCGTATTGAGAGCCGAGAGTTCGTGCAGGACCGTGTTGGTGCGTGCTTCCTGCATCTGGAAAGCGATGCTCACGGTGCGTCCCGAGGGCGAGGTGTAGTGTCCGGCGGCGATGATCGCGACGGTTTCGGTGGCGATGGCCACACGCTGATCTCGATTTTTCATAGATCGAAGATGAAACCCTTGCGGGTGAGTGATTGATACTTTCGCTGGTCAAAGCGGAAGAGCTGCGCGGGCCTGCGGGAGGCGGCAGTGGTGGTTTCCTCCAGCGCGACCAACAGATCGAGAGCCAGCAGCTTTTTGCGGAAGTTCCGTTTGTCGAGCTCTCGGCCGAGGATGGCCTCGTAGAGCCCCTGGAGCTGGCTGAGCGTGAATTTCTTCGGCAGCAGCTCGAAGCCCACCGGCTGCCAGCGGATCTTCCCTCGCAGCCGGTCGAGCGCCGCTTTCAGGATCTCCGCATGGTCGAAGGCAAGTGTGGGAGTTTTCTCCGCTTCGAACCAGGCTGCATCGGCGGCATCGGTTGAGGCGGCGGGAACGTGATCAGTGCGGCGGACGAGGGCGAAGTAGGCGACGCTGATCACCCGTTCACGAGGATCGCGATGGATCTCTCCGAAGGTGTAGAGTTGCTCGAGATAAACTTCTCGAAGTCCGGTCTCCTCTTGCAACTCCCGGAGAGCGGCCGCATCCAGCGTTTCATCTGGACGAACGAATCCTCCAGGGAGCGCCCAACGGTTCAGGAACGGCTCGATGCCCCGGCGGATCAGCAGGACTTTCAAGGCTCCCTCGTCGAATCCGAACACGACGCAGTCCACGGTGAGCGCGGCTCTCGGGTAGAGGTAGGTGAAAGGCATGAAGCGCTTTTAAGTGTAAAAACGACACTTGTAAAGCGGTCTTGTTGAAATTCCTGATTGGGATGCCGGGGATCGGCTCACTCATGCCGCAGCGCATCGATCGGGTCGAGCGATGCGGCGCGGCGTGCGGGCATGAAGCCGAAGAGAATGCCGATGACTGCGGAGAAGACAAAGGCGACTATGTTGATCTTCGGATCGAAGAGGAAGGGTACGCCGATCATGCCGGCAATGAAGTAACAGCAGCCATAGGCAAGGGCGATTCCTGCCAGACCGCCGACGCAGGAAAGGGTCACGGCCTCCACCAGGAACTGGAGCAGCACCTCCCTCGCCCGGGCCCCGATGGCGAGGCGGATGCCGATCTCGCGGGTGCGTTCGGTGACGGAGACCAGCATGATGTTCATGATGCCGATGCCGCCAACGAGAAGGCTGACCGCCGCGACACAGCCGAGCAGCGTCGTCATCGTCTTGGTGCTGGAGCTCATCACCTCGGCGAGTTGCTGCGAATCGAAAACATTGAAGTTGTCCTCCTCGCTGGCGCTGATCCTTCGGCGCTCACGCATCAGTGCGGCGACGTCCGCCACGATGTTGGCGGTGGGATAATCCTTCTGGCCGGAGATCATCACCTGGTTGAAATTCCTTCCACCCTGGCGACCTGAAAGGCGATGAATGACGGTGGTGTAGGGAGTGATCAGGTTGTCATCGAGATCGTCGCTGAAGCCACCCTGGCCTTTGGCCGCAGTGACGCCGATGACCTCGAGGGTCAGACTCTTCACCCGGACCTTGCTGCCGACAGGATCCACCCCTTCACCGAAGAGTTCCTTGCGAATGGTTTCCCCAATGACGCAGACCGGCGCGGATTCGGTCACTTCGGCATCCGTGAAAAACCGGCCGGTGCCGACTTTCCAGTTCGCGATGATGAAGTAGTTGGGCGTGGTGCCCTGGACGTCATACGTGCGGTTCCGATCCTGGTAGATGATGGGAGAGTTGTTGGAAACGAAGGGGGCCACCGACGCGATTCCGGGAACCTGATCGCGGATCGCCTCGACATCCTGCATGCTGAATTGAGGCGCTCCGCTGCTGCCCCAGCCCTGGCCGGGACGGACGACGAGCAGGTTGTTGCCCATTCTTGAAATCTGCTGCCTCACGGTCTCGGTGGTTCCCCGGCCGAGGGTGACGATCGTGATGACGGCAGCGACCCCGATGACGATCCCGATCACCGTGAGGAACGAGCGCATGAGATTCCTCCGGATTTCCCGGATGGCAATCAGCAGTGCGTTGAAGAGCATGGCGATCATGAGGGGAGACTCAAGATTTCAAGATTCAAGATTCAAGAGGTGAGACTGGAATGATGAGGGGAAAGGCATAGGCATGGCGAATTCTTATCTTGGGTCTTCCAGTCTTGTGTCTTGCGTCTCCTTTGCGGGTCTTGCGTCTCATTGCTTCGTATCTGAAGAAATGAGACCATCCCTCACGTTGATGATGCGTCGTGCACAGGCCGCGACCTCGTCCTCGTGGGTGACCATGATGATGGAGATGCCCCGGTCTTCGTTCAGCTTGCGGAGGAGTTCCATGATTTCGACGGTGGTTTTCGAATCGAGGTTGCCGGTGGGTTCGTCGGCAAAAAGCGTGTCGGGTTTGGTGACGATGGCGCGGGCGATGGCGACGCGTTGCTGCTGGCCACCGGAAAGCTCGGCCGGGGTGTTTCGCTCCTTGTTGGAGAGGCTGACCTGGGCGAGCGCCTCGCGGGCCATCTCGTGGCGCTGCTTTCTGGTGTAACCTCGGTAGAGGAGGGGAAGCTCGACGTTTTCGAGAGCCGAGGTGCGTGCGAGCAGGTTGAAGCCCTGGAAGATGAATCCAAGTGCGTGTCGGCGGAGCAGCGAGCGCTGGTCCTTGTTGAGATCTTCCACGGGAATGCCCTTGAACTGGTAAGACCCGGAGGTGGGGGTGTCGAGACAGCCCAACAGGTTCATGAGGGTCGATTTCCCCGAACCACTGGGGCCCATGATCGCGACAAACTCGCCACGATGGATGTCGAGGTCCACTCCTCGAAGTGCGAGGAAGGCGGCGTCGCCCGTGCCGTATCGCTTGGTGATGCCGCGCAGCTGGATGAGCTTTTCAGCACTCATTCGGTCTTCGGCGGCTTGATGCTGATGATGACTGGCATATCTGCCGTCAGTTCACCTCCGGTGATTTCCGTGAAGCGGCCATCGGTGATGCCCAGGGTGACGGGGACTTCGGAAGGTGCGCCATCCTTGAGAACCCAGACCTTGGGAGTGGAGTCGGACGAGCCTGCCTTGGGCGGTGGGGCACCACGCCAGCGGCGGCCACCCCCTGGGGAAAGACTTTGGACGAATGTGCGCTTGGTCGCGTCCGGCTTGCCGATCGAGGCGGCGACGACGGGATCAAATCGGAGGGCTGAATTCGGCACGACGAGGATGTCCTTCTTGTCCACGATGGCGATGTCCACGGTGGCCGTCATGCCGGGCCGGAGCGACAGATCCTCGTTGGAAACCTCGAGTTCGGTGCTGTAGGTGACCGCCGTGTTGGAATTGGAAGCGCCCTCCTTCGCGGTGGTCCCGGTTCCAACCGCGCCGTAGGCCACTTTCTTGACTTTCGCGGTGTAGCTGCGCGCGGGCCAGGCATCGACGCTGAAGGTGGCGGTCTGTCCGACCTCGATGCGCCCGATGTCGGCTTCGGAGACGTTTACGAGCAGTTCCATCTTCTTCAGATCCTCGGCGATGGTGAAAAGCGTGGGTGCGGTGAAGGAGGCGGCGACGGTCTGGCCGACCTCGACGCTGCGGGACAGGACAATCCCGTCCACGGGGGACATGATCGTGGCGACCTTCAAGTCACGCTCGAAGGACTTCACCTCCGCCTCCGCCCCGGTGACTGCGGCACGTGCACTCTCGAGATCGGCCTCCGCGCGGGCGACGGCAGCACGGGAGGTATCCATGGCGGCACGCGAGGGGGTCTTGCCGCCGCTGATGGCAAGGAGTTCCTCCTGCCGTGCGAGAGATGCATTGCTTTCAGTTAGAGTTGCCTGGGTTTGCTTGACCCTTGCCTTGGCGGACAACAAGGACGCACGGCTGCGTTCGGTCTGCTGGTTGAGTTTGGTGGTATCGAGTTTGGCGAGTGGCTGGCCGCTCTTCACGGTGTCATTGGTATCCACATACACCGCATTGACGGTGCCTGAGAGTTCCGAGCCGATGACAACCTGATTGGTGGGCGTGAGATTCCCCGCAGCCGTGACAAGGAGTGAAATGTTTCCTTTTTTGACACTATGGGTGACATACTCGGCGGCATCCGTGGTGTCCTTGTTTCGGCCAGCCCAGAACCAGACACCTGCTCCCGTCAGCACGATCGCAATGATCAGCCATATTGCGATGGAGCGAGATGCGCCACTGCGGACGATATCTGCCAGTTCTTCATTGGAGTTCTGTTTCGACATTACGGACTGGGAAGTAGTTCAGGATTCAGGTGACCAACCGCCACCGAGGGCCTTGTAAAGCTGGATGAAGGCGATGGTGCGGCTGGCACGGACGGTCAAGAGGGTCTCCTCGAGACCGAGCAGGGTGCTTTGGGAATCGAGGATGGTGAGGATGTCGGCGACGCCGGCTTCGTATCGCTGCTGGGCAAGCGTCGCTGCCTCGCGGGCCGCACTGGTCGCCTTCTCGAGGGTTTCCAATCTCTCGGCCGTGCGGTTGCAGGCAATCAAGGCATCCTCCACTTCGGAGAGCGCTGTTAGAACGGTCGAGCGATAGTCGTTCCATGCCTGTTCCTCGGCAGCGTCCTGCGCCTCGATGTTGGAGCGGATCCTCCCGGCGTTGAAGATCGGACTGGTGATTCCGGCGGCGATGCCCGCGCTGGTGCTCTGCGGGTCGAAGACCTTACCGGAGCCGAGGGTGTTCAGTCCGAGCGAACCTGTTAGATTGAGCGATGGGTAACGCTCGGCATTGGCGGCGCGGGTGCTGGCGGCGGCGGCGAGGAGCTGGTAGCCGGCGAGGCGCACATCCGGGCGTTTTCGGACGGTGTCCGCCGGGATGCCGATGGCGAGGCTTCTGGCAGGATTGGGAATGGAGTTCCGCCCGGAGGAAAGCAGTCCATCCAAGGCACCGGGAGTCTGGCCTGCGAGGAGGGCGATGAGATTGCGCGCTTGGGCGATTGACTGCTGTCGGGAAGGCACCGCGGCCCGCGCCTGTTCGAGACTTCTAATGGCCTGGCTGGATTCCAGCGAGTCGGTCACGCCGGATTGGGTGCGCCAGGTGGCGAGCCTTGACGTTTCTTCACGGGCCGTGACCGTCAGTTGCAGCACGCCGAGGGCGGCCTCGTTGGCGCGCAGGCTCGTGTAGGCGATGGCGATCTCCGAGGCGAGCGAGGCCTGGACCGAGTGGAGGCTTTCCTGGGCGGAACCGTATCGCGCGGAAGCGGCTTCGATCCTGCTGCGGTTTTTTTCGAAAAGATCGATCTCCCACGAGGCGTTCAGTCCGGCTGACGACGAGGTGGCATCCGAGCCTCCGCCGCCGAGGGTTTGGGAGGCATTGGAGCCCACCGAGCTGGATCCACTGAGCGTCGGAAACAGCGAGGAGGCCTCGGCGTTCCGGCGCGCACGGGACTCACGGACACGAGCCGAGGCCGAGGCGAGGTCCGGATTGTTCCGCAGGGCGTCGGCAATGATCCGCGAGAGGGTGGGATCCTCGAATCGCCCCCACCAGCGGGCGAGGTCCTTGGAAGGCGCTGCGTCCGGGAAATTTCCCGCATTCTTCCAAGCCAGCGGAAGCGGCGCACTGCTGCGATTGAAGCCAGAAGGAAGGCTGCAGCTCATGCCAACAACGGCGACGAGGGAGTAGGGAAAAAGGCGGAAGCGGTTCATGGTCAACACGACGGCAGTCTTCGGGGTACCAGCACGGTGGTTCGGTTCCCGATTAAACCCGCCGACCCTACGGAATTGTCTCCGGAAACCTTGCCGCTTGTCCGATTTTACGGCGCGCTCTAGGCCAACCGGACCCTCCATCTCCTCGAATTCCGCCCCATTACACACATGGGTTCTTCTCCACTGGAGTGCTTGACGATCCAGCGTTCAACCTGGGGCTGGACACCCGTTTTTCCCTGAGGATCCTGCGCATACCGCTCCGGATCCAGGCGAACAGCAACGGGAGATCATCCCACCAAACATCATGGCGGATGCCACAGCCGGGCAGCCAGGCAGCCAGACCGCGCCAATCCCGCTCCCGAAAACACCGCGCCAGATCACCGGAAAAATAATGGGCGACCACGAGACTCCCCGGTGCCTGCGTTTGCGTGGGGAAAGCCGCCGGATCGACGCCCAGCCATGCCGCGAGGGCTGCTGCAAAATCGACTCCGCAGGAACGGCCGAAGCGGAACCCCGAAGACGGACGCGGGTGAAACTCGATCAGGTAGTAAAGGTCTGTGTGGTCTTCCCTGATCCAGTCGAACCCGCAAAAGCCTTCAAACCTGGTGAAGAGGGCAACTTGCTCCACGAGAGGCTGGAGCTCCGGCATGGCTCGAAACCTTCGCGCGGTGGATGGGCTGAACTCGCCATGGGCGCGCTTGGTTGAATCGCTTGCCAGCCAGGCCAGTGGTCGTCCGCCGGCGCAAAGCATGTCCACAAGCCCGCGCTGACCTTGGATGAATTTCTGGGCCAAGGTCGGCAATGCCAAGGGCGCTTGGTCCGACTCAAGCGCAGCGGGCGAATCAAGTTTCACCACGCCACGGCCGCCAGATTGATCATCCGGCTTCACAATGATCGGCCAGCCGTTGGCGTGGCCGAACTCCAGAACTTCCGCCACGGTCTGACACACCTTGCTGGAAGGGACCCGCCACAGCCGCCGCTCATGGACGGTGGCCAATGCGAACTTTCCCAGAAGAACCTCGCGCACCTCCTTGTTCAGTGCGCCGGGTTGCCAGCCCTCCAACAGTGTGGGATCCCCGGTGGCGATCATTTGACGCAGGGTCCCTTCGTGCGCAACCACCACCGCCTGCCAAGGCCGCTGCGGATCGCGCAGAATCCCCTTCAATCGATCCTCGAGGTCATCCCGACTCTCCTCCTGCAACACGGTTTTGACATGGCGGCTGTGCACCATTGGATCACCTGCCACACACAGCAGATCCACGTCCCAGCCAGCGTTTCGAAACAAGGGTGGCAGCCTGAAGGCGAGATAGAGTCCGCCTTCCGGCACGAGAAGTATCTTGGGTCGGAATGGTTTCGCGACGACTTTCACTGGGAATCCTGAACAGGTTTGTTGGCGCTCATTCCAATTGCAAGAGCTTGTTGATGGCCGCCTCGGGGTGAAACCTCTTGGTCAGCCAACCACTTTCCCCGCGACTTCTTTCCACCCAAACTCCGACCTCCTCGAAGCCCAGCATGCGGACCCACCAACGCAGTTTCCCGGCACCATCCTGCTTTGTGCTGTCGTCCTTTGCATTGGTTCAATCGTCAGCCCCAATCCTGATGGGAAGGCTCCCGGGCAACCCAAACCGCCGGCACGACCGAAAGCGCCTGCAACGCCAGAGCCACCGTTCAAGAAGGGCGACTGTCGATCAGTGGATCTCAAGGATGGGAATCCGCAAAGCCCACTTTCAGCTAAGCCGTCAAACTGAATTCAAGCTTCCATCCCGCCCCGGATGCGCTCATCGTGCAGCAAACACAATCGATGGGAAAACTGTTTGGCTTACCTCCAGCTGGAAGCATCGAATACAAGTCGCCGTTGGTGTTCCTGTTTGGAATCCTCTTTCTGGCCGCTGGATGTGTCATGCTCGTGAGGATTCCATACCTGTTCCACCAGAAGGGCAGGCTGGACGGTGGTCTGGAAGTGCCTGCTAGAATTCTCAGGGTCGAGAGCGTCAGTTCTGGAAGTGGAAGACATGGTGGAAGCTCATCGGTATCGGTGGGGTATGAATTCAGTTTGGGCGATAGCGTGATCAAGGGGGATCGAGCTGCGATCTTCAGCGAGTCGAGCGGACTCTACTCCCGGCTTCGTGAGGCCCTCGAATCAGGCCGTGAGGTGACCTGCTTTGTTGACGCAAAGGATTCCCGATTCAGTGCACTCGAGAAGGACGTCAGGGTGATGGACCTGATCGGATACATCGGTCTCGGAGTGCCTCTCGCCGTCATGGGATCGCTGTATCTGATTCGATTCGGCGGAGTCTCCAGAAGAAAAGATCGGCAGAACAAGCCTGCTGATCACGTTCCTCTGTGAATTCTAGCTTTCCACCGCCAATTTCTCCACTCTATCATTCAAGTGAAAATGAAGAGCGTCACCATTGCTGCCCTTTGCGTGATCGCATTGGTGATCATCGGAGTTTGCTCCGGATTGGTGGAGATCCGCTACGCCCGGAGGGTCGACAACCAGGTGTTGTCGAATCCAGTCAAGGTTGATCGCCTGGATGGGAGACGGATTCGACTGAGTGACGGGCGTGAGATCGAGTTGGACGATGGCCCACTGGATGACCGATGGAGCCGCCTGCTCAAAGCAGGCAGCGGGATCGAGATCGATCCTTCCGAAGGCGAAAATTTCCTGGCGGTATGGGGCAGTGAACCGCGCTTTGTATGTGGAGGAACTGCCGTATTCAGAATTCCTCTGATTCCCCACAACGTGGATGGGAATCGACGTTCATTGATTGGGTTCGGGGCATTCTCGGATCGATCAAAGGTGGCTGAGCAAGTTGTGGGGCCCAAGGGACTATAAGCCCTTCAACTTCATTTCATCTTGCTTCGATTGACGCCCATGGAGCGCTCGATCATTACGCAGGAGATCACTTATCTTAGAGGCTGAAATCCAAACCACGAAATTCACGAAACATCACGAAAATCAGGCAGTTCCGAAACGCTTCAGACTCATTCATCAGGTGAGTTCGAAGATGGCGGCAATTGCTTCTACTTTCGTGCTTTTCGTGACTTTAGTGGTTCCCCATTTTCCTGTTTAGGCTTATGAGAATGCCTTCAAGACGAATGGAATTCACGGCGACAAGGGTAGACTGTATTGAGGTAAATGACCGGGAGATTGTTGAGGTGACCTTTGACTCCATGGGCCCGGGTTTCGACGAGGAGAACAGGACGTCACTCTACCTGATGATCTTGGCGAATTTTGAAATCAGCAGGCACGTCCAGATGGAGTATCATGATGGCGAAGACTACGCGGGTGACCGCCTTGATCGAATACAACTTTGGCAGCGCAGAGTTCATGTCGTTTCCTGTCGCGGCTACGAATTTGACATTGCCTTCGAACTCGCCGACGAAGCATCTTTGAAGCTTCGCGAATATCTGAAGGTTCTTCTACGTTCAGACTGCTTCCAGGAATGGGTTCTTCCCGCGATTTAGTGGGTGGCCTCCGGTCGCAGGTCCAGGCGACCGCAGTAGAAGAGGATCCGGGTGCGATAGTTCGAGAACTTCCTGAAGCCTCTCGCTGCGGCCTTGA